>DATLHR010000431.1:0-2695 GCA_035539815.1 Kofleriaceae bacterium
ATCCGCGCGACCCGATCGCCGCAGCGCTCACCTGGGCCCGCGACCTCGGCGCGCCGCTCGAGGCCACCACCGCCGCCGACCTCCTCGCGTGGGCCGAGCGCGCCGGCCGCCTCGCCGAGCCCACCGCCACGCCCCGCGCCGGGGACCTCCTCGTGTTCGATCACGTGACCGGCGACAGCGAGGCCGACCTCGTCGCGACCGTGATCGCGCACGAGGAGCGCGGCGTCACCGAGTTCCTGTACGTGGGCGGCGGCGTGGTCCGCCGCGGCTTCGTCGATGCATCGCGTCCCGCGACGAAGCGCGACGCCGATCGCGCGGTCGTCAACACGTTCATGCGCCACGGCCGGCGCTGGCCCGCCAAGGGCAGCCACTATCTGGCCGGCGAGCTGCTCGCGCACGTCGTCCATCTGCACTGAGTCAGTCGTCCGAGAGTCGGACAGTCAGAGCGATGTGCGATCTCTCGTGCATGACATGGGCGAGGAAGCGGCGGTGGACAGATGACGAGCTTCGGGCGGCGATTGCCACGTCGACGAGCTATCGAATGGCAGCGGCGAGGCTCGGGTCGCTCGAGAGCCGTCGCGGCGTGAAGGCGCGCGCGAAAACACTCGGGCTCGACGTCTCGCACTTCGCTCCACGCCGAGGGCCGAGCACCGGGCACGCACGGTGGTCGATCGAGGACCTGCGCGCGGCAGTTTCGGAGGCGCGAAGCCTTGCAGACGTGATGCGCACGCTCGAGCTTGTTCCGGCAGGCGGGAACTACCGGCACGTCACCCGCGCGATCGCGCAGCACGACATCGACACCTCCCATTTCACCGGGCAGGCATGGAACAAGGGCCTGCGGTTCCAACCGAGCCCAGCGCGCCCGCTCGCCGAGGTGCTCGTCGCGGGCCGCTGGACATCATCGCGAGATCTCAAGCAGCGGCTGTTTCGAGCGGGCCTGAAGCAGCCCGCGTGTGAGCTGTGCGGCTGGGCGCAGCGCGCCAGCGATGGACGCATTCCTGTCGAGCTCGATCACATCAATGGTGACCACGACGACAATCGGCTCGAGAACCTCCGGATCCTGTGCCCGAACTGCCATGCGCTTCAGCCGACGCACCGCGGACTCAACAAGCGAAGTCGACGCTCGAGGTAGTGTGCGAGGCGGGACTCGAACCCGCACGCCCTTACGGGCCGTGGCTTTTAAGGCCACTCCGGCTACCACTTACGGCACTCGCACGAGGCTCAGAACCTAGCACGCGCCTCGGCGCGCTCGGCGTGACGCGCGATGGCGCGAACGAAGACCGGCCACATCGGCGACGGGAGGTCGTGCCCCATGCCCGCGATCGGCAGCCACGTCGCCTCGGGGAGCATGCGCGCGAGGGCACGGCCGGCGCGCAGCGGGAACATCGGATCGCGGGTGCCGTGGATGACGAGCGTGGGCACGGTGGACGTGCGGAGCCTGGGTCGCCAGTCCTCGCTCGCCATGACGGCGGCGAAGTGGCGGAGGAAGCCGCGCGGCGACAGGCCGCGCTCGAAGGCGATCTCGCCGATGGCGCGGAGGCGCGGGCGATCGATCGGCCAGATCGGGCTGCCGATGGTGGCGAACAGGGTCTCGACCATGCGGCCGGCTTCCTCGGCGGTGGCGGGGCGCGAGGGAAACAACGCCCTGAGCGCGCGCGGCTGCGGCGGATAGCGGCGGCCACCGGGCGTGGTCATGATCGTCGTCAGCGATCGAACGCGCGCCGGGTGCTCGATCGCGAGGTGCTGGCCGACCATGCCGCCGAGCGAGGTGCCGACGACGTGCGCGCTGCCGAGGCCGAGCACGTCGATCAGGCCCGCGACGTCGGCCGCCATGTCGGAGAGGTCGTACGGCGCGTCGACGTGCATTCCGAGCATGCGGCGCGCGAGCACGCGGCCTGGGCGCGGCACGGGGGCGTCGAGCTTGGTCGACTCGCCGATGTCGCGGTGGTCGAAGCGCACGACGTGGAAGCCGGCGTCGACGAACTGCTCGCACAGCGCCTGATCCCACATCACGCGCTGCGCGCCGATGCCCATCACGAGCACGAGCGGGCGCCCGCGCGTACCGAACACGTCGTATGCGAGCTCGAGCTCGCCGACGCGGGCGCGCCCGGTGTCCACGGTCACCCGCCGCCGCTCGGCGCGCTCTTCAGCGGATCCTTCAGGCACGGCAGCTCGGGGCAGTCGTCGTCAGGCGGTGGCTTGGTCGCCGGCGGCCCCGGATCCGGTTTGAGCACCGGCGTCGCCGCGTCGGGTGGTGGCGTCGCCGGCGAACCCGACGGCGTGCGCGAGGAGCCAGCGGTGGCCTTCACGAAGTCGGGCTTGATGGTCTGATCCTTGTCGGGAATCACGTCGACGACGACGTCGCGAAATCCCTTGAGCGAGAGCTGGAACGACACCGGCGTACGGCTGCCCGCCACGCTGACGTTCGGCACGGCGCCGAAGCCGGTCTTCGTGGTGAGGTTCGTGATCGTCGCGCCCTTCGGTGCGTCGAACGTGATGGTCACGCGCTCGGGCAGCGCGGGCTCGGCGACGCCCGCATCGTGGGCGACCGTGGCCATCGCGCTGCCCGGGCCGCCCGTCGTCCCGGCGATCACCGGCGCGCCGCTCGCGAGCCCTGCGCCCGCGTCGGCGAGCTCGAGCTCGCATACGACGTGTTCGGTACGCGCGGGCGCCCGCTCGTGCTCGTGATGGGCAT
>DATLHR010000432.1:0-6500 GCA_035539815.1 Kofleriaceae bacterium
CGCTGATAGTGATCACGCGCCTCGGCGGTGCGGCCCAGCGCGCGCGAGCACTCGCCCATGTTGAACTGGAACAACGGGCGCGGGCTCGCGGCGTAGCCGGCGGCGAACTCGGTGTACGCGGCCGCGAACTGCTTCGCCTCCGAGAGCTGGCGGCCGCGCTCGAAGTGCGCCTTCGCCCGATCGACGGCGGCGGCCTGCTCGCGTGCGTTGTCGGCGACGGCGGGCGTGGGGACAGCGAGCAGGGCAACGACGGTGAGCGCTCCGAGCTTCATACGTCAGACCTCGGCGATGCGGCTTGCATCGCGGCCAGAGTCACGGCGAACACGCGCGCGTTGGGGACGCGCGCTGCAGGATCTTTCGCGAGCAGCCACATGCACACGTCCTCGGCTGCTGCCGGGATCGCGCGATCCGGCGCACGCTTGCGAGGGGCCACCACGGGCTCGCGTTGGTGGCGGCGCAGCACGTCGGCGCCCTCGCCGGCGAACGGCGGCTCGCCGCACAGCAGCTCGTAGAGGATGACGCCGAGCGCGTAGAGGTCGGAGCGCCCGTCGAGCGCATCCCCGCGCGTCTGCTCCGGGGACATGTACGCGGCCGAGCCGAGCACGAGCCCGGCATCGGTCACGCGCACGTCACCGACGATCAGCGAGTGGCTGAAGTCGACGATCGTCGCCGCGGGCGTTCCCGTCGGCGGCAGCATCACGTTGCTCGGCTTGAGATCGCGATGGATGATGCCGGCCTCGTGGATCGCGCCGAGCCCCGACGCGATCGACGCGATGATGGGCCGGATCCGCGCCCACGCCGGGCGCTGTGGCACCAGCGCCGCGAGCGTCGGGCCATCCACCCACTCGCTCGCGAGATAGCAGCGTCCATCGGCGAGGCGGCCGGCGTCGATCAGGCGCGCCACCGATGGGTGCCGCACCTGCGCCTGCGCCACGGACTCGATGCGCGCGCGCGTGTCGGCCAGCTCGTGCTCGCGGTGATAGAGCTTGACCGCAACCTCGCCGCGCCGCGGATGGGTCGCGCGATACACCGTCGCCAGCGGACCGCGCGCGACCACCTCGACGAGCGTCAGCTCGCCGACGCGAAGCGACGACACGGAGTCACGGCTCGCCGGCATCACCGCCGGGACCGTCACGGCGAGCCTCCGAACGGATCCGCGATGATCACGTCGCCGGTCGGCCGCGTGCCCTTGTCCGGCTTGGTCGTCTTGTCGCGCCACGAGCCTGACTTGCGCGAGTCCGTCGACTTGGTGCGCACGGTCTTGGCCGAATCGGCACTGGAGGGCGAAGCGGACGCGGTCGAGTTGCTCACGGTCGTCGACGCGGCAGACGGCGTCGACGGAGCGACGGGCATCGTTGCGCCCGACGATGTGGTCGTCGTCGCGGCGGTCGGCGCCGGCGGCGGGTCCTTCGGCGGCGGCGCGATCGGCTCGAACGTCGGCGCCGCGGGCTTGGTCGTCGCGGCCGCCGGCGTCGCGGCGCGCGGCGTCGGCTTCTTGTCGTCCGGCCACAGCCACCACACGGCGATCACGGCGACCGCCACGATCGCGACGCGCGCGATCCATGCGCGGCGCTTCGGTGCGCGCTCCTCGACCACGACCTCGGGCTCGACCGCCACCGCCGGTGCGGCGTACGCGGTGGCACTCGGTGCGGGTCCGGCGGCGGGGACCTGCGGCGCGGGCCCGTTCGCGAGCGCCTCGAGCCGCGCGAGCACGTCCGGCATCGACGGGCGCTTGCTCGGCTCGCGCGCGAGCATCGAGACGATGAGGCGCTCGAGCCCCGGACCGACGTCGATGCCGATCGAGCCGAGCGTCGGTGCCTCCTCGGTCGTGGCCTTGACGGCGATGTCCGTGACCGGACCGGTGAACGGCGGCCTGCTCGCGAGCATCTCGAACAGCGTCGACGCGAGCGCGTAGACATCGGCGCTCGGCCCGACCTCGAGCCCCATCAGCTGCTCGGGCGGGCAGTACGCGACCGTCCCCATGAAGTAGCCCATCTGCGTCTTCGGCGCGCCGCTCGCCGCGGGGCCGCCGAGCTTCGCGATGCCGAAATCGAGCAGCTTCACGATCGGCCCGGTGCTGCCGGGGACGAGGAACACGTTCGCCGGCTTGATGTCGCGGTGCACGATGCCGATCGCGTGCGCCTCGACGAGCGCGCTCGCGATCTGACGGGCGATGCCGATCGAGGTCGGGACGTCGAGCCGCATGTCGCGATCGATGCGCGTATGCAGCGTCTCGCCCTCGAGGTACTCGATCACCGCGTACGGCTGACCGCCCGGCAGGCGACCGAGATCGAGCGTGCGCGCGATGTGCGGGCTC
Source organism: Kofleriaceae bacterium (assembly GCA_035539815.1). GTDB lineage: Bacteria > Myxococcota_A > Polyangia > Haliangiales > Haliangiaceae > JABFXX01. The sequence continues at coordinate 2,318 of DATLHR010000432.1, forward strand.
GGAATCTGGCTCGCCGCGCGCGCCTCGTTGATGAAGCGCTCGAACGCGCCCGGCTGCGTCGCTACCTCGGGCCGCAGCACCTTGATCGCGCAACGCGTACCAATGACGGGATGCTCGGCGAGCCACACCGAGCCGCTGCCACCCGAACCGAGCGGTGCGACGACGCGATAGTTGCCGATCGTCTGTCCGACGAGGTCGGTGGGCGCCGCCTGCGGCAGGCTCGCGATCGCCGCGAGCTCGCCTTCGAGATCGAGCGCATGGCGCGGCCGCGCCGCGACGTCGCGTGCGAGGCAGCGCGTGATGAGGTCGCGCAGCGGCTCCGGCACGTCCTCGGGGAACTGGAGCGTCTTGCGCGCCTCGCCGACGATCTCGGCGACCAGCGCGACCGGTGTCGTCGCCGCGTACGGCAGGCTGCCGGTCAGCATCTCGTACGCGGTGACGCCGAACGAGTAGAGGTCGGCGCGCTCGTCCTGCACCTCGCCGCGGATCTGCTCCGGGGCCATGTACGCCGGCGTGCCGATGAACGCGCCCGTGCTCGTGATGCGGTCCCCACCGTCGAGCAGCCGCGACAATCCGAAGTCGCACAGCTTGACCAGATCACTGCGCCCCGACGAGCTCTCGAGGATGATGTTGTGCGGCTTCAGATCGCGGTGCAGCACGCCGTCGGCGTGTGCACATGCGAGGGCGCGCGCGAGCTGGATCAGGATGTTGACCACGCGCGGCCACGGGATCGGCCCCATCGCACACAGCGCCCGCAGGCTCGTACCGCGCAGGTACTCCATCACCAGGTACGGCGCGCCCGTCGTCGTGTCGGTGCCGAAGTCGGTGATGTCGACGATGTTCTCGTGCGTCAGCGCCGCGGCGAGCCGCGCCTCGCGCAGGAAGCGCTGCGACTGCGCGGGGTCGCTGACCCACTCCGCGCGCAGCACCTTGAGCGCGACCGGCTTGCCGAGCACCTCGTGCCGCGCGGCATAGACGACGCCGCTCGCGCCGGTGCCGATCACGCGCTCGACGTGATAGCGGCCGATCGCGGTCGGCACGGGCACGGGCGCGACAGGCTGCGCCTTCGCGGGTCCGGTTCCGATCTCGGTCATGGCAGACACGCCGCGGCTCCTAGCGAGCGGCGTGCCAGCCGGTAACGTGGGTCGGCTCATCGTGACGCCTCCGGGTCATGGGGCGGTTCCGTCGGGGCGCGGAACACCGCGGGATCGAGGTTCCAGCGGCGAAGCGCGCGATATAGATGACCGCGCGCCATGCCGATCGAGCGCGCGACCTGCTGCACGTTGCCGCGGTGCTCGCGCAGGGCGCGCTCGATCGTGTCGCGCTGATCGTAGAGCGTCTCGGCGCGCACGGGAGACACCGCGGCTGGCGCCGCCACCTCCGCGCGCCGCGTGCGCAGGCCGGCGGCGATCCGCGCCGGCAGCGCATCGAGCTCGATGACCCTCGGGTTCGCGATCGCGGCCGCGCGCAGCGCGTGATCGAGCTCGCGGATGTTGAGCGGCCAGTCGTACAGCGCCATCGCCTCGAGGGCATCGGCGTCGATCTGCGGCGTCGTGCCGTGCGCGCGCCGCCACAGATACGGCACGAGCACGCCGAGATCCTCGACGCGTTCGCGCAGCGGGGGCAGCATCAGCTCGACGCCGGCGAGGCGCGCGAGCAGGTCGGGCCGGAACTCGCCGCGCGCCGCCCCGGCATGGAGATCGCGGTTGGTCGCGCTCACGATCCGCACGTCGAGCGTGACCTCGCGATCACTGCCGACCTGACGCACCGCCTTGGTCTCGAGGACGCGCAGCAGCTTGGCCTGGACGTCGAGCGGAAGCTCGCCGACCTCGTCGAGGAACAGCGTGCCGCCTTCGGCCTCTGCGAACAGCCCTCGCCGCGTGCCTGCAGCGCCGGTGAACGCACCGCGCGCGTGGCCGAACAGCTCGCTCTCGATCAGGTGCGCGGGCAGCGCGGCGCAGTTCACGGCGACGAACGCGCCCGTGCGCTGGCTGGCCGCGTGGACCTCGTGTGCGACGACTTCCTTGCCGGTGCCGGTCTCGCCGAGCACGAGCACCGGGAGATTCGTCGGGCCGACGAGGCCGAGCGTGCGGCGCAGCGGCACGAGCGACGTCCCACCTACGAGCGGCGGCGTGATGGTCGCGGACACCGGCTCGTCGACCATGTGCACGATGCGAAACACCGATTCGCCGGCGCGCACGATCACCGGGCCCGTGACCTCGGTCACCGCGACGCGCCGCCCGTCGACGAACGTCCCGTTGCGGCTGTGCTGGTCCGTGATCGCGATGGCGCCGCTCGTGCGCGCCTCGAGCAGCGCGTGCGTGCGCGACGCCGAGCGATCGAGCAGCGCGAGCTCGCAGGTCTCGTCGCGGCCGATGCGGACCGCGCCGTCGATCACCCGGACACGACCGTCGGTGAGCGACACGCAGACCGGAGCGCCCGGCCGCACCCCCGTGGCCGGCAGCTCGCGCTGGATCGACGTGGTGTCTCCAGAGGAGACATGTCGCTCGCTCGTGTCTCCGGGAGACGGTCGACGTGACATGCGCCGTCTATACGCTTGACGCCGACATCCCTTCGAGAAGAATCGTCATATGGCCCGAAATGCGCTTGGAATTGACGCTTTTGGGGCTGGCCACGTTCTTGCTCGAGCGTAGCCAACATGAGCCAGCCTACAGTTCATGGATACGCGACTCACGCGATGCGGCTGCCCGCCACCCAGGCGCGGTGGGGCAATGCACTGGCTCCGGGCGTCCGTCACGGCGTGATCGACGTCGGTCCGGCGCCCGCCGAGCCGTCGATCGCGGAGGCGCGGGTCGAGATCGCCGAGGAGCTCGAAGAGGACGGCCGCACGCACGTCCTGCCGGCGCGGCTCCCCGTGGCACCGCAGCCGAGCACGCGCGGTACGGGCTGGACCGTGTACGAGAAGATCGGCCTGCCGGCGCGGCCGCCGGTGCACGCCCGCGCGAAGAAGGTCGCGGTCTCGGCGTATCGCGCGATCGGCTTCGGGCTGCTGACCATGATCGTGGTCGCGCTCGTCGGCTACGTCACCCAGACGGTCTTCTACATGGTGAGCGAGTCGTGGATGACGCCGGTCGCACTGTCGCCGAGCGATGCGAAGGTCGTCGCCGCGGCCGCGAGCCTCGCCGAGCAGCGCAACCTGCGCGACCGCGCGGCCGCCGACCTCGCCGAGACCGAGCGCGCGATCGCCGAGCATCGCAGCTACCAGGCCGAGCTCGCGAGCTCGATCGAGAAGGATCGCGACACGCGGCGCCGCTCGCTCGACCACGCGCGCAAGCTCGTCGGCACGGCCGCATCGGCGCGCGCGAAGCTCACCGCCACCTCGGGCGTGTTCGCCGCCGACCACGCGTGGCGCGTCAACGCGCAGCACGACGCCGGCCTGATCGACGACAGCCGCCTGCTCGCCGAGAACTACCAGCTCGCCCAGATCTCGTCGTCGAGCCTCGCGCTCGAGCAGCGGCACGCGGAGCTCAGCGAGCTCGCGGCCAAGCTCGCGCGCGAGACCGACGCGCTCGACGCCGTGCTCTCCGGCGGCGCGACCGAAGCCGGCCTCCCGTACGAAGTGCTCGCCGTGAAGCGCCAGCTCGACGACTCGCGCCGCGCGCTCGCGGATGCGCTCGCCCAGAAGACCGTGCTCGAGGCCTCGATCGCGCGCCAGGACGAGATCATCCGCGGTCTCGAAGCGTCGCCGTACCTGCGCGCCACCGATCGCACGTCCAACCTCGCGCTCGTGCCATACGAGAACCTCGACAACGCGAAGCCCGGCACCGAGGTCACCGCGTGCCGCGTCGCGATGATCGTGTGCCGCAAGGTCGGCGTCGTCCGCGAGGTGCTACCCGGCGAGGTGCCGGTGCGCCATCCGCACCGCGATCGCGAGCTGCGCGGTCGCATGATCGAGCTGCAGCTCGACGACGACGCCGCCGCGAGCGAAGGCGTGCTGTTCCTCGGCGGTGCCCCCCTGCTGTTCTAAGAGCGGACAGATCAAAACCTGTGAGGTGAACGTGGTCGTGATCGTGGCCGTGAACGTGATCGCGCCCGTGATGTCGAGTAGCCGGGCATGCGCGCGTTTCCACGCGCATGCCACGGCCCTCACCAGATCCGGACGAGGAGATTTCCACCATCCGGCTCTTCCGTCGAGAGAGGCTCATGAAGCCCGCCACAGATT
>DATLHR010000433.1:0-3247 GCA_035539815.1 Kofleriaceae bacterium
GGACGAGCCCGGCGACTCGCGCTCGCTGCGCCGCGGCCCCGAGTTCGCCCTCGTTTATCGCATCCAGACCTGCGTGATCAGTCGGTTCGGCACCGTTGGCACCCGCGGCCAGTGGCGAGTCGTCGACTATCCCACCGCCGCTGCCGCCGGCAATGCCTACGCGAAGGAGTGCAGCCGCTTCGTCAGCGACGGGTTCTCGGATTATCGTGGTTGAAGTGGCAGACCCGAAGTCGCGTTCATCCTCGTGGCTCCTCCGCTGGGCCCTCGAGGCCCCGGGGCGCTGGCTCGGCAAGCGCAGCACCATTGGCCAGGACGTCGCGGGCGGCGCCGACGGCTTGTCGTATCTGCGTCATCTCGCCCGCGGCAATCGGATCCGGCGCGACGCCGCCTTCGACGAGCTGAGCCCCGAGGCGCCGCCCGTCCTCATCATCCACGGCTTCCTCGGGACGCGCGGCTCGATGTACGTGCTCGAGCGACGCCTCGTCACCGACGGATTCGTCTGCGTCTCGTTCAACCTCGGGACGCTCAACACGCGCGATATCCGTCGCTCCGCGTTCCTCATTCACCGCAAGATCGAGCGCATCCTCGCCCAGACGCCGTCGCAGCGCATCGACATCATCGGGCACTCGATGGGCGGCCTCATCGGCCTCTATTACGTCAAGAAGCTCGGCGGCCATGCGCGGGTGCGCAAGCTCATCATGATGGGGACCCCGCTACGCGGGACGTGGGCGGCCCTCGCGGGCGTGGTCACGCTCGGCCTGTGGTCGACCTCGTCGTGGCAGCTGCTGCCCCGCAGCCGGTTCCTGGACGAGCTGGCGCAGGGCCCGATGCCGCCGGGGGTCGAGGTCCACACCATCGCGGCCGCGCGGGACTGGGTGGTGCCGCTGCCCACCACGCGGCTGCTCGGGGCAAATTCGATGACTGTGCCCCTGGGCCACAGCAGCCTGGTGGTCTCCGACGAGGTCTACCGGCGGGTGGTCAACACGCTGCGGCCGCCGCACGACCGCGCGGACCGCGATGACGCCCCCGAGACCGACTGATCTCAGGATCCGGAGGTCCGATTGCTTGCCTCCGTCGTCGGTTGGGCACTAGAATTTTCGAGTTCTTGCGCAGTGGGCAAAGCGCCCCGCGCCGCTAAGTCATGAACGACCGGCCACGTTTCGCTCTCCGCTTCATCTCGGGCAAGTACCAGGGAGGCGAGTTCCCGCTTCGCATGAACCGGGAGATCATCATCGGGCGATCGAGCGACCTCGACATGGTCCTGGTCGAGGACATGGTCTCGCGCCGCCACGCCAAGATCAGCTCGACCGACGCCGAGGTCTACATCCAGGACATGGGCTCGACGAACGGCACATTCGTCAACGGCGAGAAGATCTCCGGACGCGCGCTGCTCCACGAGGGCGACCGCATCCTGGTCGGCACGTCGATCATCAAGGTCGTCGCGGTCGAGGGCAACATCAGCCAGACCTCGGAGGCCGAGGCGCGCCGCAAGCTCGAGGATGCCTCCAACAAGCGGCAGGCCACGCAGGGCCGGCCGATGTCCGGCGTGATCGAGGAGATCCCACTGCCCGACCTGCTGCAGCTGCTGTCGACGAGCCGCAAGAGCGGCGTCCTCGCCATCAACAACGGCGTCTCGCTCGGCAAGATCTACATGCGCAAGGGCGCGATCTACTTCGCGACCATCAACGACGACTTCGCCGTCAGCCCGCAGAAGGCCATCTACCGCATGCTGACCTGGGCGACGGGCACATTCGAGCTCGAGCCCGGGGCCGAGATGCAGGTGATGGAAGAGGTCAACGAGTCGACCGAGGGCCTCCTCATGGAGGGCGTCCGCCAGCTCGACGAGTTCCGCAACCTCCAGCGCCAGCTGCCGCCGCTCGGTTCACCGCTCGCCGTGCCGACGCCGCTCGCCGGCAAGCTGCGCGAGCTGACCCCATCGGAGCTCGACACGTTCCAGCTCGTCCTCGACCACGGCCAGCTCCAGAAGGTGCTCGACAACTTCCCGGGCACCGACCTCGACGCAGCGCAGAACATCATCAGCCTGATGAAGCGCGAGTTCGTCGTCGTCCCGTAGCGCTCGCCGCGGTAGAGTGGAGGGGATGGGCCGTTGTCGCTTGCGGCTGCCCCCCAGCGACGTCTCGATGGAGATGTTGTCGACGGAGAAGCGGCTGCGAACGCCGTATCGCGGGATCGAGACCGGGAAGCAGACGCTGCGTATTCGGGTCCAGGTCCAGGCACGCAACATCGTCACCTCGGACGTCGTGATCGACGTCGATGACCTCGCGATCGAGGTCCACGATGGTGACCTCGGGTTCGTGCTCGGCGCCGGCGCGATCGATGCGCTGTTCGTCGTCGAGCGGCAGCCGCGCGCGGGCTTCCTCACGTGGTTCGGTGTGTTCGCGCGGCGCAAGGGCAGGGCGGATCGGCTCGTGCTCGAGACCCCGTCGCAGAAGGTCGCGCGCTATGTCGAGCGCTTGATCGAGGATTGGCTCGGGCTCGACGACGAGCCGGTGCGTGGCGAGCTTCGCATCGACTGAGCTGTGGTACGAACACGGGGTGAGCACCGCGTTGCGAGAGGCCGCGTCGGTGATCCTGCTCCGCAGGGCGCCGGTGGGCTTTGACGTGTTCCTGCTGCGCCGGCGCAAGGGAGCGTCGTTCATGGCGAGCGCGTTCGTGTTCCCGGGCGGCGGGGCCGAGGAGAGTGAGGACGCGCGCACGTGCGCGCGAGCTGTTCGAAGAGGCCGGCGTGCTGCTCGCGCGCGACACGCAGGGCGGGACCTCGACGACGCTGACCGAAGGCGCACCGGCGTCGGCGGCGGCATTGCGAAAGCGCGTGCTCGCCGGCGAGGAGCCCGGTGCGGTGCTCGAGCGGTTCGGCCTCGGCTGGCGGACCGACGTGCTCGTGCCGTGGGCGCACTGGATCACACCGTCGATCGAGCCCAAGCGGTTCAGCGCGCGGTTCTTCGTGTGCGAGCTGCCGCTGGCGCAGGAGCCGAGCTTCGACAACGTCGAGACCGTCGATCAGGTGTGGGTGCGGCCGAGCGACGCGATCGCGCGCGCGAAGGAGCTCGCGCTGCCGCCGCCGCAGCTGCGCACGATGCACGAGCTCGCCGAATTCTCGACGATCGAGGACGTGCTCGCGGCCGGCACCGCGCGTGGCGACGAGCCGCACCCGATCATGCCGCGCCTGCGCGAGCCCACGGGCGACGGCAGCGTCACGCTCCTCTTGCCGTGGGACCCCGAGTAC
>DATLHR010000434.1:0-2520 GCA_035539815.1 Kofleriaceae bacterium
GGGCGCGCGGCCGCCCGCGCTCCCACCGCGACGATCACGCGATCTGGCTGTTCACCTCGGGCTCGACCGGCGCGCCCAAGGCCGCCATGCACATGCACCGCGACTTCGCGTTCAACACCGAGGTCTACGCCAAGCGCACCGTCGGCTATCGCGAGTCGGACGTCACGGTCAGCGTGCCACGCCTGTTCTTCGGCTACGCGACCGGCACCAACCTGTGGTTCCCGTTCGCGGTCGGCGCGACGGTCGGCCTGTTCAGCGAGCGGCCGACCGCCGAGAGCATCTCCGCCGCGATCGCGCGCTATCGCCCGACGGTCGTCACCAACGTGCCGACCATGCTCGGCAAGCTGCTCGACCTCGACGACGAGCTGCGCGCCAAGGGCGAGCGAGGCCTCGACCTCTCGTGCGTGCGCTTCCACCTGTCGGCCGGCGAGGCGCTGCCCGAGCCGCTGCTGCGCCGGTTCACCGAGCGGTTCGGCGCCGAGGTCTACGACGGCATCGGCAGCGCGGAGATGTTCCACATCTACTGCTCGAATCGCCCCGGTGACATCAAGCCCGGTTCGCTCGGGCGCGTCGTCGAGGGCTACCAGCTCGCGATCCTCCCCGAGGACGCTGACGGCGCCGCCGCCGCCTCGCTGCCACCCGGCGAGATCGGCGTCTTGTGGGTCAAGGGCGACTCGGTCGCGCAGGGCTACTTTCAGGATCGTGACAAGAGCTGGAAGACGTTCCACGGCCACTGGTGCCGCACCGGTGACCTCTTCTCGATCGACGGGGACGGCTACCTGTGGTTCCAGGGCCGCGCCGACGATCTGTTCAAGGTCGGCGGCATCTTCGTCGCGCCACGCGAGGTCGAGGACTGCTTGCTCGCGCACGCATGCGTGTCCGTCGCCGCCGTGATCCCCGCCGAGGACGCCGGGCTCACCAAGCCCAAGGCGCTGATCGAGCTGCGCCCCGACGCCCGTGATCGGATCGCCACCGCCGACGGCAAGCGCGCGCTGATCGCGGAGCTCAAGGCGCACGTGCAGTCGCGGCTGTCGAAGCACAAGTACCCGCGGTGGATCGCCTTTGTCGACGATCTACCGAAGAACGATCGCGGCAAGGTCGACAAGAAGGCGCTGCTCGAGCGCGAGAAGCGCGGCGAGCTGGGCGGAGAGTAACCATGGGCGAGAAGTTCCTGGCACGTCACACCACGGCTTCGCTGTACACGCTGCTCGAGGGCAAGAAGCCCGTCGTCGCGCTCGTCCCGGTCGGCTCGACGGAGCCGCACGGTCCGCACCTCGGGCTCGGCACCGACGTCGTGATCTCGGCGGCTGCCTGCGTGCGCGCGTGCGAGCTGTTCGACAAGAAGGGCCCGCTCACCGCCGTGATCGCGCCCGCGATCGGCTACGGCGTCACCGACTGCGCGGTCGGCTTTCCGGGCGCGGTCTCGATCCCACCGGCGGTGCTCACCGCGTACGTCGCCGCCGTCTGCGATGGCCTCCTCGCGCAGGGCCTGCGCCACGTCTGCCTCGTCAACAACCACCTCGAGCCCGCCCACGACGCCGCGATCCGCGCCGTGCTCGACGGGCGCGCCGGCAAGGTCAGCGTCGCGTGCCCGCTCACGCGCAAGTGGGCGCGCACGCTGTCGCCCGAGTTCAAGAGCGGCGCGTGTCACGCCGGACAATACGAGACGTCGATCGTGATGGCCGCGGCGCCCGAGCTCGTCGACGAGGCGATGCGCACGACGCTGCAGCCCGTGCCGATCAGCCTGTCGGAGAAGCTCGCCGCCGGCGTCGGCACGTTCACCGCGATGGGCATGGAGCTCGCCTACGCGGGTAACCCCGCCGCCGCCACCGTCGAGGAAGGCGAGCTCATGATCCAGCGGCTCGCCGAGATGGTGGTGGGCGAGGTACGCGAGGCGCTCGGCCTCCCCGGCTAGTGGTTGCGGCCGCTCGGTAGCAAGCGCGCGGTCGGCAGCGACCCCGCGCGCTCGCGCAAGAACATCGCGCGCGCACTTCGATCGACGATCTTGCACGCGCCTGCACCCGCACCGACGCCGGTGCCCGCGGCGAGCATCGCCATCACGGTGGCGCCGATCGCGCCGCCGATCGACACCGGCAGCAGCAAGCCGAACAACAGGCCGCCCGCGAGCAGCGCGGCCGGCGGTGCGAAGATCAACTTCGCCGCGCGGCGCGTCGGTGCCTCGTCGGCCCAGTCACGCTCGCATAGCTGGCAGCGCTCTCCCGGCCGGATCGCATGCATCGCGCAGCGCGTGAGCGTGCACCGTCCGCAGCGCATCACCGGCTTCTCGATGCACGCCTTGCACGGGCCCATCCTCTAATGGTGCCCGATGCCGCCGCTTCGCCAAGCACCAAGATCGTGGCGCAGCGCACGCGGCCTAAGCCGCCGACATCACTCCTTGATGCCGTGCTTCGTCTTGATCTGATCGAGCACCTTTGCGTACTCGACCTCCCACGCCTGCGTACCTTCTTCGAGGTTCTTGATGCGATCGCGGACTTCCTGATCGATCGCTTCGTCGACCTG
>DATLHR010000435.1:0-25500 GCA_035539815.1 Kofleriaceae bacterium
CTCGGGGTCAGCGCGCCAGCGCGTCGAGCAGGGTCGCACCGGCGGCCGTGATGCCGGCCAGCATCAGCCCGAGCGTCGCCAAGACGCGCGCCTGATAACCATGTCCATCCGTGGCATGACGCATGATCACCTCCCGTGCGCAGGCCGATCGCGCTGCGCCTGTTGCTCGTTGTGATGCGGCGACATGCCGCGGCGGTGCGCCAACAACGTGGTGAACGCGACGATCGCGGTGGCGAGCACCGCATAGAGCAGAAAGACGCGCACCAGGGCGCTTCGCGAGAGCTGGGTCAGTCCCGTCGGGGTCATCGCGTGCTCCACACAATGTCGTCGGGGGTCCCGAGCTCGCGGTCCGGCCCTGCGGACGCGACGCGGATGCCACGGTCGCTTGGGCCGGTGCCTGGGACCTCGCGAGCGATCGTGACGCGACCTCGCTCGATCACCGGTCGCTCCTGGCGTGGTCGTGCCCGACCGAGCACGTGACCTCCGGCGTGCCCACCAGCGCCTCGAAGAGTGCGTGACCTCCGATCAGGGCCGCGAGCCCAAAGGTGGCGCCGATCAGAAAATGGCGCAACAGGCGAGGCGAAGGCGGCTCGGCGTAGCGACGCAACCTGGGATGCATGCACACGGGGTGAGCAAGCGCAGGGCCACACGGGAACCCCGTGAATCGCCGTGATGATGCGGGAGGGCTCGCGACATCGCGACATCGCGTCACTCGGCCGGCGCGACTGGCTGTCAGCGAGGCGAAACCGCGGCGGAAGTTGCGCCAGATCACGCTCGGCTCGGTCTGCGGCGGATACGCCCAGCGTGATAGACCGTCCGCATGAGCGAGACGATCCGCGCGCCCCGAGGAAGCGAGCTGTCGTGCAAGGGATGGCAGCAAGAGGCCGCGCTGCGGATGCTGATGAACAACCTGGATCCGGATGTGGCCGAGCGACCGGCGGATCTCGTGGTGTACGGGGGCACCGGCAAGGCGGCCCGCAGCTGGGACGACTTCCACGCGATCGTGCGCGAGCTGCGCCGGCTCGAGAACGACCACACGCTGCTCGTGCAGTCGGGGCGCCCGGTCGGCGTGTTTCGCACGCACGAGGATGCGCCGCGCGTGCTGATCGCGAACTCGAACCTCGTGGGCAAGTGGGCCACGTGGGAGCACTTCCGCGAGCTCGAGCAGCGCGGCCTCATGATGTACGGCCAGATGACGGCGGGCTCGTGGATCTACATCGGCTCGCAAGGCATCGTGCAGGGCACGTTCGAGACGTTCGCCGCCGCAGCGCGCGTGCACTACGGCGCGGGGGCCGACCTCGCCGGGCGCTTCGTGCTGTCGGGTGGCCTCGGCGGCATGGGCGGCGCGCAGCCTCTCGCCGCGACGATGGCGGGTGGCGTCTTCCTCGGCATCGAGATCGATCCCACGCGCGTGCAGCGCCGCATCGAGACCCGTTACCTCGACGAGGTCGCGCCGGATCTCGAGACCGCGCTGCGACGGGTCGAGGAGTGCAAGCGCGCGAAGCAGGCGCGCTCGATCGCGCTGGTCGCGAATGCGGCCGACGTCTACGCGGAGCTGGTGCGCCGCGGCGTCACGCCGGACCTCGTCACCGATCAGACGTCGGCGCACGATCCGCTCGTCGGCTACATCCCGCAGGGGCTCTCGCTCGTCGAGGCCGCGGCGCTGCGGGTGCGTGACCCCGAGGGCTACATCGCGCGGGCGCGCGCTTCGATGCGCGTGCAGGTCGAGGCGATGGTCGCGATGCAGCGCGCGGGGGCGCACGTGTTCGACTACGGCAACAACCTCCGCGGGCAAGCGGAGCTCGGCGGCATGACGCACGACGCGGCGTTCGCGTTCCCCGGCTTCGTGCCGGCCTACATCCGGCCGCTGTTCTGCGAGGGCAAGGGCCCGTTCCGATGGGCCGCGCTGTCCGGCGACCCCGAGGATATCCGCGTCACCGACGAGGCCGTGCTCGACGAGATCGCCGACGACCCGATGCTGCATCGCTGGATGAAGCTCGCGCGAGAGAAGATCGCGTTCCAGGGCCTGCCGGCGCGCATCTGCTGGCTCGGTTACGGCCAGCGCCACCGCGTGGGCCTGCGCTTCAACGAGCTCTTGCGCACGGGCAAGGTCAAGGCGCCGATCGTGATCGGGCGTGACCACCTCGACTGCGGCTCGGTCGCGTCGCCCAACCGCGAGACCGAGGGCATGAAGGACGGCACCGACGCGGTGGCCGACTGGGCGATCCTCAACGCGCTCGTCAACACCGCGGCCGGCGCCACGTGGGTGTCGTTCCACCACGGCGGCGGTGTCGGCATCGGCTACTCGCTGCACGCGGGGATGGTCGTCGTCGCCGACGGCACCCCCGCGGCCGCGACGCGCCTCGAGCGCGTGCTCACCTGCGATCCTGGCATGGGCGTCATCCGCCACGTCGACGCCGGCTACGACGAGGCGATCCGCACCGCCGACGAGCGCGGCGTCGTCATCCCGCGGCGCCGATAGTCCCGAAGGGGACCGTCCCCATTTCGAGTAAGGTGCCCGGATGGACCTGGTGATTCGCAACGCGCGCCTCATGACGTGCGATCCGGCGCGCGAGGGCCTCGGGATGATCGAACGCGGTGCGATCGCGATCGAGGGCGGCACGGTCGCGTGGCTCGGCGCCGACGTGGATCGGCCGCAGGGCAGGGACGAGGTCGACGTCGCGGGACGGCTCGTGACCCCCGGGCTCGTCGACTGCCACACGCACGCGATCTTCGCGGGCGACCGCGCGAACGAGTTCGCGATGCGAGCGGCGGGCAAGTCGTACCTCGAGATCGCGGCCGCGGGCGGCGGCATCCAGGCGACGCTCGGGCCGACGCGCGCGGCGAGCGACGACGAGCTGTGCACGTTGCTCGACGCGCGGCTCGCGATCGCGCTCGCGCACGGCACGACGACGGTCGAGGTGAAGTCCGGCTATGACCTCACCGTCGAGGGCGAGCTGCGGTTGCTGCGCTGCATCGCCCGCAGTGCGGCGCGCGGCGCACCGCGCGTGGTGCCGACGCTGCTCGCCCACCTGGTGCCCGCCGAGCGAGAGGGTGATCGCGCGACGTACGTGCGCGAGCTGTGCGAGCAGTTGATCCCGTCGGCCGCGCGCGAGCGGCTCGCGACCAGCGTCGACATCTACTGCGATACCGGTGCGTACACGCTCGCGGAGGCGCGCGCGATCCTCGCCGCCGCGCGCGCGGCCGGGCTCGCGGTGCGCGCGCACGCGGGGCAGTTCATGGATCTCGGCGCGGCGGAGCTGCTCGGCGAGCTCGGCGCGTGGTCCGCGGATCACCTCGAGCAGGTGTCGGCGGCGGGCATCGCGGCGCTCGCGCGCGCGGGCACGGTCGCGGTGATGCTGCCCGGGGCGTGCGTGCAGCTGCGCCTGCCCGTACCGCCCGTCGCCCAGCTGCGCGCCGCCGGCGTGCCGATGGCGATCGCGAGCGACCTCAACCCCGGCTCGAGCTACTGCGAAGTGCTGCCGGTGCAGATGTGGCTCGCGACGACCCACTTCGCGATGACCGTCGAGGAAGCATGGCTCGGCGTCACCCGCCATGCGGCGCGCGCCCTGGGTGAGTCGACGGCCGGCGTGCTCGCGCCCGGCCGCGCCGCGGACCTCGTGGTGTGGGACTGCACGGAACCCGCCGACATCGCCTACCGCTACGGCAGCGCCGGGGGCCTCGTGCGCGAGGTGTATGCGGCCGGGCAGCCGACCCGTAGGGCATCGTGACCAGGCCGTACGTGGATCCGCGCTCCCGGGAGGATCTCTCGCGACGTGTCCTTCATCGGCTCGATCATTGGTAGGCTGTGGTGCACATGGCCGAGGACCCGAAACACTCGAAGTCCACGCGAACGTTCGACCGCGGCCAGCTCGACAAGCTGACGGCGGCGACCCGACCCGCGGACGCGGAGGTCTCGTTCGAGGACATCGTCGAGGCCGTGGACGATGCCCCCGACACGGTCGCGCAGGGCAGCGCCCCCACGCCGCGTCCGGCGACTGGACGCGTCGACACGATCTCGGATCCGATGACGATGGCGCTGCTCGCCGAGGTCGCGCGCAACTCGCAGACCACCGAGTTCGATCCAGATCAAATCGCCGAGGCGCTGAGGCCGCGCGAGCCCGCGCCAGCCGAGCGTCCGCATCCGCACGTCAAGCGTCGCTGACCGGCGCCTTAGCGAACGCCGACGGACGCGAGCAGCGAGCCATCGTCGATCATCGTGCGCACCGCGGCGATATCGGGCGAGAGCGGGCGGTCGACCATCATCGCCGGGACGCGCGCGCGGATCGCGGCGTGCGCCGCCTCGAGCGGAGCCGTCGTGCGCAGCGGCCGGCGCAGATCGAGGCCCTGCGCCGCGCACAGCAGCTCGATCGCGAGCACGGTGCGGACATGGTCATGGATCGTGGCGAGCTTGAGCGCGGCGGTCGCGCCCATCGACACGTGGTCCTCGCGGCCGGCGCTCGACGGGATCGAGTCGACGGACGCGGGATGCGCGAGCACCTTGTTCTCCGAGACGAGCGCGGCGGCGCTGACCTGCGCGATCATGAAGCCGGAGTTGAGACCGGAGTCCGGCGCGAGGAACGGCGGCAGCCCGCTCGAGAGATGCGGGTTGACCAGCTGCTCGACGCGGCGCTCGGAGATGTTCGCGAGCTCGGCGACGGCGATCGCCGCGGCGTCGAGCGCCATCGCGACCGGCTGGCCGTGGAAGTTGCCACCCGAGATCATCTCGTCGCCCTCCGGTCCGTCGACGAACACGAGCGGGTTGTCGGTGGAGCTGCGCGCCTCGCGCTCGAGGACGGTGCGGGCGAACGCGAGCATGTCGCGCGTCGCCCCGTGCACCTGCGGCATGCAGCGCAGCGAGTACGGATCCTGAACCTTGCCGCAGTCCTTGTGTGACTCCGCGATCTCCGAGCCGGCGAGCAGCTCGCGCAGGAACGCGGCGACCACGATCTGTCCCGGATGCGGCCGCGCGCCGACCACGCGCGGATCGAACGCGCGCACGGTGCCCTTGAGCGCCTCGAGCGAGAGCGCGCCCGCGAGGTCGGCGACCTTGCACGTCGTCTCCGCGTCGAGCAGCGTGAGCCCACCGACCGCGGTCATGTGCTGCGTGCCGTTGAGCAGCGTCAGGCCTTCCTTGGCCGCGAGCACGAGCGGCTCGAGGTCGGCGCGGCGCAGGGCCTCCGCCGCCGGCATCGTCTCGCCGAGATATTCGACCTCGCCCTCGCCGATCATCCCGAGCGCGAGGTGGGCGAGGGGGGCGAGGTCGCCGGATGCGCCGACGGACCCGCGTGCGGGAATCACCGGGTGGATGCCCGCGTCGAGCAGCTCGCACAGCCGCTCGCAGCAGACGAGCCGCGCACCGCTGCGCCCCGTCGCGAGCACCGCGGCACGCAGCAGCATCATCGCGCGCACCGCGTCGCGCGGGAGCGGCGCCCCGACGCCGGCGGCGTGCGAACGCACGAGGTTCTGCTGCAGCCGCGCCACTTGGGCCGCGGAGATGCGGACCTCCGCGAGCGCGCCGAACCCGGTGTTGACGCCGTACACCGCGGGCGCCGCATCGCCGCGTCGGACCACGGCATCCACCACGTCGCGGGCGCGCGCCATCGCCGCGCGAGCGCGCTCACCGATCGCTACCCGACGGCCTCCGCGGGCCACCTCCGCGATCGCTTCGAGGGTCAGCTCGTCGTCACCGAGACGCAGTGGAGATTGCACCGCGATGGTGTACGCGATCTCGACGGCGCGAGATATCCCAAGTCCTCGCAATGACGGTCACATGCGTTGACACCTTCGTCGTCGTCTGATGATCTCTTTGGGCTTTGGGTACGCCACCCGATGACGAGACGGCCGCGGAGGGCGCGCCGGAGGATCCTCCACGTACGTCGAGCCTCGCGTCGCGCATCGACGCCATGACGTTCGACGACGAGGACGACGCTGGAGACAGCGCGCGCGCCGAGGCCGCCACGCCGCCGAGCCCGCCGGCTGCGCAGCGCGCGGATGATGACGATGCGGCGTTCTACGACGCGATCGCGCGCAAGCGCAAAAGTGCCCCCGTGATCGCCGAGCCCGCTGCGCCCGAACCTGCCGTGCCCGAACCTGCCGTGCCCGAAGTGTCGCTCGTCGCCGCGATCGATCTCGACGACGTCGAGGAGGTCGTCGAGCCCTCGAAGCCGCTGCCCAATCCGTTCACGCGCCCCGTACCGCCGGCCGCACCCGCGGTGCCGCCTCCACCGGTGCGTCCGGTGATGGTCGTGCCGCCGCGCCCGCCGCCGCCGATTCCGTCGATGCGCGTGCCGCCGGTGCCGCCGGGCGCCAAGCCATCGGTGCTCAAGACGCAGCCGCTCCCCACCGTCGCCGTGCCGCCGGTGCTGCCGCTCGCGACGCCGCGTCCCACGACGATCCCGACGGTCCCGGTGCCCGCGCCGCCGGCCGCGCGTCCCGCACCGGCGACCGTGCCACCGCCGGCCGACGAGCCACACGTTCCGAAGCGATCGAGCGACCTCGACATCGAGGTCGATCTCGGCGGCGCCGGCGCCGCACTCGGCGACAGCGGCGTCGAGGTCGGCACCGCGACGCCGAACATCGTCGTCGATCAACCCCTCGAGGCGCAGCTCGAGTCGCCGACCGTGGTCGATCGCGCGCTCGCCGCGCAGGGCGATGCGGCGAACGAGCAGCGCGCCGATGCGCTGGCGCACGAGCTCGAGGAGACCACCGACGAGACCGCGGCCGCGTACCTCGCGTACGAGCTCGGCGAGCTCTACGAGCGCCGGCTCGCCGACGAGGCGCGCGCGGTCAAAGCGTACGGCCGCGCGCTCTCCCTCGATCCGTCGCTGCGTCCGAACCTGTGGGCGATCCGCCGCGTGTTCTATCGCCGCGGGCTGTGGCCGAACCTCGCCAAGTTGATCGGCGCCGAGGTCGAGTATGCGCGCGACGACTACGAGCGCGCGGATCTCTTGCTCGAGAAGGCGCGGATCTGCGGGCACCTGCTCGGCGAGCTCGGCGACGCGCGCGAAGCACTCGACGAGGCCGTGCGGCTCGCGCCGAATCATCAGGGCGCCTTGCTCGAGCTGGAGCGGCTCGCCGCGCGCACAGGCGACCTCGCCGCACAGCTCGACGTATGGGAGCGCCTCGCGGAGGCCGCCGAGCATCCGGCGCGCAAGACCGCGTTCTGGCTCGAGGTCGGGCGCACGGCCGGCGCGAGTGAGCTGGCGCGCGCGCTCGCCGCCTTCGATCACGCGGCGGCGATCGCACCGGCGGGGCCGCTGGCCGAGCGGATCGCGCGCGAGCGGCTGCGCGTCGTCGAAGAGAACGGCAACCCCGAGGAGGTAGCGGCGGCGATCGAGCACCTGAGCACGGTGCTGCTCGCGACGTTCGGGCCCGCGGGCCCGGGCGCCGAGCCCGGCCTCGCACCGGACCAGCAGTCGGACCGCGCGACCGCGCTCCGCCGCGAGCTCGTCGCGCTGCTGCGGCGCCAGGCCCAGCTCGCGCGTGGCGAGAGCCCGGAGAAAGCGTGGGACGTCCTGCAGCGCGCGATCGCGCTGGCGCCCGGCGAGCCGCTCGTGCTCGCGGATCTCACCGAGCTCGCCGAGGAGCTCGGCCGCTACGAGGACCTCGCGGAGCTCGTGCAGAACTGGCAGGCCGTCGAGGGCGATCCGGGCCGCGCGATGGTGCTGTCGATCCGGCGCGCCGATGCGCTGCTGCGCGGCGGCCAGCACGATCAAGCGCGCGCGCTGCTCGCGTCGCTCGAAGCGAGCGCGCCCGGCTTCATCGTGCTCACGTCAGCGGCGGAGCGCGACGCGCTCGCCCGCGCCGACGCCCACGAGCTCGCGAAGACCTACACGGTCGCCGCCAACGCGGCGCTGCTCGGCACCTGGCTCGGTCCGGGGCAGACGCCCGGACCGGATCCACGTGCCGCGGCCGCGCTCTACGTGCAGGCCGCCGAGCTGCTCGCCTACGAGGTCGGCGGCCCCGAGGCGGAGACCGAAGCGCGCGCACTGCTCGGCAAGGCGCTCGAAGCGGTCCCCGGTGACGCCGCCGCGCTCGAAGCGCTCACCGAGCTCGACGATACGACCGGCCAGGTCGCCGAGGCCCTCGCGCGCCTCGCGGCCGCGGCGGCGACGGCGCCGGACGACGCGAAGCGCGGCATCATCGAGCGCGCGATCCGCCTCGCGCGCAGCCACGGCGATCTGGATGCCGTGCTCGAGCTCGAGCACCAGCTCGTCGCGCTCGCGCCGACGGAGCTCGCCCTGCGCTGGCGGCTGGAAGCGACGCTGTCGCAGCTCGGCCGCGACGAGGAGCGCGCGACGGTGCTCGTCGAGCTCGCGACCCTCGAGTCCGATGTCGCACGCCGTGGAACCGCGCTGCTCACGGCGGCACGCCTGCGCGAGCGCGCAGGTGCCGTCGAGGCGGCGACCGATCTGTATCGTCAGGTGCTCGCGCTATGGCCGGACGACGAGCTCGCGCGCGAGTCGCTGATCGATCTGCTGCGCGCGCAGGAGCGCTGGACCGAGCTGGTCAGCGAGCGCCGTGCCGAGGCCGGCGCGCTGCCCGACGGCCCGGCGGTCCGCCGCGCCCTGCGCGAGGCCGCATGGGTGCTCGAGGTCCGGCTCGCGGATCACGCCGGCGCAGCCTCGGTGTACGAGGACTGGCTCGTGCGCTTCCCCGAGGACCGCACCGCGCTCGAAGGTGTCGCGCGCGCCAAGCTCGCCGCCGGCGATCACGGTGCGGTGGTCACCGTGCGCCGCACGATCGCCGAGCAAGATCCCAGCGCCGAAGCACAGTGGCTGCTCGCGCGCGCGCTCGAGCGGGCGGGGCAGGTCGACGAGGCGGCGGACGTGTATCGCGCGCTCGCCGTGCGCGAGGAGCCGTCGGTGGCCGCGACCGCCGCGGCGCTCGGCCTCGCCGAGATCGCGGCCGGACGCGCCGACACCGTGATGCGGCTCGAGGCGACCTCCGCGCTCGCCACCCGCGCGCTCGATCCGCGGCTCGGCGCCGCGCTCGCGGAGGATAGCGGCTGGCTCTACGCGCTGGTGCTCGAGGACTACGAGCGCGCCGCGCAGTCGTTCGGCGCGGCGATCTCGCTCGACGGCAACCGTCGCGGCGCGCTGCTCGGCGCCGCGCTGGTCGCCGCGAAGCAAGGCGATCCGGTCGTGCAGTCCTCCGCGTACGACGGCCTCGCGCGTACCGTCGAGATGCCCGAGGCCGCCGCCGCGCTGCACATGCGCGCCGCGGCGATGGCGGCCGCGAACGGCGACCTCGTGCTCGCGAACAACCGCGTCACCGCGGCGCGCGTCTCAGCGCCCGACGACGTGAGCGCGCTGGTGGTCGTCGCCGAGACCGACACCACGATGTACATGGAGAGCGGCACCGATCCGGCCTCCATGGTCGATCCGATGCTCGCGCGCGCCGAGGCGCTCGAGCTGCGGGGTGCGCTCGCCGACGATCCGGCGGCGCAGGCCTCGTGGGAGCTCGACCGCGCCGAGGCCCTCGAGCTCGCCGGCCGGCTGCGCGAAGCAGGCACCGTCGTCGCCTCCGTGCTCGCGACCCATCCGGGCGACCTGCGCGCCCTCGAGGCGCTGCGCCGGCTGTCGCGACGCGCCGGCGACGAGCGCACGTGGGCACACGCGAGCTATCAGATCGCGCGCGGCCTGGGCGACCCGCAGGCGAAGCTCGCGCGCCTGCGCGACGCGGTGTCCGTGTTCGATCGCGGCGAGAAGCCCGAGGACGACCTGTTCGCGATCGCCGCGTTCCGCCGCATCCTCGAGGTCGAGCCCGGCGCCGTCGAGCTCGACCGCTTGCTCGCGCTGTATCGCGAGCGCGCCGACGTCGGTGGTCTGATCAAGGCGCTGACCGCGCGGCTCGCGCACCTCGATGAGGCGAGCGAGTCGTCGGAGGACGCGATGCAGGAGATGGTGCCGCTGCTCCTCGAGCGCGCGACGGTCCAGCACGGGCTCGGAAACGCCGACGCGGCGATGGCGGATCTCGACGCCCTCCTCGATCGCGCGAGCGGGCATGTCGAGGCGCTCCGGTTCCGCGCCGATCTCGCGTTCCAGGCGGGCGATGTCCCGCACGCCGTCGAGCTGTGGCGCCGGTTCCTGCAGGTCGAGACGCGCGCGAGCCGCCGCGCCGACGTCGAGCTCCAGCTCTCGCAGGTGCTCGCCGAGAACGTCAACGACCTCGCCGGCGCGATCGAGAACCTCGAGCGCGTCGTCGACGGCAGCCCCGAGGACGCGCAGCTGCGCGAGCGCTTGCTCGCGCTGTGCATGCGCGCGAACGACTTCACGCGCGCCGCGCGCGAGATCGGTGCGCTCGCCCGGCTGCGTCCCACGCTGCCCGAGCGCGCGCGGGAAGAGCTGCGCCTCGGCCTCATGCTGCGGGATCGCCTCGCCGATCGCGCGGGCGCGAAGCAGGCGCTGGAGACCGCGCGCGCCCACGATCCGCTCAACCTCGACGTGGTGCGAGAGCTGTCCGAGCTCCTCGATGCCAACCCGCGCGCACAGCTGCTCGCCGACACCGCGAGCCGGTTCCGCCAGTCGATCGCCGAGACCCCGGGCAGCGCGCGGCTCTACGAGCGGCTCGCGCAGGTCACCGCCTGGCAGAACGATCTCGATGCGCGCTGGCTCGCACTCGCCGCCGTCGAGGCGCTCGCGACGCCGCAGACCGACCAGCGCCAGGTGCTCGCGCAGGGCCGGCAGAAGCTCGTCCCTCCCAAGCGCCTGCGCCTCGACGAGGCCACGCGCGAGCTGCTGCGACCGGGTACGCTCGGCGCCCTCGGGGAGCTGTGGCGCGCGATCGCACCGGCAGTGCGGATCGCGACCGGTCTCGATCCCGCGAAGCTCGGCTTCACGCGCGGCGATCGGCTTGCGGTCAGGAAGCTCGGCGAGAAGTACGAGCCCGTGGCGGTCGCGCTCGCGTGCTTCGGCCTCGACGACGTCGACGTCTATATCAGCAGCGCCCGGGTCGGCCTCGCGCGCGGGCTCGCCGCGGATACCCCGATCCTGTGCATCGGCGCGGACGTCGCGACCGGCGCGATGCCGCAGCATCGGTTCCAGCTCGGCCGCGCGGTGGCCACGCTCGCCGAGGGGCTCACCGGGCTCATCGATCTGCGCGACAACGAGCTCGGCTGGACGTTCGCGGCGGCGCTGCGCGCCGTGGACGTCACCACCATCCCGGCGGGGCTCGCCGATCACGTCGCGGGCGAGGATGCGTCGATCGCCGAGCGTGCGCGAGTGCTGAAGAAAGAGCTCGGCCGCAAGCAGAGGGCCGCCGTGCTGGAGCTCGCGAAGCAGCGTCCGACGGAGCTCGGCGACGTGGCGCGGTTCCGCCGCGCCGCGCTCGCGATCGGCCAGCGGGCCGGCCTCGTGTGGGCCGGCGATCTCGCGGTCGCGCATGCGCAGCTCGACGTCGGCCGTGGCGGCAAGGCCCTGCACGACAGCGCGCCTGCGCTCGAGCTGACGGCGTGGTCGGTGTCGGAAGACCACCTGAAGTTGCGCGACAAGCTCGGCGTCGCGCTGCGAGGCACGCGATGAGCTCGAACCAACCGCCCAAGGGCGGCAAGCCGTTCCTCGCCGATGACGATCTGCAGTCGGAGCTCGACGCGTGGGACGAGATGTTCGACGGGCTGCACTCGGAGTCGGCGCTGGCAGCCGACGATGCGCTCGCGGCTGCGCCGGCCCTCGTTCCCGCGCCCCCGCCCGCCACGCCCGAGCCGGTCACGTCCGAGTCGGTCGCGCCCGAGCCGGTCGCGCAGTGGTCGGGGGTCGAGGACGGCGATCTCGAAGCGCAGCTGACGCTCGATCGCGCGGTCGAGGAGTCGCCGACGATCGACGTCGAGCCGATCACGATGGAGGTCGACGCCGGCGAGCCGTTCACGCCCGATCCACGCGAGACCGACTTCTCGGAGCTCGGCGCCGAGGGCGAGCCCGCCGCGCTCGGCGATATCCTCGGATCGTCGCCGCACCTCCGTCCACCGACCGCGCCCCCGCGCGACGCGTTCGACGAGGACGAGGTGTTCACCTCGGCGTCGCGCCCGCGCTTCGCGACCAGCCCCGTCGCGCCGCCGGCTCCGCAACGCGCACCGGCGCCGGTCCGGCGCGCCCCCGCGATCGTGCGGCGCGCACCCGTCGTCGAGCAGGATCCCGAGACCACGCCTGCGCGCGGTGTGAACCTCGCCGACTTCGGCGGCGACACGCGCGTGCAGACGTTCGGCGAGATGGAAGCGCAGCGCGTCGCCTCGCGCGAGCGGTCCGAGAAGAAGACGCTGCCGCCGCCGATGGCGTTCGCCGACGACGAGTACGAGATCGAGGTCGACTCGTCGCCCGGCGCGTTCGAACCTTCCGCCGTCCCCGAGCAAGCGCCCGACGCGTCGATCAGCCGCCGCACCGCGCACGTCGTGCGCCGGGAGGCTCCCGCGCGGACGCAGCCCACCGCGCCGCCGCCGATCGCGGCCGCCGCACCGGTGGCGCCGCCGACCGATGACGAGCTCGCGTTCGATCTCGCCGACGATCCGCCGCCGCCCGCCCCCGCGGTGATCGAGATCGATCCGACGCCCAACCCGGCCGCCGCCGGCCACGAGCTCGGCGCGGATCCGGCGCCGGAGACGGACTTCTCGGACGTCGCCGCGGCGGTCGGCGCCGAGGCGGACGCGATCCCCGTACCGGTGGCCCCGCTGGTCGAAGCGACGCCCGAACCGGTGCTCGAGGTCGACGCCGACAGCGTGCTCGGCGAGGAGCTGGCGCCCGCCGCGGCGAGCCCTGCGGCGGTCCTCGACGTCTATCCGCGCGTGAAGACGCCGACGTCGGTGCCCCCGATCGGCGATCCGCTGCGCGACGTGCTCGACATCGCGGGCGAGGAAGCGGGCTCGACGAGCCGGCCGCGCCGCGTGCCCGCGGCGCTCCCCGCCGAGGCCGAGGCGGCGATCGAACCCACCACGACGCACGACCCGCAGGCCGCCGTGCGCAGCTGGCCCGAGCTGGTGGCGCCGCTGGCGCCCTGGGCGCTCGACGAGGCAGCCGCGACCACGCTGCAGGCCTACGAGCGCGAGCTCACCACCGTGGACGACAGCGCGGCCTCCGCGTCGCTGCGCATCGAGGCCGGCCGCCTGAGCGAGCGGATCGGCGATCTGGACCGCGCCCGCGCACACTACGACGCGGCGCTGCTCGCCGATCCTCGCGCGACCGCCGCGCTCCGGGGGCTGCGCCGCATCGCACGCGCGAGCGGCGACCTCGTCGATGCCGTGCGCCAGCTCGACGCCGAGATCGCGGTCGCGGGGGCGCTCGAGCGCCGGCCGCTCGCGCACTACCGGGTCGACCTGCTGCTCGCGAGCAACGAGCAAGACCTCGCGCGCGTCGCCGTCGGCGAGCTGCTCGATCAGGCGGCGTCCGACGTCCGCGCACTGCTCGCACAGCTCGAGCTGGCGTTCCTCGATGGACGCGCCGAGGAGTTCGGCAGCGCGCTCGAGCAGCTCGCGGCCGCGATGACCGACGCCGAGCTGCGCGCCGCCCTGCAGTCCGCGCGCGGAGCGCTCGCCGCGCACCACGCCGACGTCGCGGGCGCCACGTCCTGGTTCGCACGCGCCGCCGAGTCGGATCCGGCGTCGCTCTCGGCGCGATTCGGCGCGGTCCGTCACGCGGCCGCGCAGGGCGATCGCGAAGGCACCGCGGGCGCGCTCGTCGCGCTCGCGCAGCAGCTCGAGGCCAACGATCCGATCACCGCCGCCGCGGCCGCGGTCCGCGCGCAAGAGCTCGCGCCCGCCGCGCCGAGCGCGAGCATCGCCGCGTCGCTCGCCGGCACCACGGCGGGGCACGATCCACTGGTCGCCAGGCTCGCCGCCGCGACCACCGCCGCGGGCGATGATCCGGCGGCCAAGACGCAGGCGTTCGCACACTGGTCGCAGGTCGCGACGTCCCCGGCCGAGCGCAGCTTCGCGGCCGCGCGCGCTGCCGAGCTCGACGCGGCGCGCGCCGCGGAGCTGTGGGCGTACGCGCTCGCGAACGACCCCGGCGACGACTACGGAGCCGCGCAGCTGCGGACGGCACACGTCGTCGCCGAGGCGACACAGGCCGCGATCGACGTCGATCTCGCGGTGGTCGCCGCAGCAAGTGCCGGCGAGCGCGAGCGTGCGTGCTTGCGCGCCGCGTACGGCCTGATCGCGCAGGGCAAGCTCGACGAGGCGATCGCGCTGCTCGAGCAGAGCCGGACCGCGCGCCCCGGCTCGCTCGCGATCGGCGAAGCCCTCGGTGAAGCCCTCGCCGCGGCCGACCGGTGGGCCGCGCGCGCGAAGCTGTTCGCCGAGATCGCCGCCGAGCCTGGGGACCAGCTCGATCGCGACGTCGCCCAGCTGCGCAGCGCGCTCGCGTGGGAGGAGGCCGTCGGTGCCGCCGCCGCCAGCGACCCGCCTGGTGAGGACCTCGCGCGGTCGACGGTGGCGGCGCTCGAAGCGTGGGAGCACGTGCTCGCGCGTGGCGCCGACGCGCCTTCCGCGCACGCGGCCGCGATCGTCCTCGCGAGCCGGCTCGGTGATCGCGACGTGGTCGCCGAGGTGCTCACCCGCGCGCAGCAAGCCGAGCGCTCGCCGTGGGCGGCGACGAGCCTGGGGCTGCGCCGCGCTCGTCTGTTCGCCAGCGAGGACGCACCGCGCGCCGAGACGATCGTGCGAGAGCTCGCGGCGGGCATCGACGACCCGCGCAAGACGGTGGCGCTCGTGCTCGGTGCGGCGCGCCAGCGCGAGCTCGCCGACGCGGCCACGGCGCTCGAAGACCGTGCGTCGCAGGTCGACGGCCACGATGGCGCGTGGGAGGCAGCCACGCTGCGCCTGCGCGCGGCGCAGATCGCGCTCGACGGCGGCGATGCCGCGCGTGCGACGAGCTTGCTCGCGCGCGTCGAGCAGGCCCTGCCGCAGCTCGGGGTGATCGCCGACCTGCTGTCGGCCGCGCGCCGCCGCGCCGGCGATCGCCCGACGGCCGCCCCGCGCCGGGCCGAGGGCAGCGCGGGTATCTCGACGGCGGATGCGTTCGCGCGCGTCGTGCGCGACGCCGATCTCGCGGCGGCGCAGGGCGATGGCCCGGGGGCGCTCGCTCTCTACCAGCGCGCTCTCGAGCTGCGTCCCGGCGATCCGCTCGCGGCCGTCCCGCTCGTCCGGCTCGCGACTCAGCTGCGCGATCCGGCCCCGGTCTCCGCACTCGCGCTCGCGCAGCTTCGCGCCGCCGAGGAGGCTCACGACGGCGTCGCCAAGGCCACCGCGTACGAGCTGCTCGCGCACATCGACGGCGAGCTGCGCAGCGATCACGAGTCCGCGCAGATCGCGCTCGAGAGTGCCGCGCAAGCGGACCCCAGTCGCCTCGATCTCGTCCACCGCCTGGCACGTCGCTATGCGGCCGCGGATCAGGTCGCCGATCTCATCCGCCTCCGCCGCGCCGGGCTCGAGGCGATCGGCAGCGAGCACGCGCGCGATCGTGGCGCGCTGCTCGTCGATCTCACCGGCCTGATGACCCGCGACGGCAAGCCGGAGCTCGAGCTCGCCGATCAGTACCGCGCCGCGCTCGACGCCGATCCGAAGTCGCGCCTCGCGCTCATGCACCTCGAGGCGATCGTGCGGCGGGGCGGCTTCACCGCCGAGCTCGCGCAGCTCGAGGAGAAGATCGCCGCGTACTTCGCCGGCGATCCGCGGACGCAGGCCGCGTTCTGGACGCGCGCGGGCGAGACGCTCACCGAGCTCGGCCAGATCCAGGAGGCGGTCAAGCGATTCTCCACCGCCGAGGAAGCGCTGCCCGGCCACGCGCCCGCACTCGAGGGCTGGCGGTTCGCCGCGATGAAGGGCGAGCTGTGGACCGACGTCGCCGACGCCGCGACGCGCCAGGCGGCGGTCGCCACGGACGCCAGGGTCAAGGCTCGCCTCTACCACTTCGCCGGCGTCGCGCTGATGGACAAGGCGCTCGTCGGCGAGCAGGCGATGGTCGAGCTCCGTCGCGCGCTCGAGGCGGACCCGTCGCACCGCGATGCGTTCCTTCGCCTGCGCATCCTCCTCGAGGAGGACGCGAACCACGACGATCTCGCGACGCTGCTCGCCCGGCGCCTCGAGGTCGAGGAGGACGCGCACGCGCGGGTCGCGCTGCATCGCGCGCTCGCCGAGCTCCACCGCAATTTCCTCTCCGATCGCGACACCGCGAAGGTGCACTACCGCGCGATCCTCGCGTCCGACCCGAACGACCTGCGTGCGCACGCGGCGATCGCCGACATCGCGTGGGAGCAAGGCAACTGGCAGGAGGCCGCGGACGCGCTCACCGCGCGTGCCCGCCTCGAGCGCGAGCCCGAGATCCTGAGGACGCTGTGCTTCCGCCTCGGCCTGATCTACGCGGACCGCATCCTCGACATCCCGATGGCGCTCAAGGCGTTCCAGGGCGCGCTCACCTATCAACCCGACGACGAGAACACGCTCGTCCGGCTCGCGGACCTCGCGATGCAGGCGAGCGAGTGGAAGCTCGGACTCGGTGCATGCGAGCGGCTGGTCAAGAACGAGAGCGATCCGGAGAAGCGCGTCGGGTATCTCCACCGCGTCGCCAAGATCTTCAAGGACGGCTTCAGCGACCTCAAGCGCGCCGAGCGTGCGCTCAACCTCGCGCTCGATGGCGCACCGACCAGCGACGACGCGCTCGCAGCGGTCGTGCAGTTCTATCGCGACAGCCGCGACCTCACATCGGCGCGCGTCCACCTGAACCGCGTCGCCGGGACGATGCGCGTGCGCGCCGGGAATCATCCCGCCGACGGCACCGCATACCGCGTGATCTCGCGCGCGATGGTCGCGCGCGCCAACACCGGCGTCGACGGCTCGCTGCGCATCGCGCGGGCCGCGGCCGAGCTGGCCGCGTTGCTCGGTGGCGCCGAGGAGCCCGAGCAGCGCCTGCTGCGCGAGCCCTCGGTCCCCGACGCCGCGCCGCTGGCGCGCCCCGACGCCGACGAGCTCGTGTTCCCGCGTGGCGTGCAGCTCGAGCTGCGCCAGATCTTCCAGCTGCTCGGCGATCGCATCGCCAAGCATGTCGGTGTCGACCTCCGGCCGTACGGGCTCGCGCGCGGCGATCGTCTGCGCGGCCGCGACAACGCGACCGCCTCGACGGCGCAGAACGTCGCCACGAGCCTCGGGTTCGGCGAGATCGACGTCTACGTCTCCAGCCGCCAGCCGTGGGCGATGGTCGCCGAGCCGACGAGCCCGGTGTCTCTCGTGATCGGCTCGTCGATCGCGGCCGCCGGCCCCGACGCGATCCGGTTCGCGGCCGGCACTGCGCTCAAGCTCGCCCAGGCGCAGCTCGCGATCCCCGCGCGCCTGCCCCCCGACGACCTCGGCGTGCTCGTCACGGCGCTGTTGCGCCTGTTCCAGCCCGAGTTCCCGATCCACCTCGTCGACGCCGACGCGGTGGCGGCCCAGGTCCACAAGCTACGCCGCCTGATCCCCACCGGCATGCTCACCGAGCTGCGCCCGTACGCATTTGCCATTGACCCGCAGACGTTCGATCACCGCGTCCTGGCGCGTGATCTCAAGGTCGCCGGGCTGCGCGCCGGCCTCGTCGCCTCGGGGTCCCTGGTCACCGGCCTGCGGATCCTCGCGGCGCAGGGCGGGGGCGAGCTGCCGGCTTTCCTGTCGGATCCCGCCGCCCAGGGCCTGATCTCGTTCGCGCTTGGCGAAGATCACGCCGCGGTTGCCCGCTAGGCATTTATGCTGGTGCTGGCGTGGGGCTTGCTGCGGGTGGTCCCATCCGACAGCCATCGGACCAAGCTCGGAGGAACGTCATGAGGTTACAGCCACTCACCGGCCGCCGTGGACTCCTGACCATGACAGCGCTGACTTGCCTGGCTACCACAGTAGCCTGTGGCGGCGGCGCGGCCCCCGAGCTTGTCGGTCTGACCGACCAGGTCGCCCAGGTGGGGACGGAGTTCAAGCTCGACCTCAACGGCACCGACCCCGATGGCGACCAGCTGTCGTACAGCTACCGCGCCGCGGACCTCCCGGAGATCGGGCGGCGGGCGCAGATCTCGGTGTCGCCGAGCGGTGCCGGCGTGTTCCGCTGGACGCCGATCGCCGATGACGTCGGCGAGCACGCGTTCGACTTCATCGTCTCCGACGGCGACAACGAGACCAGGGTCACGATCACCATCGACGTGAAGTCGGCGATCGGCTCGGCCACGGCGCCGCTGTTCCGCCAGCCGCTCGGGACCGGCACGACGATCGACCTCACGCAGAAGGAGTGCGTCGACTTCGCGGTCGTGATCGAGGACCAGGACTCGGCGCAAGTCGAGCTGGCGCTCGAGGAGCCGATCGCGGAGGGCATGCGCCTCGACCAGGAAGACGGGCTGACCGCGCGGTTCAACTGGTGCCCGACCAAGGAGCAGCAGAACGAGCAGCGCTACACGGTCGTGATCTCCGCCGACGATGGCGACAACCCGAAGGCGATCAAGAACTACCTGATCGTGCTGCGCGGCGGCACCGGCAGCGACTGCCCCGGCGCGGCCCCGGTCATCACCCACACGCCGCAGAACGAGACCACGATCGTCGACCTCACCATCGACGCGCAGGTCACCGATGACAAGGGCCTCAAGGAGGCGCCGCTGTTCTATTACTCGACGACGAACCCCGGCGCCTCGCCGGACCTCAGCACGATGACCCAGCTGCAGACGCTCTCGATCTCGGGCACACCGACGAGCGGCGTCTACGCGGCCGACGTGCCGAACCCGGTCGCGACGATGCCCGCCGGTGCCACGGCGACGATCTACTACGTGTTCGTCGCCGACGACGATGACGACGAGATGGGCAACTGCGATCACAGCACGCAGTCGCAGGTGTACTCGATGACCGTCACCTCGAGCGGCAGCGCGGACCTCGGCCTGTGCGTGACGTGCAGTGCGGACGCGCAGTGCGGCGCCGGCGATCTGTGCACCTACGTCGGCTCGATGGGCGACACGTACTGCCTCGAAGCGTGCAGCTCGCCTGCGGACTGCCCGAGCGGCTACACGTGCTCGTCGGGCCCGGTCTACTCCGTCGACGGCGCGGAGGCGCGGCAGTGCGTGCCGATCAACGGCTCGTGCACGATGCCGACGGCTGCCTGCATCGACGACGACAACGAGGACGACGACAACCAGTCACAGGCATCGGCGAACGCGATGACCGACGGCCCGCCGTTCCTCGACACCAACGACACGATCCTGTTCGCCGTGTCGTGCCCCAAGCCGGTACAGCCGACCTCGGGTTCGAAGGCCGACGACGACTGGCGCCAGCTCAAGCTGACCCAGGACATGCTCGTCGACATGTACCTCGAGGGCACCGGCGAGAGCGACATCGACCTCGTCGTGTACACGGCCAACGGCACCCTGGCGGCCAAGTCGACGTCGCTCGGCTTCCAGGAGAACGTCGTGAAGTGCCTCAAGGCGGGGACCTATTACGTGAAGATCAACGGCTTCACCAACGCGCGCACCGAGTACTCGCTCGACTACATCCCGATGCCGCAGGTCTGCGACACCACGTGCCAGAACGACACCTTCGAGGACGACAACAGCGGCACCACGGCGCGCGTGACGACGGCGAACTACTCCTCGACCGGCAAGATCTGCACGAACGACAAGGACTGGTTCAAGGTCCCGTTGACCGCAGGCCAGACGCTGACGATCGACCTCACCTTCAACCAGACCTCGTCCACCGAGGACCTCGACGTGCACCTCTACCAGGGCCTGTTCACCGATCTGTGGCCGTGCTCGTATGACAGCCCCGGCGCGTGCTCGTCGGACCGCGGCCAGAGCGCCACCTCCAACGAGCACGCGGTCTTCACGGCGGCGACTTCTGGGGACTACTACGTCGTGATCGAGGGCTACAACGGCTCGTCGAACAGCTACAGCATCGCGCTGAAGGTGCAGTGATGGCGGCGCGCCTCCTCGCCGCGAGCCTCGTGCTTGCCTGCGGGTGCGGGACGGACGTCCAGCAGGATCCCGGCCTCGAGGCGCTGTCGATCAGCAAGGTCGCGCCCGACACCATCGTGCCGGGGACCAAGCTGGTGGTGAAAGGCGCCTCGTTCGTCGACACCCAGTGGGGCGCGGCCCGGCTGCGCCTGAAGGGGAGCGCCGGCGGCAGCTCGATCGACGAGGCGTGGCCGGCGACGTTCGTCGACTTCAGCACGCTGAACGTCGCGGTCGACGCCGACATGATCGAGGACCTCGGCGGAGACGTCGACTTCTCGGGTTCCGCGACGGTCGAGATCGTGGCGACGAGCGACGGCGAGACGTACGCGAGCAAGAGCCTCAGCGTCGATCTGACGTTCCGCGAGGCGCTCGCACCGGCGCCGACGAGCGTACAGAGCGGCGGCGTCATCTTCGTCAACGACCGTATCGAGGTCGAAGGCGACGGCTTCCTCCTCGGCGGCGACGAGGGCGAGACGGTCGCCAAGATCACCGGCTGCTTCACGCTCGACTCGGGGGGCGGCTGCGCGCCGATCACCGAGATCGAGATCCCGATGACGCCCGAGGATCCGTTCGAGCGCACCAAGGCGACGTTCCCGTTCTCGCCGAAGGTCGCCGGCATCAAGCCGGGCACGTTCAACGGCGAGATCACGATCATCAACAAGCAGACCACGCAGGCGCCGAGCTCGGCCGACGCGGTCCCCGTCACCTACGACATGGTGACCTCGCAGCTGTTCTCGCTGTGCGTCGGTGATCCCTGCACGGGCCAGGTCGCGGCGAGCCTGGGCCAGTACGTGTTCGTGCAGGGCGGTGGCTTCGTCGGCGGCGAGCCCGGCGCGCTCACGGAGCTCGAGCTCGCGGGCACGTTCACGCTCACCGGCTCGAACCCGGCGCCCGTCACGATGACGTTGATCCCCGAGTACGTCGAGGGTCGCCTCGTGCGTTACATCCTCAACACCGACGACGCGCTCGGCACCGCGCTCGACCTGAGGGAGGATACCGGTTCGTTCACCGGCACCATCACGCCGGTCATCTCGTACGGCCCCGACACCGTGCGCGGCGTCGCGATGTCGACGACGCTCTCCATCGCCCCGGTCAAGCAGGTCGTCTATCTCGACTTTCGCCCGAGCTATGTCGAGGGGCTGCGTGACTTCGGGCTGCGCGCCGTCGACAACAAGCTGCGCCAGCGGATCCTCGAGGTCTGCCGCTCCACGTACCGCGGCGTCAACATCGACTTCCGCACCGAGCCACCGACGGACTTCGCGCTCTACGCGCACGTCGAGCTCACCGGCGTCGATCCCAACAATCAGGGCCTGTTCGGGTACGACAACTCGCCGGGCAAGGACAACGGCAACGTCCGGCTCTATGACCGGCTCGGCGGCGTCAACGCGCTCACCCAGCAGGACGGCTACGCGGGCTATGGCGGCGTGTTCCTGCGCTCGCTGATGGGGTTCTCGAAGCACCCCGGCAGCTTCACCAGGTCGGTGCCCGGCGCCGACGTGATCTTCGATCAGCTGTTCGATCCGTTCCGTCCCGACATCGGCGGGGAGCCGATCCGCGCGGCGGATCTGAGCGGCGACATCCCGCAGCTCTCCGAGGGCAGCTCGTGCCCGGCGAGCGATCGCGAGGGCCGCATCGCGTGCGCGATCTACGTCCTCGGCAACCTGATCGGCGGCACGCTCGCGCACGAGATCGGGCACTCGCTCGGCCTCGCGAATCCCTTCGCCGAGGGCTTCCACAACGCCGGCGACCTGCCGAACCGGCTCATGGACGGTGGCGGCGATCGGTCGTTCCTGGAGCGCGCGGTCCTGATGGGGCAGGGCCCCGCCCAGTTCTGCGACGACGAGTACACGTACCTGCGCATGATCCTCCCGTCGTCGGATCCGGCGCCCAGCGTCGACCGCCCCGGGTGCTTCTAATAGCGTATGCTCCGCCGCGATGGCTCGTCGCAAACGCGCGAATAAGCCGCAGGCGCAGGCCGCGAAGGCGATCCCGACCGCGCGGGTCGTCGAGCGCATCCCCGATCGCCGGCGCTGGATCTACGGCGGCCTCGATCTCGCGTTCGCCGCGATGCAGGCGATCTTGATCTGGAAGGTCGTGCCGAACCGGCTGCCGTCGGCGTCGTTCCACCTGTGGACGCTGCCGGTGACGACGTTCGCGATGGGCGTGGGCACCCTGCTCGGCGGTCCGCGCGGCTGGCGGATCGCGGTGTACGCGGGGTCGGCGGCGCTGCTGTCGACGATCCTGCTGATCGCGCGGATCATCGTCTCCGCCGCGTTCCTCTCGGGCGTGTACGGTGCGTTCGGCAAGGCGGCGGCGATGACCGCGTTGATCTCGGTCGCGCTGCTCGTCGAGCTCGTCGCATTGTTGCCGATCGTGCAGGTGAAGTACCTGATGACGCGCGCGGGTCGCCGCGCCTTCGATCTGCCGAGCCAATGACGCGCCGCCGCCTCGTCGCCCTGATCCTGGTGTGGACGCTGCCGAGCGCGTTCTTTCTCGCGACCGCGGCGATCGTCTACAACATCTATCGCATCACGCCACCGTCGCGGCTCGACGACGCCGAGCGCACGGCGGTGATCGCGACGCTGCGCGCCGGACTCGATTCCGGACCGGCGGTGCCCTGCACGGTGAAGCGACCCGTCGATGGCTCGGTGTTCGTGACGGTGTGGTCGCGCGGGCAGGGGCTCATCCGCGTCGAGGGCCGCGGCGCCGATGTCGCGACCGCGGTCGATGACGCCGCGGAGAAGCTGCGCACGGACCGCGGTGTGCGCGTGATGGCCGAGCCCGATCGAAGCGCGGCGCGGCTGCAGGTCGATCTCGTGACAGGACGGTCGCCCCTGGGCGGCGTCGAGGCGTTCGGCATCCCGGGCCTCGCGGAGCTGCTCGCGATCAACCCGGGCATCGAGGGCATCGCCGCGGACGTCGAGGGCAAGACGGCGGTGCTGCTGCCGCACGAGCTCGCCGCCAACCGCGTGTTCGCGGCGAAGCGCCCGAGCACCGCGATGCCGGACTTCGCGATGGGGATCGACTTCGCGAAGATCGAGCGCATGCTCACGTCGCGCGCCGGGCTCAAGGTCACGCGGGGCGCGGAGCTCTCGCGTGTCCGCACCGATACGTTCGTGGAGCGCCCGCTCGCGCAGCGGCCCGCTCCCCCGGTGCAGCTGTACCGCGGCGTGCCCGCGCCGCCTCCGCTGTCGGCGAAGGCGCTTCGGGCGGCGGCGCTCGAGGGCGGCAAGTTCCTCGTCGGCCACCTCGCCGCGAATGGCCGCTACGTCTACGAGCACGATCTCTGGACCGGCCGGCAGACCGACCCGATGCGCTCGGGCGCGTACAGCATGCCGCGGCACGCGGGGACGACGTACTTCCTCGCCGAGCTGTACCGGATCACCAAGGAGCCGTGGCTGAAGGAGCCGATCGAGCGCGCGTTCAAGCACCTCGCGGAGCTGCTCGCCGCCGGGAAGTGCGGCGCCACGCTCCCCGACGGCACGGAGATCGACTGCGTGCTCGATCGCACGGAGAAGGTGGCGCAGCTCGGGTCGACCGCGCTCGCGGTGGTCGCGCTCGCCGAGTACCAGCGCGCGACGGGCGACACGACGTACCTGCCGCTCGCGACGAAGTTCTCCGCGTTCCTGCTCTACATGCAGCGCTCCGACGGCTCGTTCCGTCACCTCTACGACCCGGTCGCGCGCGCCCCCGACGACAAGACCGAGCTCCTCTACTACTCGGGTGAGGCGACCCTCGCGCTCGCGCGCATGCACCTGATCACGGGTGATGCGCGCTACGCGCAGGCGGCGACCAAGGGCATGGACTGGCTCGTCCACTGGTACGACTTCTTCATCGGCGGCTTCATCTACGGCGAGGAGCACTGGACGTGCATCGCCGCCGAGGCGGTGTGGCCGTTCGCGAAGGACCCGGCGTACATGGACTTCTGTCACGGCTACGGGCGGTTCCTGCGCGAGCAGCAGCCGGCGCCGGGCGAGCATCCCGACCAGGACGACTTCGCCGGTGCGTACAACTTCACGTCGTTCATCCCGCCGTACAACACGCCTGCGGGCTCGCGCACCGAGGCGATGATCTCGGCCTACCTGCTCGGGCGCTACCACGGCGAGCCCGACGCCGAGGTCCGCGGGCAGATCCGGGCGGCGCTGCAGTACACGCTGGGCCAGCAGATCCGGCCCGAGAGTGACTTCAACGTCGTCGGGGCGGGGCTCGGCGGCATGCCGGGCAGCCCGATCGACCGCACGGTCCGCATCGATTACGTGCAGCACGTGTGCTCGGCGATGATCCGGGCCTCCGAGTGGATCGACGAGCCCTAACCGCGGGGCCGCTGCTATGATGCGTGCCGGTGTCTGACGGCAAGCGCACCAAGATGGGGACCGGGCCCGTGCAGGTGCCTCCGGCGGGCGCGTCCGCGTCGAAGTCGTACCTGCCGGCGCAGACCGACCCGCTGATCGGTCAGACGCTCGCCGAACGCTACGCGATCCAGAAGAAGCTCGGGGAGGGCGGCATGGGCGCCGTGTACCTCGCGATGCACACGCTGCTCGACAAGCCGATCGCGATCAAGGTCCTGCACGGCGAGTTCGTGCGCAAGCCCGACCTGGTCGAGCGCTTCATGCAGGAGGCGAAGGCCGCCTCCAAGATCCAGCACGAGAACGTGATCGACATCAGCGACTTCGGCATGACGCCCGACGGTCACGTGTTCTTCGCGATGGAGCTCCTCAAGGGGCGCGACCTCCACGAGGACGTCATGCGCGCCAAGCTCGGCGGCGAGCTGCTGCCATGGGCGCGCAGCAAGAGGATCTTCCTGCAGATCTGCGCGGCGCTCGCGGCGGCGCACAAGCAAGGCGTCATCCACCGCGACCTCAAGCCCGAGAACGTCTACCTGGTCGACTTCCTCGACGATCACGACTTCGTCAAGCTGCTCGACTTCGGCATCGCGAAGATGACCGAGGTCGAGGAAGGTGCGCGCAAGCTGACCAAGACCGGCATGTTGTTCGGCACCCCCGAGTACATGTCGCCCGAGCAAGCGCGCGGCGAGCACGTCGATGCGCGCGTCGACATCTACGCGATGGGCTGCATCCTGTTCCAGCTCGTCACCGGCCGCACGCCGTTCGAGGCGGACAACTTCATGGGCGTGCTCACGATGCACCTGACGGAGCCGGTGCCCGAGCTGCCGGGCGAGGTGCTCGATCGCATCGGTGCGCCGCACGAGCTCGCCGGCATCATCCACAAGGCGCTCGACAAGGACCGCGACGAGCGCTGGCAGACGATCGAGGAACTCGCGAACGCGATCCGCACGGTGTGCGGAGATCCGCTGCCGAGCGGCGCGACCGCGACCGCTCTTCCTGCGGCGCGCACCGAGGAGGCCGTGGCGACGGCCGCCACCGCTGCCCCCACCAACCCGCCGCGCCGCCGCAAGACGCAGTGGACCGGCAGCGTGACGATGCCGGTCGAGGAAGACGAGCCCGCGCCTGCCGCGCGCGCGAAGTCCAAGCTGCCGCTCGTGCTCGGCGGGCTCGTGCTCGTCGGCGCCGCCGCGGCGGTCGCGATCGTGCTGTCGAGCAAGGG
>DATLHR010000436.1:0-23717 GCA_035539815.1 Kofleriaceae bacterium
CCATCCGCGCTGTCCTCGACGAGCACACACCCGGCATCCCCGTGCTCGGCGAAGAAGGCGGCCAGGGCGGGGGCTCGTCGTCGGGCCTGCGCTGGATCGTCGATCCGATCGACGGCACGGTGAACTTCGCGCATGGACTCCCGATCTGGAGCGTCTCGATCGCGGTCGAGGATGCGGGCACCGTCCTCGCGGGGGTGGTGTCGGCGCCGGCGCTCGGGTGGTGGTTCGAGGGAACGCGGGGTGGTGGCGCGCGCGACGGTACCGGCGCTCCCTTGCGGGTGAGCACGACCGCCGCCGTCGAGCAGGCGCTGCTGGTAACCGGGTTTCCGTACGATCGCGCGACCAACCCCGAGAACAACTTCGCCGAGTGGGAGCACTTCCAGCGCGTTGCCGGAGCTTGCCGCCGGCTCGGCTCCGCGGCGCTCGACTGCTGCATGGTCGCGTGCGGTTGGTTCGATGGCTACTGGGAGCGGCACCTCAAGGCCTGGGACATCGCGGCCGGGACGCTGTTCGTCACCGAGGCCGGCGGGACCGTGACGGACACACGGGGGGGCCCGTTCGACGTACATGCGGGAGAGGTGATCGCGTCGAACGGTGCTATTCATGATGGGCTCGTCGCCGAGCTGGGTCGCGTCCGGTCGGCGAGCGGATGGAGCCCCCGATGATGCGCACCTCGTCCGTTGGCCTCGCCATCGCGCTCGCGAGCTCGCTCGCCGCCGCACAGCCCAAGCCGCCCAAGGACGGCGCGAAGAAGCCGGTGACCGTCACGCCGGTCGATCCGTACGCCGACCCGAAACCAGCGCCCAGCGCTCCGCTCGATCCGTACGGCGAGCCTGCGCCGGCACCCGTGAAGCCCGCGCCCGCGCCGACGAAGCCCGTGCCCGCGCCGACGAAGCCCGTGCCCGCGCCGGCGAAGACCATGTCCACCACGAGGCCCGCGGCGCCCGACGATCCGTACGCGGCGCCTGCACCGACACCCGCGCCGACGGTCGTCCCCGCGGCCAGCCCCACGGTGATCCCCGCGACCGCGACCAGGCACCCCGCGTCCAAGGCTCCCGCACCTGCCGAGCCGTTGGCGTCCGTCGCGCCGACGCCGCCGGCGATCACGCCGCGCGTCGCGATCTCGGATCTCGCGTCGGTACAGGGCCTGCTCGCGGTGCAGCGCCTCGACGGGTGGCTGCTGTTCGATCGCGACGGCGACAACCCGCTCGCGGCACGCGTCGTGAAGCCCGAGGGCAACCCCTCTCGCCCGTGGTTCTATCTCGTCCCCGCGAAGGGCGAGCCGATCGCGCTCGCGCATGCAGCGGAGCTGCGCAGCTTCGATCACCTCGCCGGCAGGAAGCTCGCGTACGCCGGATACAAGGACCTCGACAAGCAGCTCAAGACGCTGCTCAAGGGCGTGCGCACCGTCGCGCTCGAGTACTCCGCGAAGGCGAGCGTGCCGAACGTGTCGCGCGTCGACGCGGGCATGCTCGAGCGGATCCGCGCCACCGGCGTGAAGGTGAAGTCGTCCGACGCGCTGCTCCAGGTCACCAAGGCGGTGTGGGGCGAGGCCGGCCGCACCTCGCACTTCGTCGCCGTCCACCATCTCACCGAGCTGCGCAAGGACGCGCTCTCGTTCATCGCGAAGGCGATCGAGGCGGGCCAGCCGATCACCGAATACGACGTGCAGCAGCGCCTCGTGCGTGGGCTCAAGATCCGCGGCCTGGCCAGCGTCGCGCCCGTCGTCGCCGCCGGCGCGAACACCGGCGATCCGTACTACGTCCCCAACGCGACCAAGGCCGCGCCGATCCACCGCGGCGACCTCATCGTGCTCTCGCTGGCCGCGAAGGAAGACAAGCCGGACGGCGTGTGGGCCGCACAGACCTGGTGCGCGATCGTTGGTGCGTCGGTCCCCGCGCCGATCGCCAACGCGTTCGCGGCGGCCGTGCAGGCGCGCGACCGCGCGGTCGCGCTGATCGCCGAGCGCGCGCAGAAGCGCCGCCCGGTCACCGGGGCCGAGGTCGACGCCGCGGCGCGCGCGGTGCTGCAGAAGGCCGGCTTCGGCGACAAGGCGCTGCACCGCACCGGTCATTCGATCGACAGCGACCTCCACGGCAGCGGCACCGATCTCGACAGCGTCGAGATCAAGGACACGCGGATCGTCGTGACCGGCACCGGCGTCACCGTCGGTCCCGGCGTCTATCTCGGGGGGCAGTTCGGCGTGCGCACCGAGGTCTCGGTCTACCTCGCGGGCTCGGGCCCCGAGGTCACGACGCCGAAGCAGGACGCCATCCAGCCGCTGCTCGCGCGCTGAAGCCGGTGCGTCCCGAGGTCGTCTCCGCGCTGATCCTCGCCGGCGGGCGCGCGACGCGCATGGGCGGCGTGGACAAGCGCTCGCTCGTCATCGACGGGCGCACGGTGTTCGAGCGGCAGCGCGAGGTGCTCGGCCCGCGCGTCACCGAGATCATCGTGTCGCTCGCCGCCGGCAGCACGGGCGGCGCGGGCGAGCGCGTGGTCTACGACCTCGTCGAGGGCGCGGGGCCGCTCGCGGGCATCGCGGCGGGGCTCGCC
Organism: Kofleriaceae bacterium; assembly: GCA_035539815.1. Lineage (GTDB taxonomy): Bacteria > Myxococcota_A > Polyangia > Haliangiales > Haliangiaceae > JABFXX01. Next base: position 2,554 of record DATLHR010000436.1, read on the forward strand.
GCGGCGCGTACGCCGTGGCTGCTCGTGGTCGCCGGGGACATGCCGTACATCACGGGCGAGCTCGTCGACGCCATGCTGGCCGCGAGGGCCGACGAGCTCGACGCGGTCGGCGTCCGCGCGGGCGGCCTGCCCGAGCCGCTGGTGTGCCTGCTGCGGGTCGCGCCCGCGCGGGCGGCCGTCGAGCGCTTGCTCGCGGCGGGGCGCTACAAGGCGTCGGGGCTGTTGACCGAGGACGACCTGCGCGTCGCCTGGCTCGAGGCGGAGGCGCGGGTCGTCCGGAATCTCAATACACCGAGCGACCTCTCACGTTCCTAAGCGCTGACCGCGGGAGCGCGCGTCGTGTGATGTGCGCTACCAGACTTTCGGCCGGGCCCCTCGGGGTTCGGGGTTTCCTCGGCGAGGACGATCCGGTATCTAGTGGGCCGTCGTCATGCGCATCGGTGAGCTGTTGGTCGATCCGCCCGTGCTGCTGGCCCCGATGGCCGCGGTCACCGATCTGCCGTTCCGCACGGTGTGCGAGGAGTTCGGCGTCGGGTTCACGATCACCGAGTTTCTCTCGGCGCATGCGCTGTCCGTCGGCGATCCCAAGACCACGGGCAAGCTCACCGCCTCGCTGAACGGCCGCAAGTTCGGCGTCCAGATCTTCGGCCGCGAGCCCGAGATGATGGACAAGGCCGCGAAGATGGCGGTCTCGATCGGCGCGTCGCTCGTCGACATCAACATGGGCTGCCCGGCGAAGCGCGTGGTCGCCGGCGAGTGCGGATCGGCGCTGATGCGCGAGCCGCTGATCGCGCAGGAGCTCGTGCGCGCGGTGGTGAACGCGGTGCCCGCGAACATCCCGGTCACCGTGAAGCACCGCGCGGGCTGGGATCAGGCGCACCGCAACGCGCCCGAGTTCGCGTGCGCGATGGTCGAGGCGGGTGCGCAGATGATCACCGTGCACGGTCGCACGCGCACGCAGGGGTTCTCGGGCAAGAGCGATCCGGACATCATCAAGCTCGTGCGCGAGGCGCTGCCCACGCACATCCCGCTCGTCGGGAACGGCGATATCGTGGACGTCGCCGGCTATCTGCGTCTGCGCGAGCACACCGGCTGCGACGCCGTGATGATCGGCCGCGGCGCGATGGGCAACCCGTGGCTGTTCTCGCGCCTGCGCGAGGTCACCGCGGGCCGGCCGGATCCGGGGCCGCCCGGGCTCGAGGAGCGCCTCGCGGTGTTCCGCCGCCACGTCGATCTGATCGAGCAGCTCAAGAAGGGGCCGCGCACGCTGCACGAGGTGCGTAAGGCGTGCGCGTGGTACGCGCGCGGCCTGTATGGCTGCAACGCGCTGCGCCTGCGCGTGTGGGAGGCGCCCGATCTGGCGGCCTCCCGCGCGCTCGTCGAGGACTATTTCGCGCAGCTCATCGAGCGGCAGCGACGGTTGGGGTTGTCGCCGGAGATGGCTCCGGGACGGGACGAGATCGACGGCGGGTTCGGGGATGGGGAAGGTGGAGGCGGGGCTGTCGAGGCGGCCTGATGCTCCACCCGAGCCTCAAGGCGAAGGACTTTCTCGTCGCCGATAGCGCCGCCATGCAGGCGGTGGTCTCGCTCGTCGAGCAGCACGCGCAGGACGACGCGCCCGTCCTGATCGTCGGCGAGCACGGCACGGGGCGCGAGCTCGTCGCCCGTGTGCTGCACCAGCACAGCGCGCGCGCCGGCGGCCGGTTCGTCGCGGTACGCCCGAGCTTTGAAGACGCGCCCGGCCGGGTCGCGACGGACGACGACTGCGAGCGCGCGTGCCGTGCCATGCGCGCGGCCGACGGTGGCACGTTGCTCGTCAAGGACATCAGCGACCTGTCCGCGGCCTCGCAGCGCACGCTCGAGCGCGGGATGCGCGGCCACAACCACGACGTCCGCCTCGTCGCCACCGGCGACCTCGATCTCGAGCGCGCGGTCGACGCCAAGATCGTCTCGCGCCCGCTCTACGCCCTGTTCGAGCCGCGCCGCATCACCGTGCCGCCGCTGCGCGAGCGCCTCGACGATCTGCCCGCGCTGTTCGCGCGCTGGATCAAGCACTACTCCCTCGAGGTCGGTCGCACGACGCCGAGCATCTCCACGCGCGCCGTCGAGCGGCTCACCGCGTATCCGTGGCCCGGCAACGTCGGCGAGCTCAAGTCGATCGCGCGCCGCCTCGTCGTACGCGTGCCGCGCTCCAGGCTCGAAGCCGGCGACGTCGACGAGATCCTGCCCATCGTCGCCGCGCGCGTCCCGCTCGAGGACCTCGCGTTCGAGGACATGGTGAAGGCCAAGCTCGCCGGTCTGCTCGCGCGCATCGACGGCTACCCGGTCCACGACCTCCACGAGAAGGTGGTCGCGCGCGTCGAGCGACCGCTGTTCGATCTCGTGCTCGCGCACACCGGCGGCAATCAGCTCAAGGCCGCCGAGATCCTCGGCCTCAACCGCAACACGCTGCGCAAGAAGCTCGCGGAGCTCGGGATGCAGGCCCGGAAGAAGAAGCCGGGTCGCGAGGATCGCGCGCTCGACGGTGATTAGGGGCCTGGGCACGGGCCATGTGGGCACTCGGCGCATCCGCTCGATTGCCACGGCGTGACTTCGCTGCGCGTGGCGCTGCTGCCCCGGGTGAACCGCTACCCTCCTGGGTAGCGTGCCCGGGGATCACGCCGACTTCGCGGTAGGCGGATTCGGCGCGCGGAAGGTTACGAACTCGCGGCGATGGTCGACGTAGTCGAGGAGCTGCCGGCGCGACGCGCGGAACGCATCCGCGATCGCGACGTATACGTCCTCGTGCCGGGCGTGGCGCGCGATGATGTCGGTGCCGGGAACCTCCACGTGGACGTGGACCTCGAACTCGCGGCCCTGGCGGTGGCTGCGATGCGGTTGATCGAGCCTGACCTCGACACGCAGGATCCGATCGTAGACGAGCTCGAGCCGCGTCACCCATCGATGGACCGCGGCCTCGACGGCGTCGCTCTTGTGGAATCCATGGAACGTGATCTCGGTCGGGATCGCCATGTCGCCTCTCCTCGTAGTGCTCGGTAGTCCGCCCCCCCGACGCGCCTGTGCGCTCGCGCCACGGTGATTCGCGGCGGCGGGGAGGACCCCGGCATGGTGCTCGAGCACGAGACTCACCAGTTGCATCACGCGCGCCACGCTGCGCCGTCGGAGCGCGGGCGGCGACTCAGCGTCGCGACGACCAGGCGACGACCGCCGCACCGGCGACGAGAGCGCCACTCGCGACCGCCGAGGCCGCGGTGCGATTCACGTCGTAGAGCGCGCCGAGCAGGATGCTGCCCACCCACCACGCGACGCCCCATACGAGGTAGTAGAGGCCATATGCGCGGCCGCGTTCGCTGCGCGGCACGATGGTCGCGATCATCGCTTTTCCGATCGATTCGGTCGCCGCGAGCGCGATCGTCCACAGCGCGATGCCGGCGATCGCGAGCCACGGTGCGTCGGCGTCGGAGAACCAGACCAGCGGTGCGTAGCCCGCACCCACGAGGACGAACGTCGCGACGACGCCGGCGCCGGTGCGCCCGCGCTCGCGTTGCCGATCGAACGTCCAGCCCGCAGCGATCGCGACGAGCCCGTCGACGCCTGCGGCGATCGCATAGGCGATCGGCAACCACTTCGCCGACATCACGCCCGCCTTCTCCATGTGATAGCTGAGCAGCGGCCAGTCCGCGAGCCCGATGGCGACGAGCGCGACGCCCGCGAGATACACGCGATAGCGCGGGCCGAGCACGGCGGCACCGTCGTGGGGCGCCGAGTCCAGCGCGCGCGGATCCGGGTAGAGGCGGCGCGCGCGGGCGAGGATCGCGATCGTGATCGCCGCCGGGACGCCGAGGATCGCGAACGCCCACGCGAAGCCCTCGGCGGTCTCGCCCTTCCACGCGAGCACGCCCGCGACGAGCAAGGGGCCGAGCAGGCCGCCGACCTGATCCATCGCCTCGTTGATCGCGAACGCCTTGCCGGCACCGACGTCGGCGGCGGCGAACGACGTCAGCGTCGACTTCGCGGGCGAGCGGATCGCCTTGCCGAGGCGCTCGAGCCCGACCAGCGCGGCGACCATCGGCCAGCTGCCGGCGAGCGCGAGCAACGGCACGGCGATGAGGTTCGTGCCGTAGCCGATGAACGCGAGCAACCAGTAGCGCCCCGTGCGATCTGCGAGCGTGCCGGACACGTAGCGCAGGCCGTACCCGATCGCCTCGCCGGTGCCGGCGACCACGCCGACGGCCGTCGCACTCGCGCCGAGCATCGCCAGGTACGGGCCGATCGCGCCGCGCATCCCCTCGTAGCAGAGATCGGCGAACAGGCTGACCCAGCCGAGGAGGATCACGAAGTGGCGAGCGCGGCTGGGAGGCTGATCAGCGGTCACGCAGTCTCGGATCGAGCCACAGCAATGCCAGATCTGCCACGAGATTTGCGGTGACTACGACGATCGCGGCGACCATCACGCCGCCCGCGATCACCGGCAGGTCGACGGCGAGGATCGCCTGCAGGAGCTCGCGCCCGAGCCCCGGCCACGCGAACAGGGTCTCGACGACGACCGCACCGCCGAGCATCACGCCGAGGTCGGTGCCGATCAGCGCGACGAGCGCGCCCGCGGCCGGGCGCAGCGCATGCCGGAGGAGGACGCCGCGCTCGCCGACGCCCTTCGCGCGTGCGGTGCGCACGTAGTCACGCGCGAGCTCCGAGCTCAGCTCGGTGCGGAGCACACCCGCGTAGTACATGGCGCCGAACGCGGCGAGCGCGAACGCGGGGAGCACGAGGTGGCGCAGGCGATCGTGGAGGCCGTCACCGTAGCCCGCGATCGGCAGCCACCCGAACCGATACGCGAACACGTACGCGACGAGCGAGCCGACGACGAACGACGGCGCGCTGAGCCCGACGATCTCGGCGATCGAGACCGCGCGCGCCTGCCAGCGGCCGCGGCGCGCGGCGGCGACGAGGCCGAGCGGCACGCCGATCGCGAGCTGCAGCAAGATCGCCGCGACCGCGAGCTGCACGGTCGGCCACGCGCGCGCCGCGATCAGCTCGGCGACCGGGCGCTTGCTCGCGTAGCTCTCCCCGAGATCACCGCGCGCGACGTGCGCGAGCCAGCAGCCGTAGCGACCGGCGACGCCCTCATCGAGGCAGTAGTGCGCGCGCACGCGCTCGACGGCCTCGGGGGTCGCGTGCGGCCCGAGCAGCGCCTTCGCCGGATCTGCGGGGACCGCGGTGACGAGCGCGAACGTCGCGGTGACCACGAACCACGCGGTGACGACCGCCCACCCGAGCCGCCGCGCGATCAACCTACTCACCGCCGTCGGTGCTGCTGCGCGCCCGACCTTCGTCGGGCTCGCGACCCGCGGGCTCACCACGACACGCGCTCCCCGTGCGCGTCGAGGTCGAGCCACGCGCCGGTGTAGTCGCGGCCCCACACCGGGTGCGGCGCGTAGTCACGCACGTACGGCTGGATCACGTCGACCATCGCCTGGTGGTAGTTCCAGATCCACGGCGCGTCGTCGTACAGGATGCGTTCGGCGCGCCGGTACAGCGCGGCGCGTGCAGCCGGATCCGGCTCGCCGCGCGCAGCGTCGAGCACGCCGTCGAGCGCGGGGTTGGCGTAGAACGAGTCGTTCGTCGAGCTGTCGCCGGAGATCGCGCGCGAGTGGAAGCGCAGGTCGTAGAAGCTCGCCGGATCGGGGGCGTCCGCGATCCACGACGCGAACGACAGAGGGGGGCCGTCGGGCTTGCCGACGACGCTGACCCACGTCGAGAACGAGACCACGGAGACGTGCAGCCGCACGCCGATCGCGGCGAAGTCCCCGTGCATCGCCGCGGCGAGCTTCTCGGCCTCCTCGTCGGCGATCGTCACGAAGTCGAGGTCGAGGCCGCGCGGATAGCCCGCCTCTGCGAGGAGCGCGCGCGCCTTGTCGGGATCGTACGGATACGCGGCGAGCGCGTCGTCGCGGCCGGCGACGCCGGGCGGCAACATCCCGTGCGCCGGGACCGCGGTGCCGGCGAGCAGCTTCACCGTGTGGTCCTTGTCGAGCCCGTAGTTGAGCGCCTGGCGCACGCGGCGATCGTCGAACGGTCGCACCCGCACGTTCATCCGCGCGCCGTACACGTTGAGCCCCGGCTGCGTCTTCACGTACGGCGCCCACGCCGGCTGCGACGTGACCCACAGTAGATCCGGATGCGACGGGCGCTCGACGGCGTCGAGCTCGCCGCGCTCGAACATCAAGAACTGCGTCTCGCGCGAGAGCTGTTCGCGCAGCTCGATGCGCTCGATGCGACCACGTGCCGGATCCGCGTGGTGCGGGTTGCGGACGAGCACGAGTGCCTGACCCTCGTCCCAGGCCGCGAGCTGATAGGGCCCCGACGCGAGCGGACGCCGCCGGAGATCCTCGCCCGCGGCGCGCACGTGCTCGGCGCGCTGCGGCGTGGTGAACGGCATCGCGAGCACGTGGAGGAAGGCCGCGTTCGGACGCACGAGGTGGAGCACGAGCTCGCGCTCGCTCGGCGCCAGGGCGCCCGCGAGATGCGCCGCCTTGCCGTCGAGCACGGCCTGCGCGCCCTCGAGCTCGACGAGCATCGGTCCGAACGGGGAGTCGGCCGTGGTGAGCGCGCGCTCGAGGCTGGTGATGATGTCGTGCGCCACGATCGGCGTACCGTCGGCGTACACGAGGCCGGGGCGCAGCCAGAACCGGAGTGTCCGGCCGTCGGACGAAGCCTCCCAGCGCTCGGCGAGGCGCGGCACGAGCTCGGTGCTGCCGGGCGCATAGTCGACGAGGGTGTCGAACATCGCGTGCACGGGCAAGAACGAGTGCTCGTCGTACGCGATGCTCGGATCGAGCGTCTTCACCGTGTCCTTGGTCGCGAGGTGCAGGGTGCCGCCAGGCTGCGGGCTCGCGTTGCCGGCCGCGCGCCACCGCGGGCCGCGGTCCGGCGGATCGCACGCGAAGGCGAGCACCGCGACGACCATCCACACGCGCATCATCGGGGCTCCTCGACCGAGGACCGCAGGCCCTGCGCGATCAGGTGCACCGCCGCGACCGCGACCACGATCGCCAGGCCGGGCGCGATCACGAGGTGCGGCGCGCTCCGGTAGTACGCACGGCCTTCGTACAGCATGCGGCCCCACGTCGGCGCGGGCGGCGGCGGACCGAGGCCGAGGAACGAGAGGGCGCTCTCGTTGAGCAGCACCTGCGCGAACGTCGCGACCGCGGCGATCGTGATGACCCCGACGAGCTGCGGCAGCACGTGGCGCATGACGATGCGCCGCGGGCTCGCGCCGAGCGCCCGCGCTGCGAGCACGTGGGGCGATCGCGCGACGCTCATCGCCTTCGCGCGGATCATGCGGGCGATCAAGCCCCAGCTCACCAGCGCGAGGACGAGCACCACCGGTGCACGCGAGGTCGCGAGCGACGTCTCGCGCAGCACCGCCGCGACGAGGATCGCGAGCAGCAGCGCCGGGAACGCCAGCGTCAGATCGACGGTCCGCATGAGCACGCCGTCGACCCAGCCGCCGCGATAGCCGGCGACCACCCCGACCGCGAGACCGAGCACGAGCGCGAGCGTGGTCGCGCCGGCCGCGATCGAGAGCGACGTCCCCGCACCCGCGACGAGGCGCGCCCACACGTCGCGGCCGAGGGGATCGGTGCCGAGCAGCGCGCCGGCGGACGGCCCGAGCGGCGCGCCGCGCGCGGTCAGGCCGTGGTCGAGGTCACGCGCGAGCGGGTCCGCGGTCAACAGCGGCCCGACCACGGCGATCGCGACCAGCGCCGCGAACAGCGCCAGGCCGACGACGGCCGCGCGATCGGCGGCCACCCGTCTCACCCAGGACACGTGGCGAGCATAGCCCGGTCCCGATCCTTCGTGTGCCCGTGCGAGCCCTCCGTACCGCCACCAGCGACGGTTCACCGAACACCCGCAACTGGTCGGAACTGCGCTGCGCAGACTACGAGCTGTGCGTAGCCGCTCGTCCTCTCGCGCGCATGCGTAGCAGCGGCGCGCGCACGCGGAGGCCTCTCGGTGCCCTGTTTCCGTAAGACCGCTCGCAACGGCGGATTCCGCGTGGGGCCGCCGACGCGAGACCGCAACGGCATCCTCACTGCACGCAAGCACTACATGCCGACGGACCTTCTCGCGCTGATTCGCCGCGACCACACCGACCTCGAGAGCGAGCTCACGAACCTTCTCGACCCCGGCGCGACCGCAGCGGATCTTCGGATGGCGCTCGACGGTGTCCGCCTCGGGCTGATGGCGCACACGGAAGCCGAGGACATCATCCTCGGTCAGTTCGAGGTCATCCCGGCGCTGCAGACGCTGATCGCGCAGGGGCACGCAGCGCACCTCGCACAGGAGGGGGCGCTGTCGGCGCTGGTCAGCGCGCGGCCGCAGACGCCGGGTTGGTACGATCGCGCGCTCAACCTGCGCGAGCTCGTCAAGCACCACGCGGCGCACGAGGAGGCGTACTTGATCCCGGTGCTGCGCAGGAACACGACGCCGGAGATCTACGCGGCGCTCGCGGGGGCCTTCGCCACGGAGCGCCTGCGCCAGCTCGCGCTGCTCCAGCCGTCGGCGCCGATCTTCGTGCCCGAGTACGCCGAGCTGGTCGCGGGCTAGGTTCCGCTGCGTCCACCTGCACGTGTCACGTGCACGTGCACCTCCACGATTAGCGAAATACGCGACGCAGCCACCTGGTCGCTACGCCGACTCGAGCTTCTGTTGGCCGAGTCCGACAGGTCCCGTCGGTACGACGGAGCGACGCTTGCTCGTTCGTGTACGTGGACGAGCACGTGGCACGAGCACGTGTACGACGCGGGGCGCTTGTTCGAGCCGGTCCGGCGGGGCTACCGTCGGCCCAATGCGCGTCGTCTTCCTGTCTCCACGCTACCCACCCGAGATGCGGCAGTTCGCCCGCGGGCTGGCGGAGGTCGGCGCCCAGGTCCTCGGCGTGGGCGATGGGACTCCCGATCACGAGCTGCGGCGCTATCTCACCGACTATCTCGAGGTGCCGTCGCTGTTCGACGAGGCCGATACGATCCACCGGGTCCATGCATGGTTGCGCGGACGCGAGGTCGACCGCGTGCTCGCGAACTGGGAGCCGCTGGTGATGACGGCGGCGAAGCTGAACGAGCGGCTCGGCCTGCCCGGCATGTCCGTCGACAGCGTGCGCGGCTTTCGCGACAAGCAGCTGATGAAGGAGCGGGTCGCGGCCGCCGGGCTGCGCGTGCCGAAGGCGCAGCGCGTGCGTTCGATCGCGCAGGTGTGGCCGGCGATCGAGCTCACCGGCTATCCCGCGATCATCAAGCCGATCAGCGGCGCCGGGAGCGCGGACACCTACAAGGTCACGTCGCGCGCGGAGCTCGAGCGCGTGCTGCCGCTGATGCGTCACGTCGAGGAAGCGATCGTCGAGGAGTTCATCACCGGCGACGAGTTCACCTACGACACCGTGTGCGTCGACGGTGTGCCCGTCTACGAGAGCGTCACGCAGTACCTGCCGAACGCGCTCGAGATGCGCAGCCAGGAGTGGGTGTCGCCGATCATGCTGTCCGTGCGCGACCTCACGCAGCCGCACGTGCAGGCCGGCCTCGCGCTCGGGCGCGACGTGCTGAAGGCGCTCGGGATGGGCGACGGCATGACGCACATGGAGTGGTTCCGCACCGCGAACGGCGAGGTGGTGTTCGGCGAGATCGCGTGCCGCCCGGGCGGGGCATGCGTCGTGGACATGATGAACTACACCGGCGACATAGATCTATTCGTCGAGTGGGCGCGGGTCGCGACGCAGCGCGAGTTCCACGCCTCGACGGCGCGCAAGTACAACGTCGGCATCGTGTTCAAGCGCGCGCAGGGGCAGGGGCGCATCCACCACATCGCGGGGCTCACCGAGTTCTACAACCGCTACCGGCCACACATCGTCGAGGACACGCTGCTGCGTCCCGGCACGCCGAGACGTGACTGGAAGGCGACGCTGCTGTCCGACGGCTACCTCGTCGTCCGCCACCCCGAGTGGGAGACCGCACGCGAGATGGCGTTCGCCGCGGCGACGGGCGTGCATCTCTACGCCTCGTAGCTGTATGGTCGCGCGGTGCCGCACGTCGTCTTCATCGCGCCGCGCTTCCTCGAGAACACGAACCGCTACGTGAAGGCGTTCACGCAGCTCGACGTCACGCTCAGCGTCGTCAGCTGCGATCCGGCGACCTCGATCCCACCGTCGCTGCGGCCGCAGATCGCCGCGCACTATCGGGTCGATGCGTGCCTCGATTCCGTGCAGCTCACGCACGCGGTCCGCGCCCTGTCGCGCGCGGTCGGCAAGGTCGATCGCCTCGCCGGCATGCTCGAGGAGCTCCAGCTGCCGATGGCGGAGGTGCGCGACGCGCTCGGCATCGAGGGCCTCACGGCGCGCATCGCGCGCAACTTCCGCGACAAGGATCAGATGAAGCAGGTGCTCCGCGCGCACGGCGTGCCGGTCGCCATGAGCACGCTCGCGCACTCGCTCGCCGAGGTCGAGGCGTTCGTCGACACCGTGGGCTACCCGGTGATCGTCAAGCCGCCGGCAGGCCTCGGGACGCGCGCGACGTTCCGGATCACCAACGCCGACGAGCTGCGCGCGCTCGCGCCGCCGACGACCTTGCAGCCCGTCCAGGTCGAGGAGTTCGTGCGCGCGCGCGAGCACACCTGCGAGACGGTGACCATCCGCGGGAAGCCCGTCTGGCGCTCGGGCACCCGCTACTTTCCGTCGCCGCTCGAGGTGCTCGAGACGCCGTGGGTCCAGTACTGCGTGCTGCTGCCGCGCGAGGAGGACGACCCGACGTGGACGCAGTTCCACGCGACCAACGGCGCCGCGCTCACCGCCTTGTTCGGCGACCTCGCGAACACCGCCGCGGGCACCGCGCTCACGCACATGGAGTGGTTCCTGCGCGACGACGGCACGAGCGCGGTCAACGAGGTCGGCGTGCGGCCGCCCGGCGTCCAGATCATGCCGATGATGAGCCTCACCCACGGCACCGACATGATCGCGGACTGGGCGCGCCTCGTCGCGTTCGACGAGTTCACGCCCAAGCCGCGCCGCCTCGCCGCGGGCGCCGCCTTCTTCCGTGGTCCGCCGGTCGGCGACCACGTGGCGACGGTCACGGGCATCGAGCAAGCCGTCGAGGCGTGCGGCGATGCGCTCGTCGAGATGCGCACGCCCAAGCGCGGCCAGCCGCGCAACACCGGCTACGAAGGCGAGGGCTGGGCGATCGTGCGGCACCCGACCACCGAAGGCGTGAAGCAGGCGCTGCTCGCGCTCGTCGAGACCGTCCAGGTCCGTTACGCCTGACGCGAATCGTCCCGCTATCGCGCACGCGAGGAGATCGTCAGTGCTTCGTCCGGCGCGCGACCTTGCCGGTAAAGCTCGAACCGACCAGCGACGCCTGATCGATCCAGTACACGTAGCAGTCGTCGGTCGCGATCTCGCGCGGGTTGTACTCCATCTCGGCGACCGACTCTTTCGTGCCGCCCGCGACGGGCGCACGCACGATGCGCTCGGCCTCGGACGTCCAGTAGAGGTGCGTGGCGTCGACGGCCAGCCCCTGTGGGTCTTCGTTCGTCGCGAGCGTGAGCTTGGTGCCACCGGCCTTCGGGATCTGGTGCACCGAGCCCATGGAGCTGTCGCTGACCCAATAGATCGACGCAGCGTCGACGACGATGCGCTCCGTGATGCCGCCCGAGGTGCCTGGGACATCGGCGCCGGTGCCCCCGACCTTGGGGACCTTCGCGACCGCGGTCAATGCGGAGTAGTAGACATCCGTCGCGTCGAGGGCAGGCGTCCGGCCGATGCCGAGCACGCCCGTGACGAGCGGCTCGACATTGCCGCCGGCAAGCGGCTGGCGCGAGACGCCGCCGATGCCACCGTTGTTGTACGTCCAGTACGCGTGCGTCGTGTCGACGGCGAACCCGCGCACGTTGGGCGTGGTCGCGACCGTGGCGATCGTTCCACCGCCTCTGGGCACCCGGACGATCGTGCCGCCCGTGCTGCGCGCCCAGTAGACGTAGGTCCCGTCGACCGCGATCTCGACGGGGTCCGTCTCCCCACTCGCTAGCGTCTCGGGTGTGCCGCCGGTCTTGGCCACGCGCATGATCGTGCCGTCGCTACCACTGCCGCCTGGCAGGCTGACCCAGTACACGTGGCTGTCGTCGATCGCCATCCATCGCGGCTCGCCGCCGGTCGCGAGCGTCTCGACCGCACTGCCCGTCGGGCAGGTCGGTGTCGTCGCGTCGATCGGCGCATCGACGGCTGGGGCATCCCCACCGGAGGCATCATCGCCGGTGGCCGCATCGGGGGAGGACGGATCGTCGGCACCGCACGCAGCGACGGCGAACACGAAGGGAAGCAGGGTACGCATGCCCAGCGATGCCGCCCCCGCAGCGGTGTTGCACAGAATCGTGCTCGCTCGTCGATTTCGACGCTAGGGCAGGTGCTTGGCGACGCCGCCGTTGACCGTGCCCGGCACGTCGAGGTCGCCGCTGGCCACGATCCGGCTGTCGACGCTGACCGCGATCCCGCGGTAGCCCTCGAGCCCGGTGCTGTTGCTGAAGCTGCGAAGGCCGCCCGAGCCGAAGGTCGAATCCCCGACGCCGCTGGTGTTGAAGGCGAACAGGAACGAGTTGGTGGTGCTCTCCTCGCTGTCCAGGAACAGCTGCCCGGCCACGAACACCCGCGAGCCGATCTGGATCAGATTGTTGGTGCCGATCGAGGCGCCGAAGCTGCCGAGCGTGGTCACGGACTTGCCGTCACCGTCGAACGTCGTGTCGAACGCTCCGCTCGAGCTCAGGCGTGCCCCGCCGAGGCTGCACACGTTCGCGGTGCTGCACACGTTGGCCGCGATCCAGATCTTGCCGGAGCCGTCGGTCATGATCGAACGCCCGAGCGTATTCGGCAGACCGGACGCGCCGAAGTTGAACTGCTTGATGCCGTCACCGTCGAATGCCGTGTTGAGACCGGTGCTGGTGAAGCACGCGACCAGCGCATCCGGGGCCGACGTCGACGTCGTGCGCGTAACGCCCACCGCACAGCCGCCGCTCACGCCCGAGAACCGCTGGACGACGCCGGGCGAGACGTAGACCCGGCCGCTCGATCCGAACGTCGTGATCACCGCGCCGGTATCCCACGCGATCTTGATCATGACGGCGTCTGCCTCGCCGCCGACCGTCGCCTTGCCAGCGCCGACGATCGAGACCGGAGTCGAGATCGATGGGACGGGAGAACCTCCGCCTTCGAGGTCCGCGAACGAGGCCACGCCCCCGCCGGGGAACGAGAGCGTCACGCGCGTGCCGTTGCCCCAGCCCGAGTGCGTCCAGCCGTTCTGCGACGCGCCGTTCAGGTTCACGACGCCCTGGTAGGCGTACATCTTGGTGGCCGTGGTCGCGACGTAGTAGATGCTCGTCCGATAGCTCTCCGACGGCAGGATGCTCGTCTGCTTGAACGCCTGGTGGATCGCGACGTGCGTGACGTCCTCGCTGAGTCCCGTATCGACCTTGTGGCCATTGGTACCGAACGTCGTGTCGATGGTGCCGTTCGCGTTGAACGCGGTCACGATCGGGCGCCGCCGGACGCCGTCGTAGGTGATGCCGGCGGCGAAGTACCGCCCCGCGGCCTGCACCACGTCGGTGTAGACCAGCTCGCTGCCATAGCTGACGGTCTTGAGACCGCTGACTCCGAACGACGTATCGAAGTCACCGGGGGCGGCGATCGCCGCGCCCGACATCAACACCCCCGCGAGAACCACCGCACTACGGATCTGAGCTCCTGCCTGCATTCCACACCATCCTGCATTGAATTTTGAATCATCGATTCACACACGATGCTTCGTGCGGAATCGAGCGCGCCCTGTAACACCGCGCCGATCGGCGTGACAAGTCGCACCGAGGTGGATTCAGCCGGCACGCTGACGTGATGTGACCTCACTTGTGCCGTCGGGCGCGCCCGCGTCGCGGTACACAATGAGTCGATGTCTCCCAAGCGTCCGGTCGTCTCGGCGGAGGAGCAGGCGCTGTTCCTCGACGCGATCGACGGCACGGTGCCGCTCGCGGGCCGCGATCGGGTGCCGGTGCGTCCGCAGCGCGCGCGGGTGACGAAGTCCGCGGTGCTGCCGCCGGAGGTCACGCTTGCCGTCGAGGGCGATGGGCAACGTTACGCCGCCCGTGCGCCGGGTGTCTCGCGTGCACAGATCGTGGAGCTGCGCGACGGCAAGGTCCGCGCGGAGGACACGCTCGACCTGCACGGCGAGCACGTCGAGCGCGGCGTGACGCGGCTGCGCTCGTTCCTGCTCGAATCCAGCCACCTCGGTCGCCGGTGCGTCCTCGTGGTGCATGGCAAGGGCACGCACTCGGCGCACGGAGCACCGCTGCGTGATGCGGTGCTCGCTGACTTGCTCGGAGCGTGCTCCGGGTTCGTGCGCGCGCTGTCGACGGCCGCGCCCGCCGATGGTGGAGAGGGAGCGACCTACGTGCTGCTACGAGCACGATGACCGCGAACGCACACGCCGCGCGTCATAGCTCGATCTGCAGACCGAGCTCGACGACGCGGTTGGGCGGCAGCTGGAAGAAGGCGCTCGGCGGGCGCGAGTTGCGCGCCAGGAACGAGAACAGCATCTTGCGCCACCGCGCGATCCTGGACTTGCCGGTGGTCAGCAGCGTCTGGCGGCCGAGGTAGTACGTGGTGTCGGAGACGCTGACCACGAGATCCTGGCGTGCACACCGCGCGAGGATGCGGGGGACGTTCGGCTGCTGCATGAAGCCGACGCGCGCGATCACGCGATAGAAGCCGTGCGACAGCTCGCGCACCTGGATGGCGGAGTTTCCGACGGTGAACGGCACGTTCTCCGTGATGATCGAGAGGAGGACGACCTGCTTGTGCAGCACCTTGTTGTGCTTGACGTGATGGAGCAGGACGTTGGGAATTCCCGCGGTGCCGGAGGTCATGAACACCGCGGTGCCGGAGACGCGCGGCAGCGGTGTCTCGGCGATATCGGCGAGGAACAGGTCGTCGGGGATGGTGCCCATCTCCATCGAGCGCGAGAGCTCCACGCGCCCGCGCCACCAGGTGGTCATCACCACGAACATGCCGACCGCGACCGCGAGTGGGAACCAGCCGCCGGCCGCGACCTTCACCACGTTCGACGAGAAGAACGCGACATCGATGACGACGAGCGGCACGTACAACAGGAGGGCGCTGCCGAGCGACCAGCCCCAGTTGCGGATGCAGACCAGGAAGATTAGGTACGAGGTGATGGCCATCAGGCCGGTCACCGCGATGCCGTAGGCGGCGGCGAGGTTCGAGCTCGTCTTGAACGCGAGCACGAGCGCCACACACGCGACCATCATCCCGTAGTTGACCTCGGGGAGGTAGATCTGGCCCTCGTGCTTGTGCGACGTGTGCAGGACGGTGACGCGCGGCAGGTAGCCGAGCTGTACCGCCTGGTTGGTCAACGAGAACGCGCCCGAGATCAACGCCTGCGACGCGATGACGGCGGCCGCCGTCGCGAGCACGACCATCGGGATCAGGAACGGACCCTCGACGAGCCCGTAGAACGGGTTCGAGACCGCGGTGCCACGCTCGAGGAACAGGGCGCCCTGGCCGAAGTAATTGAGGAGCAGCCCCGGGAACACCACGGCCGACCACGCGATGCGGATCGGCGTCTTGCCGTAATGCCCCATGTCCGCGTAGAGCGCCTCGCAGCCGGTGACGCACAGCACGACGGAGCCGAGCAGCAGGAACCCGTGCAGGCTGTGCGTCGTGAGGAACACGATCGCGTGATACGGCGAGATGGCGGCGAGCACGTCGGGCCGTCGCACGATCTGCGGGACGCCGGCGACGCCGAGCGAGACGAACCACGCCAGCATCACCCAGCCGAAGACGGCGCCGATGCGGCCGGTGCCGTAGCGCTGCACCCAGAACAGGCCGACGAGGATCGAGATCGAGATCGGGATGACGAGGTAGGTGAGGTTGTCGTTCTGCTCGGAGAGCCCCTCGACGGCCGAGAGCACGGAGATGGCGGGCGTGATCAGCCCTTCGCCATAGAGGAGGCCGGTGCCGAACAGGGCGAGCAGGATCGGGAACGCGATCCGGTGCTTGGTCGGCCCGAGCTTCTGCTGGACCAGCGCGGCGAGCGACATCGTGCCGCCTTCGCCCTTGTTGTCGGCGCGCAGCACGACCGCGAGGTACTTGCCGCAGACGACGATGACGAGCGACCAGAACACGAGCGAGAGCACGCCGAGCACCGCCTCGCCATCAGCGGCGTTGGCGTGGTGCGGATTGGTGTGGTGGAAGCACTCCTTCAGCGCGTAGAGCGGCGACGTACCGATGTCACCGTAGACGACGCCGAGCGCGCCGAGCGAGAGCCAGGCGAGCTCCTTCCGGCTCCGCGGCCCCTGTTGGTGGCCGTGGTGCGCGTGGGACGACTCGGACGAGGTCCCGGTGGCATCCGATCTGGCGGGCTCGGTCGACAAAAGGAGGCCGACCACCGTTAACACGCCCGCGCGCTGGTTGACAGCGCTGGACCCGTCGGATATCGCATCCCTTCGCAGGAGAACGCCATGAAACCGAGCGGTTGGAACAGACTTTCGATGAGTGTGCTGGTGATCGCAGCGATGGTGGCGTTCGGCGCCTGCGACAAGCTCGGAGGGGGCGGCAAGAAGAAGGAGGGCGAGGGCTCCGCCGCGACCAAGCAGCCGACCAACGACACCGGCGACATCCTGATCGGCCACTACGCGTCGCTCACCGGCGCGGAGGCGACGTTCGGTCAGTCGACCGATCACGGCGTCGTGCTCGCGCTCGAGGAGCGCAATGCGGCCGGCGGGGTCAAGGGGCGCAAGGTCGTGCTCAAGACCCTCGACGACGCTTCGAAGTCGAGCGAGGCCGGCAACGTCGTGCAGCGCCTGATCAGCGAGGACAAGGTCGTCGCGATCCTCGGCGAGGTGGCGTCCGGCTCTTCGCTCGCCGGTGGCAAGGTCGCCCAGCAGTTCGGTATCCCGATGATCTCGCCGTCGTCGACGAACAAGAAGGTCACCGAGGGCCGCGACATGGTCTCCCGCGTCTGCTTCCTCGACGAGTTCCAGGGCTACGTCGGTGCGAAGTTCGCGAAGGACAACCTCAAGCTCACCAAGGTCGCGGTGCTGTACGATCAGGCCGCGCCGTACTCGAAGGGCCTCGCCGAGACGTTCACCACCGAGTTCAAGGGCATGGGCGGCACGATCACGACGTCGCAGGCGTACACCGCAGGTGACGCCGACGTCGCCGCTCAGCTGCAGTCGATCAAGACGAGCGGCGCGGAGGCGGTCTACCTGCCGGGCTACTACACCGACGTCGGCAACATCGTGCGCCAGGCGCGCAAGATCGGCATCACCGTCCCGTTCCTCGGCGGCGACGGCTGGGACTCGGCTAAGCTCGCCGAGATCGGTGGCGACGCGATCGAGGGCAGCTACTACTCGAACCACTACTCGTTCGACGAGGCTCGCCCGGCCGTGCAGGAGTTCGTGGCGAAGTACCAGAAGCGGTGGAACGGCGAGACGCCGGATGGCCTCGCGGCGCTCGGCTACGACGCAGCGCGCGTGCTGTTCGACGCGATGGATCGCTCGCCGTCGCTGTCGGGCAAGGACCTGGCGGCGACGATCGCCGCGACCAAGGACTTCCCCGGCGTCACCGGCAAGATCACGCTCGACGCCAACCGCGACGCGCAGAAGCAAGCCGTGGTGGTGCAGATGAAGGGCGGCAAGCCGCGCTACGTCGCGACCATCGTCCCGAAGGGCTGGCCGTCTGCCGAGCCTCCGGCCGGCGCGCCCGGCGCGCCCGCACCGACCGGGAAGCCCGCCGAGGGATCGGCAGCGGCGCCCGCGGCCCCTGCGGCGCCCGCCTCGAAGTAGCCTCGTCGGGGTCCGTGACCAAGCTCCTCCAGACGTTCGTCAATAGCCTCGCGCTCGGCAGCCTGTACGCGCTGACCGCGCTCGGCTACACGCTCGTCTACGGCGTCCTGCGGTTCATCAACTTCGCGCACTCGGACGTGTTCACCGTCGGCGCGTGGGCGTCGTTCACGCTCGCCACCGGCGCCGTCGGGCACGCGGCCAGCTCGGGTGTCTCGGGAGACAAGCTGTACGTGTTGATGGGGCTGTGGACGGCCGTCGCGGTGGGCCTGACGCTGTTCCACCACTATCGTCGTGGTCTCCCGCTCGAGGGGGTGGCCAAGGCGCTCGGCGCGGGCTCGGTGTTCCTGGTCGGCCTCCTACTCTGGGTCAGGTCCAACGCCACCCCGACACTCTCGGTGGTGCCGGTGATGCTGCTCGCCATGATCCTGTGCGCGATGCTCGGCGTGACCATCGAGTTCCTCGCCTACCGGCCGTTGCGGCGCGCACCTCGGCTCAACGTCCTGATCACCGCGATCGGCGTGTCGCTGTTCCTGCAGAACGTCGGGCAGCTCAAGTTCGTGTTCGGGACGCAGCCGCAGCGCATGCCCGCGCTCGTCGAAGATCGTTCACTCCTCGAGATCGCGGGCGTCCACATCCGGCTGGTCGACGTGCTCGTCGTCGTGCTCGCGGCGGTGCTGCTGTTCGCCCTCGAGGCGCTCGTCTATCGCAGCAAGCTCGGGCGCGCGATGCGCGCGGTCTCGTTCGACGAGCGCGTCGCGGCGCTGATGGGCATCAACGTCAACCGCATCATCACCATCACGTTCGCGATCGGCTCCGCGCTCGCCGCGGCCGGTGGCCTGTTGTTCGCGCTCAAGTACGAGAGCATCAAGCAGCCCGCCGACGCGACGTGGGTGCTGCTCGGCCTCAAGGCGTTCGTCGCCGCGGTCGTCGGCGGCATCGGCAACGTGCGCGGCGCGGTCGCGGGCGCGCTGCTGATCTCGTTCGTCGAGGTGTTCGGCGCCGCGTACCTGTCGCCGCACATGCGCGACCTCTACGTGTTCGTCATCCTGATCGCGGTGCTGCTGTTCAGGCCGAGCGGCCTGTTCGGCAAGTCCGTCGTGGAGAAGGTGTGACCGACGGCGAGAAAAAGCCCGCGGGGCAGGGGCCCCGCGGCACCTTGGCCGGAGGGAATCCCCGCGGGGTGACCGTCGGCGATCCTACGAGGCCGCTCGCCGCGCGCGTCGGTGCGTTCCGGCCGAACCCGCTGGTCGCGGGGGTCCGCTCGCTCTACCCGATCGTGATCGGGCTCGTGATCGCGCTGCTGCTGCAGACGCTGGTCGCGCCGATGCTGGGCCCGTTCTACGCGAAGCTGCTGCTCGACATCGGCATCGCGATCGTGCTCGCGGGGTCGCTCAACATCGTCAACGGCTTCGCGGGCCAGTTCTCGATCGGTCACGCCGGCTTCATGATGGTCGGCGGCTACGCGTCCGCGCTGGTCACCTACTACGGCTCGATCAAGCTCGGGTGGCTCGCGCCCAACGCGTACGGCGTCGACGTGCACGGCGGGTTCCTCGGCAGCGGCGACATGCTGTTTCTGTTCTCGTGCGTGTTCGCCGGTGTCGTCGCCGCGCTCGCGGGGCTGGTCGTCGGGTTGCCGTCGCTGCGCCTGCGCGGTGACTACCTCGCGATCGTCACGCTCGGGTTCGGCGAGATCGTGCGCGTCCTCGTGCAGCAGACCTCCGACGTGATCGAGCCCGCGAAGGCCGCCGGCGCGTCGTGGCTCACCGCCGCCAAGCACCTCGGTGGTCCGCTCGGGTTCACCGGCACGCCGACCTACGTGTCGCCGACGCCTTGGCTCGAGAACGCGGCGGGCGAGCAGACCGGCCACGCCGGCATCTTCTTCGCGTACGCGATCGTCAGCGTGCTCCTCGTCGCGTGTTACCGGTTGAAGTCGTCGAGCAAGGGCCGCGAGCTGCTCGCCGTGCGCGAGAACGAGATCGCCGCGGAGGCGATGGGCATCAACACCGCGCGCGCGAAGGTCGTCGCGTTCGTGACCGCGGCGTTCTTCGCGGGTGTCGGCGGCGCGCTGTTCGCGCACGAGATCGGCGTGACGCTGAACCCGAAGGAGCTCGGCTTCCAGAAGTCGATCGACCTCGTGATCATGGTCGTGCTCGGCGGCATGGGCTCGATCACCGGCGTGGTGCTCGCGGCGGCGATCCTGACGCTGCTGCCCGAGCTGTTCCGCGAGTTCGCGGAGTACCGGATGCCCGTGTACGCGCTCGCGCTGATCATCGTGATGATCGTGCGGCCGCAGGGCCTGTTCGGGATCAAGGAGCTGTGGGATCTCGGGTTCTGGCGCCGCTACGTGATCCCGGTGTGGCGCAAGATCGCCGGTGGCTGGCTGATCCCGAAGGGCGAGGGCGACCTGCCCGCGGCGATCGCGAAGCGCTTGTCGACGGAGCGCGTGGGCGGCGACCTCGCGAAGGCCAAGGACTCGCCGTCGCAGGGCGCACGGAGGAACGGTTCGTGACCGCAGCGCTCGAAGCGCGCGCGATCTCGATCGCGTTCGGCGGTCTGCGGGCCGTCGATCAGTTCTCGCTGTCGGTCCCGCCGCGCGCGCTGCACGGCCTGATCGGCCCCAACGGCGCCGGCAAGACGACCGTGTTCAACCTCCTGACCGGCGTGTACAAGCCCGACACGGGCGACATCCGGCTGCACGGCCAGCGCCTCGACGGCAAGAAGTCGTCGGCGATCGCGAAGGCTGGGCTCGCGCGCACGTTCCAGAACATCCGCTTGTTCGGCGAGCTCAGCGTGCTCGACAACGTGCGCACCGCCGCGGGCGTGCGCGCGAAGAGCGGCCTGTGGCGCAGCCTCATCCGCACGCCGCTGTACCTCGCCGAGGAGAGTGCGATCGTCGAGCGCTCGCTCGATCTGCTCGACGTGCTCGGCATCGCGCATCGCGCGGGCGAGCAGGCGAAGAGCCTGCCGTACGGCGATCAGCGTCGGCTCGAGATCGCGCGCGCTCTCGCGACCGAGCCCAAGGTGCTCCTCCTCGACGAGCCGGTCGCCGGCATGAACACGCAGGAGAAGCACGAGATGCGCGGGCTGATCGAGTCGCTGCGCGAGCGGTTCGACGTCGCCATCCTGCTCATCGAGCACGACATGGGGCTCGTCATGGATATCTGCGAGCACATCACCGTGCTCGATCACGGCTGCACGATCGCGAGCGGCGCGCCCGACGTGATCCAGCAGGATCCGAAAGTCATCGAGGCGTACCTCGGCGTCCCCGAGGA
>DATLHR010000437.1:0-6597 GCA_035539815.1 Kofleriaceae bacterium
CTCAAGCCCACCGTCGGACTTGTCTCGCGAGCTCACATCGTACCGATCTCGCACAGTCAAGACACCGCAGGCCCGATGACGCGGACGGTGACGGACGCCGCGATCCTGCTGACCGCGATGGCCGGCAGCGATCCTGCCGACGCTGCGACCGTGGACGCCGATGCGCACAAGCGCGACTACGCCGCCGATCTGCGCATCGACGCGGTGAAGGGCACGCGCATCGGCGTCGCGCGCTTCCTCGCGGGCTTTCATGAAGGCACCGACGCTGCGTTCGAACGCGCACTCGCGGAGCTACGCGCCGCCGGCGCCGAGCTGGTCGAGATTCCGACCTTCGAGATGGGCGACATCGGCAACGGAGAGCTCGCGGTGTTGCTCGCCGAATTCAAGGTGGATCTCGACGCGTACCTCGCGAGCACTGCACGCACCGTGACCACGCGAACGCTCGCCGATGTGATCGCGTTCCAGCGCAAGCACGCGGATCGCGAGCTGCGCATCTTCGGGCAGGACCTCTTCGAGAAGGCGCAGGCCACGAAGGGACTCGACGATCCGGCGTACCAGAAATCACTCGCCGACAATCGCCGGCTCGCAGGGCGCGACGGCATCGATCGTCTGCTGCGCGAGCACGGCGTCGTCGCACTCGTCGCGCCGAGCTTCAGCCCGGCGTTCACGATCGATCTCGTGACCGGCGATCACTTCCTGGGCGGCTCGTCCATGCTCCCCGCCGTCGCCGGCTATCCACACCTCACCGTGCCGATGGGGCAGGTGCACGGCTTGCCGGTCGGGCTGTCGTTCATCGGGCCGGCGTGGTCCGAATCGACGTTGCTATCGCTCGGATACGCGTTCGAGCAGCGCACGCATGCGCGTACGCCGCCAACGTTCGCGGCCAGCGCATCGCTCGCACCGTAGTGGGCAGCTAACCCTCCGAGAGGATTGACAACTCGACGCGATAACTGAACACTTGGATAGTGTCGCACGCGCCGCTGTGGTGCAAGTCCAACTTCTCGTTCCTCGAGGGGGCGAGCCACGCCGAGGAGCTGGTGGAGGAGGCGCACCGCGTGGGCATCGGATCGATCGCGATCACGGATCGCGACGGCGTCTATGGAATGGTCCGCGCGCACGTCAAGGCGCGCGAGCTTGGCGTGCACCTCGTGTGCGGTGCGCAGATCTCGATCGCCGCGTATGGCGCGCGACTCGCTGCATCGTCGGTGACGCTCGCGCACGAGCACGAGCAGGCGCACGGGCGCGGGCCCGGCTGGGGCGCGGATACGGATGCCATGTCACCCGACGTGCCGCTCGGCCGTCGCGGTCGCACCAAGCGCGCGAAGCCGCGCCAGCCATCGCTCGAGCTCGCGGAGCCCACGACGTCGCGGCTCGTGTTGCTGGCGACCGATCGCACCGGCTGGGCGAACCTCACACGCCTGCTCACCGTGGCGCGCCGCCGCTGCGACAAGGGCGACGCGCTCGCCGCGTGGCGCGAGGTGTGCGAGCGCGCGGGCGGCCTCATCGCATTGTGGGGAGGCGAGGGCAGCGTGCTCGCCGACGAGCCCGATCCCCCGGCGGCGCTGCTCGCCGATCTGCGGGAGGCGTTCGGCGATCGCCTGTACGCGTTGCTCGCGCGCCATCGCCGCGCGGACGACGTCGCACGCGAGGCGCGCCTGCGTGCGCGCGCGCGGGCCATCGGCATCCCGCTCGTCGCATCGACCGAAGTGCTCTATCACTCGCGCGCGCGGCGTCCGCTGCAGGACGTGCTGACCTGCATCCGCCACGGCGTCACGCTCGCGACCGCGGGCACCAAGATCCGCGGCAACGACGAGCACGATCTGCGGGCGCCGCATGCGTTCGCGCGCCTCTACGCCGACGAGCCCGCCGCCGTCGCACGCACGCTCGAGGTCGCCGCGCGCTGCACCTACTCGCTCGGCGAGCTGCGCTATCGCTATCCGTCGGAGCGGCTCCCCGACGGCTCGACCTCGGCGCAGCACCTGCGCGCGCTCGTCGATGCGGGCGCGGAGTCGCGCTACGGCGGCGATGTCCCATCGAACGTGCGCCGCCAGCTGGAGACCGAGCTCGCCTTGATCGAGGAGCTCGACTACCCCGGCTACTTCCTCACGATGCACGAGATCGTCGCGTACTGCCGGCGGCGCGACATCATGTGCCAGGGCCGCGGCTCGGCCGCGAACTCCGCGGTCTGCTACTGCCTCGGCATCACCGCGATCGACCCGGTACGCATGGGGCTCCTGTTCGAGCGCTTCCTCTCGCGCGAGCGCGCCGAGCCGCCCGACATCGATCTCGACATCGAGCACGAGCGGCGCGAAGAGGTCATCCAGCACGTCTACGCCGTCTACGGCCGCGACCACGCCGCGATGGTGTGCAACATCATCCGCTACCGCCCGCGGTCCGCCGTGCGCGACGTCGGCAAGGCCCTCGGCATCCCCGAGACCGCGCTCGATCGCGCCGCCAAGCACCTCTCGATGTACGGCCTCGTCGAGCGCGACGCCCTCGACCACGCGATGTCCGGCGAGCTCTCGGGCACTGCCATCGAGCACCTCGCGCGCCTCACCGACGAGATCCTAGAGTTCCCGCGCCACCTCTCCGTGCACCCCGGCGGCTTCCTGCTCGGCCACGAACCCGTGCACGACATCGTCCCCATCGAGAACGCCGCGATGCCGGGCCGCACTGTCATCCAGTGGGACAAGGACGATCTCGAGGATCTCGCGCTCTTCAAGGTCGACCTCCTCGGCCTCGGCGCGCTGCACCAGCTGCACCTCGCGTTCGACCTCCTCCGCGAGCACCGCGGCATCGACCACACGATGGCCACCATCCCCGCCGAGGACGAAGCCACCTACGACATGATCTGCACCGCCGACACCGTCGGCACCTTCCAGATCGAGAGCCGCGCGCAGATGTCCATGCTGCCGCGCCTGAGGCCGCGCACGTTCTACGATCTCGTCATCGAGGTCAGCCTCGTGCGACCGGGCCCGATCTCCGGCGGCATGGTGCACCCGTTCCTGCGCCGACGCCGCGGCCTCGAGCCCGTCGAATACCCACATGCGTGCCTCGAGCCGGTGCTCGCCAAGACGCTCGGCGTGCCGCTGTTCCAGGAGCAAGTCATGCGGCTCGCCGTCGTCGCCGCCGACTACACGCCCGGCGAGGCCGATCAGCTTCGCCGCGACATGGCCGCCTGGCGCCGCTCCGGCCGGATCGAGAAACACCGCGAGCGCCTGATCTCGCGCATGGAGCAAAAAGGCATCGCACGCGAGTTCGGCGAGCGCGTCTTCGATCAGATCCGCGGCTTCGGCGAGTACGGATTCCCCGAGTGCGTCGTCGGTGCGACGCGCGTGGTCGATGCCGACACGGGCAGATGGGTCCGCATCGACGACGTCGTGGCCGGACGCGAGAAGGTGCGCTCGACGCTGACGTGCAATGACCAGCTGAAGATCGAAAAGCGGCAGATCGTGAACGCGCGTCCGAGCGGTCGGAAAAACGTGTTTCGCCTCCGTACGGCGCTCGGACGAGAGATCGAAGCGACCGCCGAGCACCCGTTCCTGACGATCGGCGGTTGGGAAAAGCTCGGCGAGCTAAAGGTCGGTGACGCTGTGGCTACCGCTCGTTCCGTATCGGCTCCAGGTCGACGACGCTGGGCTCGTCACGAGCTGATTGTCTTGGGCGGCCTGATCTCCGAGGGAAACCTCTGCCACCCGAACACGTTCTACTTCTATTCACAGGACCGCGAGCACGCCCAAGAGTTTGCCCGTTGTCTCGAGCAATTTTCGAACACGGTAGCCGTCATCGAGAGACATAAGGGCTGTTTCAGCATCCGACCGCGACGCATCGATCGCGCGACGAGCTCCGACGCAGTCACATGGGCAAAGCGACTCGGTATCTGGGGATGCGGCGCGCACACCAAAGCGCTCCCTGACGAGGTGTTCGAGCTTCACGCAGACGACGCGGGATTGCTGCTCGCGCGAATGTGGGAGGGCGATGGTACCGTCGCATTAGATGGTCGCCATGCGGATTACGACACTGCGTCGCGACGGCTCGCAGCGGATGTTCAGCACCTCCTGTTGCGCCTCGGCATCATCGCGCGCTGTTACACGCGAGAACGGCCCTATCGAGATCGAACGGCTCGGAGCTACGTCGTCACGATCACCGGCGCGGAGAACCTGACGCAGTTCTATTGGCGTGTCGGTCGTCTGTTCTTGAGCACGCAAAAACGGCGGCGTGCGCAAACACTGGCGCGGCCGACACGTGGCCGGATGTCGAAGGACGTGATCCCCGCGAGCGTCACTGACCTCATTCGTCGAGTTCGCGACAAGAAGGCTGTGTCCTGGAGAAAGATCGGTTACGCGACCAAGTTGGGCATGCGTGAGATCCAGAGCACGACGAACAGCAAGCGCGGATTTCGTCGCTGGGTGATCGAGCGCCTCGGCAGATATCTCGAAGCACCGGAGCTGACACGGCTAGCGACCTCGGACGTGTACTGGGATCAGATCATCTCGATCGAGCCTGCGGGCGTCCAAGAGACGTACGACCTCGAGATCGAGGGAAACCACAACTTCCTCGCGAACGACTTCGTCGTGCACAACAGTCACGCCGCAAGCTTCGCGTTGATCGCGTACACGACGTCATGGATGCGCAAGCACTACCTCGCCGAGTTCACGTGCTCACTGCTGAACGCACAGCCCATGGGCTTCTACTCGCCGGCGACGATCGTCGGTGATGCGCAGCGGCACGGCCTCGAGGTGCGACCGATCGATGTCGCGACGAGCGCATGGGACTGCACGCTCGAGCCGACGACCGACGACTTCGGGTTTGCCGTCCGCATGGGCCTGCGGTGGGTGCGGGGCATGCAGCTCGCGGAGGGGCAGCGGATCGTCGATGCGCGCGCGGCCCGTCCCTTCACCTCGGTCGAGGACTTCGTGCGGCGGACCGGCATCGCGGCGCGCATGCACACGGCGCTGGCGGAGGCGGGCGCCCTCGGCGAATTCGCCGACACCAGGCGCGATGCGCTCTGGCAGACCGCGGGCTGGGTCGCGCGCCAGCACGACACGATGTCACTCGGCAGCGGCGAGCACGACGACATCGAGTTCGCGAAGCTGAGCAAGCTCGACGAGATCTTCTGGGACTTCGCGACCAGCGATCACTCGACGCGCGGACATCCGCTCGCTCCGCTGCGCGGCGAGCTGCGCGCCAAAGGCTGGCCGGACGCGCGCACGGTGGCCAAGGGCCGCGATGGTAGCCGCATCGACTACGTCGGCATCGTGATCTGCCGGCAGCAGCCGGGCACCGCGAGCGGCGTCGTGTTCATGACGCTCGAGGACGAGACGGGCTTCGTGAACCTGGTGTGCTGGCAGCAAGTGTTCGCGGACTACGCGCACGTGATCCGCACGACGTCACTGCTCGGCGTGACCGGGCGCCTCCAGGTGCAAGAAGGCATCGTTCACCTGATCGCGGAGCGCGTCTGGGTGCCCACGCTGTCGCGGCCCGTCGTCGAGGTTGACAGCAGAGACTTCCACTGAGCGAGCCCCCGTGTCCTCCGCTACAGAGGCTCCGTCCCGATGAAGATCCTGACGTCGTGGTCGCTCGGCGTCCCCACGTCCGATGCAGCGAGATGCGTGCCCGTAGTTGGGACGTATTCCAACTCACGAGTCCTGCGCGGCGTGTTGCCTGCGTAGGCCGACCTCACCTCGTAACGGGCGCGGACCTACCGCGAGGCCTGTACGATGGGATGCTTCGATGCGGCACCGCAACGAGAAGACGACCAAGCAGATCGAGAACGAGGAGCTGTCGCGTCTGACCGACGCCTCGGCCGGGAACGATCGAGCGACGACCCAGCTCGATCCCTCCCAGCTGCGCGCGCTGCTGGGCGGTGAGCCACCGGCGCCGATCGCGGAGACGCCGACCGGGACCGGAGCCATGCCGCGGGCGGCGTCCCCGAGCCCCGAGCCCCCGGTCGGCACGGGCGTGCTGCCCCACGTCGCGCGGCGGGAGGCGGAGAGCACCGCGGAGGTGCCGCCGATCGGGCCGCGGAACCGGTGGATCATGCCGGTGGGGGCCGTCGTGCTCGCGGCGGCGGCGCTGGTCGCCGTCCTCTCGATGCGGTGACCCGGGGCGCGAGGCACGTCACACGTAGCGACCCGAGCGCCTGTGATAAGAGGTGCCGATGCCGTCTCGAGTCCTGCGCGTCACCCTCTCCGTCGCCGTCGTGGTCCTCGCGGCCTGCGGTCCGCGCCCCAAGGCGGGTGACCCGGACGCTGGTGGTGGCAGCGCTGATGCGCCGATCGATGCTCCCGCGGTCGACGCGCCCATCGATGCGGACCTCTGCGTCGGCGGCGCGCTGTGCGGCAGCCCGGCGATGTGCTGCGCCGGCGGCAACGAGTGCGTCGAGGATCAGTGCCTGGCCGCGTGCGCGAGCGGCGTGCGGTGCGGCGCCGACCTCACCACGTGCTGCGCGAGCGGCGAGGTGTGCCTCGAGAATGCGTGCACCGTGCCGGGCGCCGCGTGCGCGGACCCCTATGACTGCGAGCCCGGTAACTTCTGCGAGCCGACGCTCGATCAGTGCTTGCCGCAGCCGGACCCGCTGAGCTGCAAGATCCTCCC
>DATLHR010000438.1:0-3087 GCA_035539815.1 Kofleriaceae bacterium
GCGCCGACGCTCAGCCTCGCACGTCGCGGTTCGTGCGCATGACCGCCCGCGAGCGGATCGAGTATGCGCTCGAGCTCGCGTAATCGCTCGAAAGACTGGATGCTGACGCCCAGGTCGACATCTTCGGTGGCTCGCACGAAGTTGTGGACGGCGAGCGCGGCGGCGCCGATCAAACTCGACTCGACGCCGAGCTCGCTCGCGACCGAGACGACGCGCTCAGCGAGCGCGAGATGAGACGGAGTTTCCATTCGCACCCAGCTTTTGGAGCTCACGGTACTTCCGGCCGAGCTCGAGCGCATACTCGATCCGCTCGCGGGCGGTCATGCGCACGAACCGCGACGTGCGAGGCTGAGCGTCGGCGCTCGCGCTCGGCCTGCGGCGGTATTTGGCGGCGACCTGCATAGGATCAGCGTGCCGCGCCCGCACCGGACCGTCAAGCATGCAGCTTTGCGGCCGATGTCGCTCCACGGCGTCGTGCGAGTAGCGCCCCGACGCCGAGCGCGAGCAGCCAGCCGCCAGTATCGCCGCCGCCGACACCACAGCAGCCACCCTCCAGGTCGTCGTTGCCCCCGCCGCCGGTGCCGCTGTCCGGGGTCGCGCCGGTGCCGGCATCGGGAGGTAGCGGCGCATCGTTCGAGATCGTGACCGTCGCGCAGTGATGGTAGAAGCACGGCGCGGCGTGGTTGCTCATGAACTCGAGCACCTGGAGCACGCAGTTCTCGCACTCCATGCCCGCGGGTAGCTGGACGTCGAAGCTCTGCTGTCCGGAGAACGCGCTCGTGTGGACGAGCTTGCCGTCGGCGAGCACCGGCAGCGCGGGGTTCGGATCGATCGCCGCCATGCCGCACTGCGCGCCGGTGACCGTCGGCGGTGGCGGCAGCTCCGCTTCCGTCTGCGCGAGCGCGACGCGGTAGTGACCGGGGTGAAAGATCGTCTCGCTGATCGTGATCGTCAGCGTCGAGCCCGTCCGCACCGTCGTGACCGCGTTCGTAGCCGTGCCGACCCCGCCGCACGGCGGATCCTTCTGCGGATCACCGAGCGGCTCCTGCTCCAGCGTTGCGGCCGGCGCGACCAGCTTGAAGTGCGCAGCAGCCGGAGCCGCGGCAAGGAGAACGGACAGGGCGACGACCGATGAACGCATCGTCCATAACCTCTCACGGACCCGCGTGCTCACGGACCGGGCGTGGGCTGCTTCACGATCCTGAGCGTGCTCTCGATCCCCTTGGTCATCGAGACCTGGTTCTTGTCGTCGACCCACACGACCTCGAAGTCGGTCAGTTTCTCGCGCTTGATGAGGACGCGCGCTTCCTCGGGGCCGAGGATGAACAGGACCTTCGACCACGCATCGGCGGTGAACGCGTCCTTGGCGCGCACGGTGACGGAGCGCGAGGCGCGCGCGGGTTGGCCGGTGCGCGGGTCGAGGATGTGGTGGTAGCGGACGCCGTCCTTGACGAAGCCGCGCTCGTAGTCGCCGGAGGTGGAGAACGAGTGGTTCTCCACGGGGGCGAGCGCGAACATCGCGTCCGGCGCGCCGCGAGGATCGCGAATGCCGACGACCCACGGATCCGCGCCCTTCTTGCCGGAGATGTACATGTCGCCGCCGGCCTGGATCATGAAGTCGACGAAGCCCTGCTTGTGCAGGAGCTCCTTGCACTTGTCGACGGCGTAGCCCTTCGCGATGCCGCCGAGGGTGATCTGCATGTGCGGCTTCTTGAGAAACACGGTGCGCTTTCGCGGATCGAGCACGAGGTGCTTCCAGCCGATGCTGGCGAGCCGCTTCTTGACCTCGGCCGGGTCGGGGAGGGTGCCGTCCATGTCCTCGTCGAACTTCCACAAGCCCTTGAACGCACCGACGGTGATGTCGAAGACGCCGCGTGTCCGCCGCGAGACGTCGTAGGCACGCGCGATCACGGCGAACGTCTCGGCGGACACCGCGACCGGCCTGGTGCCCGCGGCCTGGTTGACCTTCGAGACCTCGGAGTCCGGGGTCCACGTGGTCATCAGCATGTCGATGCGCTTCATCTCGGTGAACACGTCGTCCGCGGCCCTGGCGGCCTTCGCCTCGTCGTCGGTCCACAGGAACACCGTGACGATCGTGCCCATCGCCGAGCCCGTGTAGACGAACTTGCGATCGGGGTCGGCCGCGAGCGCCGGACGCAGCGGTGCGACGAGCGCGACGAGGAGGGCGAACGCGAGCGCGCGCATCAGGTGACCCAGTGGACGATGCGGAGCGCGATCAGCACGCCGCCGACGGCGAGCGCGGCGAGCACCGCGGTCACCGAGAGCGCGAGGGTGCCTTGGGTCTCCTGCTGGATCCCCTTCCACATGCCGAAGCAGGCGGGCAGGGCACCGAGGATGGCGATGATGCCTCCTCCGATCGACCCCGCGACGAGCCCCTGCACCGCCGCGATCGCGATGCCGACGGCGATCAACGCGAACGCGATGATCGCAGGTGTCTTGCTATCCCGCACCGGTGTGCCCATGCGGGAACGCTAGCACGTCGAATCAGCTCTCCGCGTAGGACCTGATCTGTTCGCGCACCAGGTCATCGGTGAGTGCGGTTTGGACGGGCTCGAGGAGGCAATCCGCGAGCGCGACGATGAAGTCTTCGACCTTCTTCTCTGCGACCAGCTTCGCGAGCAGCACTTTGGCGTCGCGGCTCTCGTCCCCTGCGAGGAGCTCTCGCACCTTCGCGACCGTCAAATCCCCCTGGAAGTCGATCATCAGGTGTTGCCGGAGGTACTCGATGAGGCGATTCACGCGCTTTAACTAACAAAGCCATCGATCCGGATCAAGGTTCCGCCCGACGGCGATCGAGCTTGCGCGTGCGCGTCGGTTCGCGGACGATTGCATCGATGCCCCGCGTGTTGTTGACCGGGTTCTGTGCGGTGCCGGGGCCGCGGCGTGCGGGTGTCCAGCTGCGGCATGTCATCCGTGCGCTCACGCCGATGCACACGGTGGATCTGCTCGTGATGCGCGAGGGCGACCAGGCGTACGTGGAGCGGCAGGGATCCGTGCGCGTACTGCGCGTCGAGCTCGGCATCGAACGTGGTCTCGTTGAGCGGCGAGCGCGACAGATCGTAGACC
>DATLHR010000439.1:0-42728 GCA_035539815.1 Kofleriaceae bacterium
CACATGACGAGCAGACGATCGAACAATCGCCGCATCCGTCATCGGGACAGCTGCGATCGCTCGCGCACTCCTCCGCGCAGTCATCCTTCGCGAGCTCGCGGATCCACGCAGGCGCACCGCTCACCACGAAGGCGAGGACGAGCGCGACGAGCTGCAGGAACCGAGGCACCATCGACGGTTATATGCGCTATCCCGGCCGTGGGCAATGTCTGCCGCAGCGGCTGAGCTAGACTCGTCGGGCGTGGGGGACGATCGCGAGACGCTCGGCGACACGGTCCCCGACACGGGGCGCGGCAGTGTCGCGCTGATCGCGGGGCAGCGGATCGGGAAGTTCGTGGTGATCGAGACGTTGGGCCGCGGTGCGATGGGAGCGGTGTTCGCCGCGTTCGATCCGGATCTGGATCGCAAGGTGGCGCTGAAGCTGTTGCGGCAACCCGCGCATCGGCAAGCCGACCCGACGGCGGCGACGGCGCGGTTGCTGCGCGAGGCGCGCGCGATGGCGAAGGTCTCGCATTCGCACGTGCTCGCGATCCACGAGGTCGGGACGTTCGATGGGCAGGTGTTCCTGGCGATGGAGTATGCGGGCGGAGGTACGTTGCGCGCGTGGTGCGCCGCCGAACCGCGCACGCGGCAGGAGCTGGTCGCCCGGTTCGTGCAGGCAGGGCGTGGGCTCCAGGCTGCGCACGAAGCGGGGCTCGTCCATCGCGACTTCAAACCGGAGAACGTGCTGTTGACGAAGGACGGCACGGTGCGGGTGGCCGACTTCGGGATCGTGGGTCGCAGCCATGGCGAGCCGGCGGCGATCGATCCGCCGCCCGCGCCTGACGAGCTCGAGATGTCGCTGACGCGGACGGGGACGTTGCTGGGGACGCCGGCGTACATGGCGCCCGAGCAGCATCGGTGCGAGGAGGCCGGGCCTGCCGCCGATCAGTTCGCGTTTTGCGTCGCGCTGTGGGAGGCGCTGTACGGGGTGCGACCGTTCGCGGGCGCGACCTACGGCGAGCTCGCGGTGAACGTGCTCGAGGATCGGGTGAGCGAGCCACCTGCGGAGCGCGAGGTGCCGCGTTGGCTACGAGACGTCGTGCGGCGCGGGCTGCATGCGCGCGTGAGTGAGCGATGGCCGTCGATGGCCGCACTGCTCGCCGCGCTCGAGCATGATCCGGTGGCGGTGCGGCGCCGCCGGCTGCAGTGGGGCGTGGGAGCAGCCGCGGTGCTCGGGCTCGCCGGCGTCGCCGCGTACGGCTTGTGGCGCGGCCGTGCGGGTAGCGCGTGCGATGACGTGGCCGGCGAGATCGAGAGCGTGTGGAACGCGACGCGCGCGCAGCGGTTGCACGCATCGTTTGTCGAGACCAAGCGGCCGTACGCGGAAGACACGTATGCGCGCGTCGCGCAGCGCCTAGACGCGTACACGCGCGACTGGATCGCGGCGCGGAGCGAGGCGTGCAAGCTCGGCGCGGAGAGCTCGCGGCTTGTTTGCCTCGAGGGCCGGCGCGCGGAGCTCGCGGCACTGATCGACGTGCTCGCGAAGGCACCGACGGTGGGTGTGCTCGCCGAGGCCGTGCAGGCCGTCGACCGGCTGTTGCCCGTGAGCGGGTGCAGCGATCCCGCGACGCTCGCGGCGATCACGCGGCCGGCCGATGTCGCGGCGCGTGCGAAGTTCGATGTTCTGCGCGAGCAGCTCGCGGCCACACGCGCGCTCCACATCAGCGGCCAGCATCGTGAGGCACTGGCCGCGATCACGCCACTCGTGGCAGAGGCGGAGCGGATCGAGTTCAAGCCCGTGCTCGCGGCGGCGCTGAGTCTGCGCGCGAACATCGAGCTCCAGCTCGGTGATGGAGCGGCCGCGGAAGCGACGTTGCGGCGCACGCTCGACATCGCGTCCGAGGTCCAGGATGACGCGCTCGTGGTCGGCACGTGGTCATCGCTGATCTACGTCGTCGGCACGCTGCGCGGGCGACCTGCCGAGGCGCTCCAGATGCGGACCGCAGCGGAGGCGGCGCTGCGACGGGCGGGCCGCAAGCCGGAGGCAGAGGCCGTGCTGCTCATCCAGGTCGGCTACGTGCTCGGCGCGCAGCACGACTTTGACGCCGCGAACGCCGTGTTCGAGCAAGCGTTCGCGCTGATGCAGCGCGCCGGCGGCCCGGACGATCTGCGCACCGGCATCGTCATGTATGCGCTCGGCGATGCCGCGCTCAAACGCAAGGACGTCCGGCGCGCGACGGCGCAGCTCGAGCGCTCGCTCGCGATCCTCGACAAGACGCTGGGGCCCCGACATCCGATGGTCGCCAACGCGGTGCGCGAGTACGGCCGCGCCTTGACCGCCAGCGGTCGTCATGAGGATGCCGCGCGCGCCTTCACGCGCAGCTTGGACCTCGCGCGCGCCGACAGCGAAGAGAGCGTCGAGATCGCGAATCTCGAGCGCCGCCTCGGGTACGAGCTGCTCGTGCTCCGCCGGATCACCGATGCGCGGCCGCACCTCGAACGCGCGGTTGCCTTGCGCGAGAAGCTCGCGGGCGCGGACGATCCCGCCACCGCGAACGCCCTCAACGACCTCGGCAAGCTCGCGCTCGACGAGGGGAAACCGGCCGAGGCGATCGCTGCGCAGGAGCGCGTGCGCGCCGTGTTCGAGAAGCACGCGCCCGGCACGCCGCGGCTGGCCGAGTGCCTCCACGATCTCGCCGAAGCGCGCCTGGCCGCCGGGGATCCCGCGCGCGCCCGCGAGGCGGCGGAGCGTGCGATCGGGCTCGGCGAGGCCACGCAGGCCGCTCCTGCCGTGCTCGCGCCGACGAAGTTCGTGCTGGCGCGCGCGCTGTGGGAGGCGGGCGAGCACGTGCGCGCCGTCGAGCTCGCTCGCCAGGCGCAGGCCGCGTTCGATCCGCGCGCGTCGCTGACGTTCACCGGCCAGGATGGCCGCGCGAACGATCGGCTTGCCGCGGAGATGGCCGCCTGGCTCGCCGGCAGGCCAGATCGCGATACTGTTCGGCGGTGACGACCGACGTAGACCCCAAGTGGCGCGTTCCCGAGAGCTACGACATCGAGGACCGCGCATTTGTCGCGCCGCCACTGCGAGGCGTCGTGCCAACCGCGCCGGTGCTGGGCATGTTGTCCATCCGCGCTCTCGAGGAGCAGGCGACGGGTGACGGCATGTTCTCGCTGATCGCGTGGCAACTGAAAGCGGGTGCGGCCACGCTCGCCGCAGAGACGCTGGCGCGGCTCGATCAGACACCCGGGCTTTCCGGGATCGAGCAGCTGATGCTCGCGCACGCTCACTACGTGTTCGGGGATGACCACGCGTTCGAGCACGCGCAGCGTACGCGCAAGGTGCTCAAGACCGTGGACGCCGGACTCACGCTCGCGGCGACGGCGCTGCCGCATGGCGCCGAGCGCGTGCGGATCCTGCTCGACAAGCTCGAGCCCGAGCTGGCGCAGGCAACGGACGCGCAGCGTGCGGTGCTCGCCTTGATCCGCGCCGCCGCGGAGCCGGCGCCCGCGCAGCTCGATGCGGCGTACGCGCAGATGCTCGCGATCGATGATGCGTTCGGGCTGGCACAGTGCGCGCTGCTCGCGCACGCCCAGGAGCGAGCGAACGCCAAGCGGCCCCCGGTGATGCGGGCGTATCTGGAGCACGCCGTCTACCGCTACGAAGCCGACGGGCGGCCCGAGTGGGCTGCGCTCGTGATCGCGCAGGGCCTCGTGCCGCTGCTCGTCGACGAGCTCGATGCGCCCGCGGAGGTCGTGGGCGAGCTGTTCAGCCGCGCCGCCGGGCTCGCGCTCGAGGCCAATGCCCTGGCGACCCTCGAGTCGGTGTTTCGTCTCGCAGCGCGGTGTGGGTATGCCCCGACGCTGACGAGCTTGAGTCAGCTCGATCCACCGACGTTCGCCCGCCGAGGTGCGGCCCCGCCGACGGCGCCCGTCTCGGCGACCGCGTCGCCTGCGGAGGCCGCGAAGCCGAAGAAGGCCGCTGCGGGCAAGAAGACCAAGAAGCGCACGTAGTCACTCGCAGCTGGCAAGCGCGAGGAGCTTGCGGCGCGCGAGCTCCCAATCGGCGTCGTTCGTCGACCACGAGGGCGGTCCGGCCGACGCAGCATCAGCGAGGGCGCGCGGGACGAGCGCAGCGGCGATGCGCGCGGTCGCTTCGGGCGCGCAACGCGCGGCGAGGTCGAGCAGCACGCGATCTTGCTGGCCTCGATGCACGGCGGCGAGGCGCAGCGTCGGGCGGCAGCCGCCGGCCGCCGGCAGGGCGAGCACGCCGTCGAGGTTGCCGTGGTCCTCACCGTCGTCGAAGCTGACGGCATCGAGGGTCGGCTCGAGCGTGCGACCCGGCAGCGGCGCGCCGCGGCGGTTGTGGCGGTCGTGCCAGTACAGCGCGTCCCACACGTACCAGGTCGGGACGTCGTAGCGCCACGCGATCCAGCCCCACGTGCGCGGGCCCGGTGCGGCAGCGTCGAGGATCATCGAGCCGGCGCGCGGCGGCGTGCCGTTGTACGTCCATGCGCCGTCACGCGGCGCCGACGGATCGATGTACAGATCGACGAGGTCGCCGTACTCGGGACGCGGGCGATCGGTGACCGCGAAGCGGAACGTCGCCGGCCCGCCGCCCGCAGCGCGCACGGCCTCGGCGAGCGCGCGCACTCTCTTGCGCGCCTCGGGCGTGCGCGGCTCGTCGATCGGGATCGCGAACGGCACCTGGCCCGTGCCGCGCGTCGCCGCGATCCAGCCGCGGACGGCCTCGCCGACGGTCGCCGGATCCGTGGGGATGACGGTGGGGATATCGCGGATATCGGCGAGCAGGGGCGCTCGCGACGGCCACCACGCGAGCGGCATGTCGGGCGCGAGCAGCACGCCGTTGCGACGGAACACGGCGGCGCATGCGCGCTCCGCGATGGTCGGGACGTCACGCGGCGGATCGCCGGTCGCGCCGCTCGCCCACGCGAGCTCGCGAGGATCCGCGTACGCCCACACCCTTGGCGGCACCTCGGGCAGCGTCACCGCCGCGATCGCGAGGACCACCGGGACGGTTCGCTCGCCGACGACGAGCTCGCCCGCGCGCACGCCCGACGCCGCGCTGCGCGGGATCACGATCTCGAAGTACGCCGGATCGGTAGTGGGCCTCGCCATCGGCGTGAGGCCGTCCGCGTACGTGCCGGTGCGCCCACCGCCATACATCGAGGTGGACGCTCTTCGCACGCGGAACGCATCGACCTCGTAGGCGCGAACCTCGACGCCATCGATCGCGAGCGTCACGGCGACGCGAGCGCGCTGGCGGACCACGATGCCGAGCGTCTCGCCGCGCGCGCCGATCAGCGACACGCGCGTGCCGTCGAACCACGGCGACGCCGCGGGCACGGGATCCTCGAGCCGCACGCGTCCGCTCTCGCCGAGCACTTGCAGCTCCGGCCCCGGATCGCGCGCGTGCGATCCACACCCGACCACCACCGCGACGATCGCGAGCGCTCGCATGGAGGGACGACCAGCAAGCAGCGAGCCGGGTGCCCTGCCCTCCCCGAGCGCAGCCACCGACCGACGACGTCCTCGCGATGTACGCGGAGGGATTCGCGTGGAGCTCGGCCGGGATCGCGGAGGCCGTGCTCGAGCCGCTGTACGCGATCCTGCCCCCGCGCTGCGCGAGCGCCTGCCAGCCGCGCGCGCTGCGTTCGCCGCGCACTGCACGCGTGTGTGGGGCTACGTCCACGACGGTAGCTCGCTCACCTCGGTACCAGAACCGCACGCGTAGATCGCGCGCGGAAGTTGCACGCGGGGCAGCGATGGCCTCGCATCCGGATCCACGTGCACGCGTGTTCGCGCGCGGCTCGACGGCGCTGCCGCAAACGCTCGATCACGCGGCGCACGCACGGGCGAGCGCGAGCGCACGTGTGGCGCGCACGCACGCGGGAGTCCCGATCGTCGCGCTCGCGAAGGACTGGCACGAGGATCCGACGTCGAATCACCACGTGTTGCGCGAGCTCGCGCGATCGCGTCGCGTGCTGTGGCTCAACTCGGTCTCGACGCGGACGCCCAGCCTCGGATCGTCGCGCGACCTCGCGAAGATCAAGCGCAAGCTCGTCGAGGTCGTGCACGGCGCGCGCAACGTCGAGAACGACCTGTGGGTCGCGACACCGCTCGTCGTACCGCTGCCCCACAGCGCGACCGCACGCATGCTCAACCGCCAGCTGCTACGCGCGACACTCAAGGCGC
Organism: Kofleriaceae bacterium; assembly: GCA_035539815.1. Taxonomy (GTDB): domain Bacteria; phylum Myxococcota_A; class Polyangia; order Haliangiales; family Haliangiaceae; genus JABFXX01. The sequence continues at coordinate 6,196 of DATLHR010000439.1, forward strand.
TGCGGATGCGCCTCGGCATCGAGCGCTTCGAGCTGTGGACGTTCTTGCCGACGACGGCGCCGTACATCGGCAGCCTCGGCGAAGAGCTCGCGGTCTACTACTGCGTCGACGAGTGGTCGCTGTTCCCGTACCTCGATCGCGCGCAGACGATGGCCGCGGAGCGCGCGCTGCTCGCGAAGGTCGACGCGGTGTTCGCCGTGAACCACGCGCTCGCCGACGCGAAGCGCCGCGTGAACGGTGCGACGTTCGTAGCGCCGCACGGCGTGGATCACGCGCTGTTCGCGCGCGCCCTCGACGACGCCACGTCGGTCCCGCCCGACCTCGTCGCGATCCCGAGCCCACGCCTGGGGTTCTACGGCACGCTGCGTGACTGGGTCGACCTCGAGCTGATCGCCCACCTCGCGCGTACCCGGCCGCGATGGTCGATCGTGCTCATCGGCCAGCAGTTCATCGACGTGTCGCCGGTGCGCGAGCTGCCGAATGTTCACCTGATCGGCCAGCGCGCGCATCGCGAGCTGCCCGCATACTGCAAGGGCTTCGATGTCGGGTTGATCCCCTATCGCATCGATACGCGGATGCAGTTCGTCAATCCGCTGAAGCTGCGCGAGTACCTGTCGGCCGGGCTGCCGGTCGTGTCGACGCCGGTGCCCGAGGTGCAGCGCTACGCAAACATGTGCCGGGTCGCCGACACGCCCGACGCGTTCGTCGCGGCGATCGAAGCGGCCCTTCAGGACACCACGCCGTCCGCACGCGGTGCGCGCTCGGCTGCCATGCGGAACGAGACCTGGTCCGCGCGCGTCGCGGAGGTCGTCAGTCATGTCGAGGACATCGCCGAGAGGAAACGCCAACGATGAACAGCAAGAGTTTCAGAGCCGGCATGGTCGGCGCGGGTCAGATTTGCGAGCTCCACGTCGCCGCGGTCAAGAAGCTGGCCGCCGCGCGTGACCCGATCGTCGAGCTCGTCGGCGTCACCGACGTCGACCGCATGCGCGCGCGGACCAACGCCGAACGCTGGCGCACGCACGCGTACCAGGACCTCGATGCACTGGTCGCGGCCGGCGCGAACGTGATCCACGTGCTGACGCCGCCGTCGACGCACGCCGAGATCGCGATCGCGGCACTCGAGCGTGGATGCCACGTGTTGATCGAGAAGCCGATCGCGGAGGACATCGCCGACGCGCGGCGGATCGGAGAGGTCGCACGCAAGCACGGGCTCGTCGCCACGGTCGATCACTCGCTGCTCTACGATCCCCAGGTCCGGCGCGCGCTTTCGACCGTCGCATCGGGCGCGCTGGGGCGCATCGTGTCCGTCGATATCCTCCGCGGCTCCGAGTATCCGCCGTATGAAGGCGGCCCGCTGCCGCCGTGGTACCGCGACGCGGGGTATCCGTTCCGCGACCTCGGCGTGCATTGCCTGTACCTGATGCAGGCGCTGCTCGGCCCGATCGAGGACGTGGATGCGACCTGGCGCTCGCTCGGAGGCGATCCGAACCTCGCGTACGACGAGTGGCGGGCCATGGTGCGCTGCGAGCGCGGGCTCGGACAGTTCCAGCTGACCTGGAACACCAAGCCGATGCAGTCCCAGATGATCATCCACGGCACCAAAGGTGTGCTGCGCGTCGATCTGTTCGCGATGTTCCACACCCGCCGCGCCGCGACGCCGCTCCCCGGGCCGGCGGAGCGCCTGGTCAACGCGCTCGCCGAGTCACTCCAGCCGTTGATCGACGTGCCGGTCGGCGTCTACAAGTTCGCGCGCCGCGAGGTGCAGTCGTATCAAGGCCTGCGCGATCTGGTGACCGACTTCTACTGCCGGCTCGAGGCCGGGTTGCCGCCGCCGGTCTCCGTCGAGGACGCGGCGAGCATCGTCGGCTGGGTCGAGAAGGTCGCGCGCGCCGCCGACGCCGAGCACGCCACGAGCCGTGCGCGCTTCGAGCTGTCGCCGCGCGTCCCGTTCGTCGTCACCGGCGCCTCCGGGGCCCTCGGCTCGGCGATCGTCGAGCGCCTGCGCGCCGAGGGCCATCGGGTGCGCGCGTTCCAGCGCCGCGAGCCGCGGCGTCCGCTCGATGGCGTCGAGTATGCGTTCGGCAACCTCGGCGATGCGGAGGCGGTCGGCCGCGCGATCGCAGGTGCCGACGTAGTGATCCACTGCGGCGCCGCGATGAAGGGCGGATGGGCCGAGCACAAGGGCGCGACCGTCGTCGGCACGCGCAACGTGATCGCCGCGTGCCGCGCGTCCGGCGCTCGCCAGCTCGTGCACGTGTCGTCGATGTCGGTCGTCGACTGGGCCGGCTATTCGGGCGTCAGCCCGGTGACCGAGCACGCGCGCCTCGAGCCGCGACCCGACGAGCGTGGCGCGTACACGCGCGCGAAGCTCGAGGCCGAGCAACTCGTGGCGCACGAAGCGAAGCACGGGCTTCCCGTCGTGATCCTGCGCCCCGGCCAGATCTTCGGCGGTAGCATCCCGCTGATCAACGGCGCGGTCGCACGCGCCGCCGTAGGGCGCTGGATCGTGCTCGGCGACGGCAAGCTCGAGCTACCGCTCGTGTACCTCGATGACGTCGTCGACGCGGTGATGCTGGCGATCGCCAAGCGGCTCACCGCCGGTGAGGTGATCCAGCTGATCGATCCGGCGCGACTCACGCAGGAGCACGTGCTCGGGATGGCGGGGGGCGCGCTGCCGATCGTGCGGGTGCCGCGCGGCGTGGTGTTCGCGCTCGGCAAGCTCAGCGAGCTGCCGCTCGGGATCCTCGGCAAGGCGAGCCCGATCGCGTCGTATCGTATGCGCTCCGCGCTCGCCCGCCTGCGCTACGAGAGCGACCGCGCCGAGACGTTGCTCGGCTGGCGGCCTCGCATCGGCGTGCACGAAGGCATTCGCCGCGTCGTCGCGCGCGCGCGCGGACAGCTGATCGTGCTGCCGCGTCCGACGCTCTCCGACGCGCGCCCCGCGGCTCGCGCGGCCGCACGACCGCGGCCTGCCGCGCGCGCCCCCGAGCGTGACGGCCGCGAACGTCCCGCGTGATACGCTGAACGGATGGGTGTGATCTTGCCTGGCACGTCCGCGGCGGTGGCCACTCGCTGGAGTCACGCGACTGGACGACGTTCCTCGCGTTCGCGGCGCGCCACTGGTAGCGCGCGTCAGCCGGTGCGGCCGCTGATCGCCCGAGCGATCCGGATCCCGTCGAGCGCGGCCGAGACGATGCCGCCCGCATACCCCGCGCCTTCGCCGCACGGATACAGCGCCGCGACGTCGGGCGACATCAGCGTCGCCGGATCGCGCGGGACACGCACGGGGGAGGACGTGCGGGACTCGACCCCGACGAGCACGGCCTCGTCCGTGAGGTAGCCGCGCATCTGCTTGTCGAAGTGCACGAGCGCCTCGCGCAGCCGCGCCGCGAGCGGCACACCGATCGAGTCGAGGACCTCACCGACGTCGCCGGCCGCCAGCCCGGGCTGATAGCTGGTCGCGGGCACCGTCGACGAGCCCTTGCCGCGCACGAAGTCGGTCGCACGCGTCGCGGGCGCGCGCAGCTCGCCGCCACCTGCGAGGGCCGCCGCCTGCTCGAGCTTGCGCTGCAGCGCGACGCCCGCGAGCGGGCCCGCGAGGCCGAGCTTCGTCAGGTCAGCGAGCTCGACCGAGACCACCAGGCCCGAGTTCGCGTACGGCGAATCGCGACGCGACAGGCTCATGCCGTTGACGACGACGCCATCGGGCTCGGTCGCCGCGGGCACGATCCATCCGCCGGGGCACATGCAGAACGAGAACGCGCCGCGGCCATCGTTCGGCGTGAAGGCGAGCCGGTACGCGGCCGCGGGCAGCCGCGGATGGCCGGCGGCCTTGCCGTACTGGATCCGATCGATGAGCGGCTGCGGATGCTCGATGCGCACGCCCATCGCGAACGGCTTGGCCTCGAGGTGCACCCCCGCACGCACGAGCAGCTCGTGGACATCGCGCGCCGAGTGGCCCGTCGCCATCACGACCGCGCGCCCGATCACCTCGTCGCCATCCGCGAGCCGCACCCCGACGGCGCGCCCGCCGCGCACCACGAGCTCCGCCGCGCGCGCGCCGAACCGCACCGTGCAGCCGACGCGTTCGAGCGCCTCGCGCATCGCGGCGATCACCATCGGCAGCTTGTTCGAACCGATGTGCGGCCGCGCGTCGACGAGGATCTCGTGCGGCGCACCGTGGAGGGCGAGCACCTCGATGACGTCGCGCACGTCGCCGCGCTTGTGCGACCGCGTGTAGAGCTTGCCGTCGGAGTAGGTCCCCGCCCCGCCCTCGCCGAAGCAGTAGTTGCTGTCCTCGTCGACGCGCCCGTGCTGCGTCAGCCCCTTGAGATCGCGTCGCCGCGCTTGCACCGGCTTGCCGCGATCGACGATCACCGCCGGCACTCCTGCGCGCGCGAGCTCGTACGCGCAGAACAACCCGGCCGGGCCGCCGCCCACGATCACCACGGGCTCGCCGTGCACCTCGCGCAGCGGGGGCTCGCCGAGCGCGTGCTCCTCACCCTTGGCGCCGAGGATCATGTGGAATCGCACCCGCCCGCGGCGTGCGTCGATCGATCGCTTGCGCAGCTCGAGCGGAGGCAGGCTCGTGCGCGACACGCTCAGCAGCTCGGCGAGCTTGCCGGTCAGCGTCGTGAGGTCGTCCGGCTCATCGAGGCCGAGCTCGACCGTGTAGTCCTGATCGAGCGGCAACTCCATGGCCGCCGCATGGTAGCGCGTCAGGCCGCGAGCGGGGCCGGAGGCAGGACGATCGTCACCGAGGTTCCCTTCCCGAGCTCGCTCTCGATCCGCATGCGCCCACCGGCCGCGCCCACCAGCCGCTGGCAGTTGGCCACGCCGAGCCCGGTGCCCGCCTCGCGGGTGGTGAAGAACGGGGTCCCGATACGTTCGAGCACCTCGGGCGCCATCCCCGGCCCGGTGTCGCGAACCTCGAGCACGAGCATGCCGTCGCCGTCCGTCCGCGCGCCCACCGTGACCTTGCCGTCGGGGTTACCACTCGCGGCGATCGCCTGCGCCGCATTCGCGACGAGGTTGATCAGGACCTGCGCGAGCTCGGTCGGAGGCATACGCACCGGCGCGAGCGCCGACGGTCCTTCGTAGGTGATTGGCACCTGCACCTTGGCTTCGATCTCGTGACACGTCGCGATCGCCTGCTTGACGATCGGCAGGGGGTCCGAGATCGCTGCGGCCGACGCGCGCGGCTTGCCGAGCGTGCGCAGGCCGGAGATCAGCTCGCTCGTGTGATCGATCGCGTTGCGCATGTCGGTCGCGGTCTGCCCCAGCGCCCCCAGCAACTCGGCGAGATCCTCCTTGTCAGGCGTGTCGACGTGCTCGAGCGCGCGCACGAGCAGGGGCGCGTACTCCGCGAGCTGCTGGAGCACCTCGATGTTCACCATCAACGACATCACCGGCTGGCGGAGGTCGTGGACGATCATGCCGCTCATGCTGCCGAGCGTCGCGAGTCGCTCGGTCTCGATCAGCCGGCGCGACACGGCCGCCGACTCGCGCCCGAGCTTCCAGGCGCCGAACGCCCAGCGAAGCGTCTGGACGAGCTCGTCCTTGTTCCACGGCTTGACGATGTACCGCGCGACGAGGCCCTCGTTGATCGCGTGCAGGATCGGATCGATATCCGAGAACGCGGTGACGACCATGCGGATCGTCGCCGGCCAGCGTGTCTTCACGATACGCAGCAGCTGGTCGCCGCTCATGCCCGGCATGCGCATATCGGTCACCACGACCGCGACCTCCTCGCGCTCCATCACCTTGATCGCGGCGGCGGCGTCCTCGACGATCTCGACGCGGACGTCGGGCGGTAGCGCGTACTGAAAGACGACGCGGTTATGCCGCTCGTCGTCGACGTACAGGAGGAGGGGCGAAGGTGTGCGCGAGCTCGTGGGCATGTTGCTACCTCATGCGGCGGCTTCCTCTCGCTGAGTCGACCGGGGCTGAAAGGCTTGTAGTGCAGCTACCCGATCGCGGCCCCCGAGCATGACCTCGTGGTCGATGCGGACGTCGAACACGACCGGTCCAGCCTCGGCGGCGACGAGCTCGCGCGCCGCCCGCAGCTGGTCGCGGCCGTCGATCTTGATCGTCGCGGCGCCCATGCCACGGGCGATCGCGCACACGTCGAGCGCGCCGGTGGGGTACTCGGCGCGCCGGCCGTACACCTTGGCGTGCCCCTTCTCGACCATCCCGAGGTGGCCGTCGTTGAACACGAACACGCGCACGGGTAGGCGCTCGGCGACGGCGGTCGCGATCTCGAACGCGTTCATCGCGAAGCAGCCGTCGCCACAGATCGCCGCGACGCTGCGGCCCGGACGGGCGAGCTGGGCGCCGATCGCGGCGCCGATCGACTGCCCCATCGAGCCGAGCCCGGTCATCACGATGAACGCATCGGGGTGGTTGAGCTCGAGGAACTGCGTCGCGAACAGGGTGTGGTCGCCGGAGTCGACGGTGAAGATCGTGTCGTGCGGCAGCAGCGCCTGGAGCTCGCGGATCGCGTCGTGCGGTGCGATCCGCGCCGGCTTCGCCGACGGCGGCAGCTGGAGGCGCTCGACGCCGGTCGTTCGCCGGCGGCGGCGTGGCGAGGCCGCCTCGAGCCGATCCGCGAGACCGCCGAGCAGCTCCGCCGCCGAGGCGACGACCGCGTGCGTGGGCTCGTAGCTGCGGCCGATCTGGCGCGCGTCGATGTCGACGTGGATCAGCGTGCGCGCCTGCAGCTGCTGGGCGAAGCCGTCGGTCGAGAGATCGCCGAGGCTCGAGCCGACGACCATCACGACATCGACGCCGCTGTCGAGGTAACCGCGCGCCGAGACGTGGCCGCCCATGCCGAGCACGCCGAGTGCGAGCGGGTGGTTCTCGGGAAACACGCCCTTGCCCTTCGGCGTGGTGACCACCGGGCAGCGCAGCCGCTCGGCGACGGTGACCAGGCGCTCGGGCGCGCGGTTCCCGCGCACGCCGCTGCCGGCGAGGATCAGCGGGCGCTCGGCATCGCGCAGCAGCGTCGCGAGCTCGTCGATGACCTCGGGCGCCATCGCCTCGCCGATCGTGACCGAGCCACCGATCCGCGGCGCGGCGACCTCCGCGGTCATCACGTCGAGCGGCAGCGTCAACATCACGGGGCCCTTGCGGCCCGACATCGCCGTCGCGATCGCGCGGCGCAACAGGTGCGGCAGCGCGCTGGCCCTCGGCACCTCGGCCGCGAGCTTGGTCACGTGCCGCGCCATCTCGACGAGGTGCAGCCCGTGGGACGAGCCATCCTGGAGGACGCCCTTGCCGTGCGCGTGCCGCGGCACCTCGCCGACGAGCAGCAGCACCGGCAGCCCGTCGCACCACGCGGAGGCGAGGCCGGTCATCGCGTTGAGGCAGCCCGGCCCCGAGGTCACGGCGACGACCCCGAGCTTGCCCGTCGCATGCGCGTATCCGGCGGCGGCGAACATCGCGCCGCTCTCGTGCCGCGTGGTGACGCTGCGGATCGGACTGTCGAGGAGAGCATCGTGGACGGGGGAGATGGCACCGCCGGGGAGCCCGAACACGACGTCCACACCGGCGGCGGCGAGCATCGAGACGAGCACGTCGGCGCCGCGAGCCTTGATTACTTCCATGCACGCCGAATCGACCAGGTTCGGCGTGCATGTAGGGGGGCCGTGCGGATTCACGCATGGGTATTTTCTGACCCGGGCTCGACACCCGGCGCGCGTGGACGATTCCTCCTGTGATGCCCCCGTCGATCCCTGCCCTCCTCCGGTTTGCGGTGAAGCAGGACGCTTCGGACCTTCACCTCTCGGCGGGCGAGCCGCCGATGCTCCGCGTCCACGGCGACATCGTCCGCCTCGATCTCCCTCCCCTCACGTCCGACGACACGCACAAGCTGATCTTCGACGTGATGAACGACGCGACCCGTCGCACGTTCCAGGAGCGGCTCGAAGCGGACTTCGCGTTCGCGCTCGACGACAAGCTGCGGTTCCGCGTCAACGTGTTCTCGCAGAACCGAGGTGAGGGCGCGGTGTTCCGGACCATCCCGAACAAGATTCCGAAGTTCGAGGACCTCGGGCTGCCGCCGGTGCTGCGGCAGATGTGCGATCAGGAGAAGGGCCTCGTGCTCGTCACCGGACCGACGGGCAGCGGCAAGTCGACCACGCTCGCCGCGATGATCGACTACCTCAACGAGACGATGCCCGGGCACATCCTCACGCTCGAGGACCCGATCGAGTTCGTGCATACGCCGAAGCGATCGCTCGTCAACCAGCGCGAGATCGGGGCCCAGAGCCACTCGTTCGCCAACGCGCTGCGCAGCGCCCTCCGCGAGGACCCCGACGTGATCCTGGTCGGCGAGCTTCGCGATCTCGAGACCATCTCGCTCGCACTCACCGCGGCGGAGACCGGGCACCTCGTGTTCGGCACGCTGCACACCGCGAGCGCGGCGAAGACCGTGGACCGCATCCTCGACGTGTTCCCCGCGGTGCAGCAGGCGCAGATCCGGACGATGATCTCGGAGTCGCTCGTCGGTGTGTGCACGCAGATGCTGCTCAAGCGCCCGCGCGGCGGACGCGTCGCGGCGCTCGAGATCCTCACGGGCACGCCCGCGGTGCGCAACATGATCCGCGAGGGCAAGACCCACCAGATCCCGTCGGCGATGCAGGTCGGCGGCAAGTTCGGCATGCAGACCATGGAGGCAGCGGTGATGGATCACGTGAGCAATGGCCGCGTCACCCTCGAAGAAGCGCGCAAGCGCATGCCGGACCTGGGTGGCGTCGAGCCGCATCCCGCGCAGGCGGTGAGCCGATGAACGAGCACACCTGGCATCCGTCGATGCGCGCGTTCCTCGAGCACATGCTGCGCGTCGAGGCCTCGGATCTCTACATCACCGCGGACAGCCCGCCGGTCTACCGGATCGACGGCGTCGGCTATCCGGCGAAGCAGGCGCTCAGCGGCGAGCAGATCGCGGCGATGGCGGAGACGCTGATGACCGTCGCGCAGGCGACCGAGTTCCGCGATCGCCGCGAGCTCAACCTCGCGCTGTCGAGCTCGTCGGGCGGGCGGTTCCGCGTGAACTTCTTCTTCCAGCGCGGCGCGCCCGGCATGGTCGTGCGCCTCGTACGCACGACGTGCAAGACGCTCGAGGAGCTGCAGCTACCACCCGTGCTCGCCGACGTCATGCAGAGCAAGCGCGGCCTCGTGCTGCTCGTCGGCGGCACCGGCAGCGGCAAGTCGACCACGCTCGCGGCGATGATCGATCATCGCAACCGCAGCGCGACCGGTCACATCATCACCGTCGAGGATCCGGTCGAGTTCGTCCACTCGCACCGCCAGTGCATCGTCACGCAGCGCGAGGTCGGCATCGACACCCTGTCGTACCGCGACGCGCTCAAGAACGCGCTGCGCCAGGCGCCCGACGTGATCCTGATCGGAGAGATCCGCGATGCCGAGACCATGGAGTCGGCGCTCGCGTTCGCGGAGACCGGACACCTCTGCCTCTCGACCCTGCACGCCAACAACGCCAACCAGGCGCTCGAGCGCATCATCAACTTCTTCCCCGCGGAGCGCGAGCACGAGGTTCGGCTGCAGCTGTCGCTCAACCTGCGCGCCATCATCTCGCAGCGACTCGTCCCCTCCACCTCGGGCGGCCGCGCCGCGGCGCTGGAGATCCTGCTCGACACGCCACGCATCAAGGAGCTGATCAAGCGCGGCGAGACCGACACGATCAAGGACGCGATGGAGCAGGCGACCCACGAGGGCTGCCAGACCTTCGATAGCGCGCTCTATCACCTCGCCGCCGACGGCCGGATCTCGTTCGCCGACGCGCTGCGCATGGCGGACAGCGCGAACAACCTCCGCCTGCGCCTCGATCGCCTGAGCGAGCAAGGTAGCGCGGGCATCGAGACGGAGCCCGAGCTCCGCCTCGTGGGTCAGGCGCCCAAGCTGGCCGCGCTTCGCAGCTGACGCTCCGAGGTCACCTGGTCAGGCAGAACGCGTGCTCTGGATGAAGCGGCGATGCGCGCGCTGATCCCACGCGCGGCGCTCGGCGCGAACGTCGAACAGCGGGAGGTCGCGATGGATCACGGCCTGCTTCTTCGGAGGTACGTGAACCCGACGCTTGTGCTTCTCGGGACTGAAGATCTCGGAGTCTCCGAACGTCGCGTGGTTGCAGAACACCGTGCAGGTGTAGAGCGATCGCCGTGCACCGAGGTGAGCGGCGAGAAAGTCCGCGGTCACGGGCGTGAAGGCCGGGTTGATGAGGACGTCGATGGCCGGCTCGGCATTCCTCAGCTCGACGAGCAGGTCGAGGTCGAGGAAGTCGCGGCAGGTCGCGATCGCGATGCGACCGAACGACGTCGCAGCGACGATGCTGATGTGCGGAAACGGCGCTTCGATGGGTTCGGTGAGGGCCTCGCCGGCCAGCGTGATGAGCGCCGGGATGTGCTTGCGCTGTTGCCACACGAGGCCCAGCGGGCCGAGCACCTTGCACACGTTCGCACGCGTGATCTCGTCGTGGTAGCCACCCGCGACGATGTACATGTCGTGACGGCGCGCCAGCTCGCCGAGCTGGGCCTCGAGCTCGACGACGTTGAGATCCAGGCTCATCTCCGGGAACACGAGGAGGTTAACGCCGTCATCGGCGGCGCCGCCGATGGTGCGTTCGACGGCGCGTTGCACGTGCCCGACCCGGGTTGGAGGGAGGCGAAACAACCCGCTCGGTGCTCGCGCGAAGACGTCCTCGGGCTCGCCGATCTGCGCCACGCCGATGCGAAAGCGTGATCGCTCGCGCGCAGCTTCGACCTCGTAGCGCAGCGTCTCGTAGCGCCGCCATGGTCGTGCGGGCGCAGGAGCAGCGATCGAGATGGGCGCGGGACCGGGGGGCACGAACTGCTCCACCAGCTCCGCGATCGGTTGCCAGTCGCCGAGCCACGGGCAATGGATCTCGCCGTCGATGAGCGCGAGCCGGGCGCCCGGAATCGTCGACGCGAGCGCGACGCCCAGCCGGCTGGGCATCGCGTGGTCGTTACGGCGGTGGATCACGAGCGTCGGCGCGCGGACTTGCTTGGCGACGTCGCTCACATCCCATTCGTAGATCGCTTCGAGCAGCCGAGCGGCGATGGGGCCGGACGCCGCCTCGCGCTGGAAGTGCCGGAGCTTGGCGTGGAGCGTTGCATCGAGCTCCGCGGGGACGAAGATCGAGGCCATCGCTGCCGCGCCGAGGCCCCAGTTGGCCCGGACCAAGGCGACGAGCGCGCTCTGCACGGACGGCTTCGCGATCTGCGCTCCGGTCTCGTACGCGCCGTACAAGACGAGGTGAGTCACGCGGTCCGGGTGCGCGGCCGCGTACGCGATGGAGAGTGGGCCACCCTGCGATGCTCCCAACAGCGCGATCGGGCCTCGGGCGACCTCGTCGATGACGACCTCGAGATCCGCGAGCTCGTCCGCGAGCGAGAAATCCTCGCGCTCGCGCTCCGACAGTCCCGTTCCGCGCTTGTCGTAGAAGACGAGCTCGTAACGCGTCGCGAGGCGCTCGTAGAGCTCGCGCATTCCGAGATCGTGCCACTGAAGCTCGAGGTGACTGATCCATCCCGGCGGGACCACGAGCACCGGGCCCGTACCCCACCGCATGTAGGCCAGTCGAGCTCCTCGGCGATTCCGACAGAATGCGACGGTGGGAGGCATCCTGCGTCGATGCTGCATCACGTACGCCAACGCGAAGACGGACTAGCGTGATCGCGCGAACAGCCGCCTCAGGCCCGAGCGGTTACAGAGAGCATCTCGGGAGAGGACCGCGCCCATCGCGGCGCCGGCCGATGAATGCGGGACAGAAGACGTCCCAGGCGAAGCGCTCTCCAAACCGAACGAGTCTCTCATCGACGACCTTGTTCGCCGCAGCGTCATCGACCGCGGTGACTGCGCTCTCGGACTCGGCCAGGCCATACTCCGCGCCTGCACCACGCGCCGAGCTGCTCGTGATCGAAACGAGCTCCCGCATGTCGATCGGTTCGCACGTCGAGGCGAGCACCCTCTCGGCCATGACGAACTTCGTCACCGTCGTTCCGCGGAATTTCCACCGCACGCAGATCGTCGCTCCCGGCTCCGCCCCACCGATGATCTCGAGCGTTCCGGGGCCGACGTACTCCTTGTCGATGCACTTCCGATCGTGCTGTTGGTCGACGAACGCGCGAATGACCACGATCTCGTCGAGCGGAGTACCTGGGGCCGTAGCGGCCCACGCGTCGGCACAGATGCCGGCCAGCTCGGCCTCGTGGTCGCGCTTGGCGAAGCGACTAGGCTCTTTGGTCACGAGCCCCACCAGCCTGCGCTGTTCCATATCGAGCTCGGGGAGCATGGGCTTGTTCTCGAGCTCGGCGCTGATCGTCACCGTCTTCGCGCGGCGGAGGCTCGAGAGCCATGGCTGCAGGACCTCGATCGGACCGCGCGTGGCGACGACAATCGTTGGCGGGTGGGAATAGCGCGGAGCAACGACGGTCCGCCGCTCCGCGGCCACGATGCAGGCCCCCAGCAGCACCAACGCACTCGTCATCCACGCAAGTCGGCGCATTCCGTTCGATATCACGGGGCGGAACCGGCGCCTGTTCGAGTGTCAGCTTTGTTCGTCTGTTGCCAGTTGCCGCACCGCCTCGCCTAACGCTTCGTGAGCGTCAGCGTGCGCCGTACTCGACGATCGCCGGGTGCGCGGCGTACGCATCGCCGAGCGCGGCGAGCCGAGGATAGGGAGCGAGGGTCTCGGCCGAGATGCCGTCGAGCCGGCCCGAGCGGTAGGCGCGGACGGTATCGCCGAGCACGAGGTCAGCGATGGTGAGCTTCGCTCCGGTGAGGAACGGGCCCGGGCCGGCGCCGATCAGCTCGTCGATGTAGCGGCAGGCCTTGGCGAGCGGACCACCGACGAGCGCCTTGCGCATCTCGAGTTTCTTCTCGGGGTCACGCTCGAACATGCTCGGGATCAGCGCGTTGGACACGGTGTCGTTGAACGTGTCGATCGCACTGTCGACGAGCAGTGCCGCATAGGGGTCGGTCGGGTAGAGGTCCGTGTTCCCGACGCGCGCGATATAGCGAAGGATCGCGCCGGTCTGGACGATCGAGCGCCCGTCGATCTCGAGCACTGGGACGGCGCCGAGGGGGAACACGCCTTGCTCGCGCATCGCGCCGAACTCGGGGAACTTGAGGCGGCGATCCTCGAAGGGCAGCTTGGCGAGGAACATCGCGACACGGATCGGCTCGGCGCGGCCACCCGCGTCGAAGTAGGTCAGGCGGTACGTCGGCATCCGGCGCGTATAGCACGGGCACCGCCGAGGCGGAGTAGCACTGTACGCCGACGAACAACCCGAGCTCGGTGTCCGGCTCGAACCCGTCGACGTCACCGATCGCGATCATCTTGCCTGGGCAAGCACGCGAACGCCGGCGGCGAATTGGACATGGACCTTGCCGGCGACACTCTGCGTGACCGTGCCTTCACCGAAGGTCGCGTGGCGGATCTTGTCGCCGACCGAGTACTTTGCAGCTGCCGAGTACGCGCGAAACCCGCTCGCGGTGGGCGGGGGAGCGGCTGGCCTCCGCACACTCTCGACGAGAGCGCGGAAGAGCGGGTTCGTCGATGCATCATGAAGCTCGCGCATCGCTGCCGATAGCGACGCATCTGTCATCGGCGCCGATGCGTACTTGCTCTTCGTCAGCGCTGCGCTGATCAGTGCCCACGCTCGCGCGAACGTACTCTCGTCGAGAGGAGCGTGCATGGTCCGATCGAGCTGGAGAAGGATCCGCTTGATCCAACTCCAGCCGTCCGCGCCGAGCCGCAGCCCCAACCGATCCGCGCGTGTACGCCGCCTACCTGCACGGTGGTCCGCGATGCGGCGCGTGCGCCCGCGGCGATCCGTGACGTCGCGGCGACGGTCGACTTCACCAAGTTCGTGCTCGTCATCGTGGAGCGCATGGAGAGTCCGTTCGGCCCCGAGGAACACACGTTCGACGGGACGGTGCAGCCTGCCAAGGGCGGCGGCGTGCTCGAGCTCCCCGCCGAGCCGTGTCCGTACTGCGGCGGTGCCGCGCCACCGCAGCCGCGCAAGCAGCAGATCGTCGTCCGCGTCCCGCGATTCGACGGCGAGCTGCGCGTGCGCTCGCGGCCGTCGGCGTGCGCGCCGTGCGACCCGCGCCTGCCGTGAGTCCTCCAGCCTAAGGGATGCTCGACCGTCCGATGTCCGTCCGGCATTCGGACATCGTCCGACGTACGGACGGCCAAGCATCGCGAAGTCCGCGGGATCGCTCGCAGGCATCATGGCGGCGCGCTTGCTACGTGCGTGCTCGATGTCGATGCCGCGACCCATCCTGCCGAACAAGTACTGGCTGCTCACGCGACGATGCGTGCAACGGGCCTTCCTCATGCGGCCCGATGAGGCGATGAACAACGCCTTCCTCTACTGCCTGTTCGAGGCCGCACTGAGATTCGACATTCGCCTCCTCCTCGCACAGATGATGTCGAACCACCACCACGTGGTCCTCTACGACCCAGGCGATCACGTCGTCGAGTTCTATCATCGCTTCCACACGAACCTCGCGAAGTGCATCAACGCGCTACGCGGTCGATGGGAGAACGCCTTCGCGTCCGAGCCTCCGTGCCTCGTCGAGCTCGTCGACGCCGACGCCGTGCTCGACAAGCTCGTCTACACCGCCACAAACCCGGTCAAGGATGGCCTGGTCGAACAGGTGCATCACTGGCCCGGTCCCAGGACCGTCCGCGCCCTCCTCGACGGCCGCACGCTGCGCGCTCGTCGACCTCATCACTTCTTCCGCGACGATGGGCCGATGCCCGAAGAGGTCGAGCTCGCGTTCACGCTGCCGGCCGAGCTCGGCGATCCGCCGCCCCTCCTCACGCAGCTGCGCGACCAGATCGCGAACGTCGAGGCCGCGTGCGCGCACGACCGCCGCACGCGCGGCCGCAGCGTGCTCGGGCGGCGCCGCGTCCTGCAGCAGTCCTGGCGTGCCGCGCCGACAAGTCACGAACCCCGCCGCACCCTCCGGCCCCGCGTCGCCGCGCGCAGCAAGTGGGCGCGCATCGAGGCCCTTCAACGCAACCGCGAGTTCGTCCGCGAGTACCGGGCGGCCTGGACGCGTTGGCGGGGGGGCCTCCCGGCGATCTTCCCACAAGGCACGTACGCACTCGCGCGGCTCGCGTACGTCAAGGTTCGCGAGCCCACACCACAAGACGCCGCCTGACGGTGCGTCTCTTTGCACATGTGCAAGCGTGTTCGCTTCGGCGAACACGCCGTCGCGGCGTGGCATGTCGGCAATCTCACGAAGCGCCCCGTCGAGATCCCGCGCCACCCCATCGGGGCGTGAACCCACTGGAGCCACCGTCCCCAGCTCGTGATCCGCGTGCCCACCCCCGGTCCGGGTCTTCCCCCGGTCCGGGTCTGCCGAGGTGCTTAAACCGTCAGACGGAAGCGATCGCCCGGCGCAGCGTCGCCCGGTCGATCGGCTTCTCCAGCAGCGGGCGATCACACGCCGCGAGGAACGCGCGCGCATCCGCGGTGAACGCGCCACCCGTCATGAAGATCGTGCGCCGCGCGAGCTCGGGGCGCTCCTCGACAAGGTGCGCGTAGAGCTCCATGCCGGTCATCTGCGGCATCATCAGGTCACACACCACGACGTCGACGTGGAGGCCGCTGCGGAGCGTCGCGAGCGCGCTCGCACCATCGTCCGCGACCACGACGTCGTGCGCCGACGCGAGCATCCTGCGCAGGCTCTGGCGCACCGGCGCCTCGTCGTCGACGAGCAGCACGCGGCGGCGTGCCTCGTCGGGCCGCGCGCTCACCGGTGACGCGCGCGCGGGCGGCGGCATCGCCTGCGCCGCCTCCACCAGCTCGTGCACGATGTGGCGCACGCGCTCGGCGCCGTAGTGCGCATCGCGCAGCAGCTCGCGGAGCGCGGTGGGATCGAGGATGCCCGCATCGAGGTCCTCGAGCGCCGTGGTCAGGTTCGCCGTGATGTAGGTGAGCGGGTTGTTGATCTCGTGCGCCACTCCGGCGGCGAGCGAGGTGATCGCGGCGAAGCGGGCGCGCTGCTCGGCGCGCGCGCGATCGACCTCGTCGAGCACCGCGGACACCATGCTCCCGATGCCGCGCACGAAGGTCTGCTCGTCGGCGGTCCACGCGCGCGCAGGGCCGACGTGCTCGTGGCACAGCACCCCCGCGAGCTTGCCGCTCCTCCAGACGGGCACATCGAGCATCGAACTGATCGCGTGCGGTCGAAGATATGAGTCGACGAGCTCGCGCGTCCGCGGATCGGAGAGCGCGTCATCGATGGCGATCGGACAGCCCTCGAGCATCGCGCCGAAATACGCGGGGATCGCGGAGGCGCGCAGCTCGCCGCCGTGGTCGTAGGCACCTGCGTCGCGGCGGTAGAGCGTGCGGCACACGATCGCGCTGCGGTCGGGCGCGAGCTCCCAGTAGCTGACGCGCGTCACGCGCAGCGCCTCGGCGTCGACCGCGAGCATCGCTCGCAGTGCCGCGCCGAGCTCGAGCTTGTCGATGCGCGCGAGCTCGCCCAGCGCGGCCCGGAACTCGGTCCGGCGTGAGGTGTCCTGGCGGGACGACATTGGTTCTGGAATCGACCGTTCCAAGCACCTCGGAAGGCCTCCGAGCGTGGGTTGTCAGTTAGCGACCAGGTTGCGACCGAGCCAGCGCTCGATCGTCTCGCGTAACCTCGCGGGCGAAAACGGCTTTCCCACCAGCTCGTGGGCGAGCCCGCTGGCGAGGTCGGTCTCATCGAAGTCGACCGCCCCGGACATCATGAGGCGCACCGTCTGCGGCGAGTCCTGCCGGACGGCCTCGAGCAGGGCGACGCCATCGACGTCGGGCATCCGCATGTCGGACACCACCACATCGAACTCCCCGCGGTGCAGCTCGGCGAGCGCGTCGCGACCGCCCTCGGCGAACACGAGGTCCCAGCGCCGGTCGCGGCCGAACACGCTGCGTAGGGCGCGCAACAGCTGCGGCTCATCGTCGACGATCAGGATCCTGGCGCGGTGCATCGCCCCCCGGTTCGACCGCCTTCGCGAATGTTGAGCCCGCCCTCCAGGCCGTCGGAAATCGGCCGAATCAGGGCCCATGACGAGCGCCAAACCTGTCCGTACGCTGAACACCCTCCGGATCCCGGTCGAGCAGCTCCCCGTGACGATGCAGTTGCACGATGGTCGGGAGTTCCAGGCGGTCGTGTTCGTCCCCTTCGGCGAGACGATCCTGCGGTTCTTCGACGCGGGCACCCGGTTCATCCCGGTGCGCCGCGACGGCAAGATCTACTTCGTCGGCCGCAGCGACATCGCCTGCCTCACGGTCCCGGTGAGCCCGCTGCATCCGAGCGACGGCGACCTGCCGGTCGTGTTCCAGCAGGTGGCCGTCGAGCTGCGCGGCGGCACCAAGCTGAACGGCCGCCTGCGCTGGGTCGCGCCGATCGGTTATCAGCGCACCGCCGATCACCTCAACGCCGAGGCGCCGTACCTCGAGCTCCGCACCGACACCGTCACCCACTACGTCGCGAAGTCTCAGATCGTGATGGTCGAAGAGCGCTGAGCCAGCGCTCCGCCGGCGTGTCCCTCCACACCCACGACGTCGCGACGTCTCGGATCGTGATGATCGAGGAGCGCTGAGCCAGGCTCCGCCGGCGTGTCCCTCCACACCCACGATGTCGCGACGTCTCAGATCGTGATGGTCGAGGAGCGCTGAGCCAGGCTCCGCCGGACCTGACGCAGCAGCGCGGCCGGCGTGATGGGCTTCTCGAGCAGCGCGACGCCCGACGCGCGCACGTCGTGAACGAGCCCGGCGTCGTCCGTGTAGCCGGCCATGTACACGACCTTCATCTCGGGGTGCAGGGGACCGAGGCGCTGGGCGAGCCGCTGGCCGTTCATCCGCGGCAGCACGACGTCGGTGAGGAGGAGATCGATGCGGCCGACCTCCTGCTCGCAGATCAGCAGCGCTTCGCCGGCGTTGGTCGCGGTCAGCACGTTGTAGCCCGCGCGGCGCAGGATGCCGGCGACGAGCGCGTTGAGCTGCGGATCTTCCTCGACGAGGAGGATCGTGCCGCCCGCCGGCACCGCGAACGGCGGCACCGTCACCGGGTGGTACTCGCCGGCCTCGCGCACGCGCGGCAGGCAGATCCGCAGCGTCGTGCCCTCTCCTGGGACGACCTCGTGCTCGACGAAGCCGCCCGCCTGCTCGACGATCTCGTGGACGGGATCGAGCACCTGGCTCGCGCCCTCGGGATCGAGGCCGACCGCGCGGCTGGTGAACGCGAGCGCGACGTGCGGTCCGGCCGCGAGCTCGACGTTGCGGGTCTCGATCACGAGCTTGCCGCCGGCGGGCATCGTCTGGCGCGCGTGCATCGCGAGCCGCAGCAGCACGTGCTCGAGCTGCCCCGGGTCGACGCGCACCGGCCAGCACATCGCCGACGAGACGCGGCTCACCTCGATGGTGGCGCCGAGGATGCGCTTGAGCGGCTTCTCCGCCGACGCGACCAGGGCCCCGAGATCGACGGCGCGTGGGATCGCCATCGGCTGGGTCCCGAACGCGAGCAGCTGGCGGGTGAGGTCCGCGGCGCGCATCCCGGCGGTCCGGATCTCGTCGACGTCGGCGCGCGCGGCGTCCTCGTTGTCGAGCTCCTCTCGGATCATCTCCGAGTAGCTGAGGATCACGGACAGCACGTTGTTGATGTCGTGCGCGATGCCCCCGGCCACGCGGCCCACCGCCTCGAGCTGCAGGCTCGAGCGCAGCTGATCGGTCAGCCGCTTCTGCTCGGTGATGTCGATCGCGACGCTGCATACCCCATCGGGCACCGGCACGAAGTGCAGCTGCAGCCAGCGCGACGGCCCGTTCGTCACGGGGAGCTCGGTCTCGAGCCGCTGCGGTGCACGCTCGTGCAGGCAGCGAACCAGCGCGGCGTAGACCGGGCTGCCCTCGACGCCGGGGAACCGCTCGGCCAGCGTGCGCCCGAGCAGACCGCTCGCCGCACCGGCGACGGCGCGGAAGCGAAGGTCGTGGTCGATCACCTGGCTGCCCTCGGCGAGGCTGCCGATGAAGTCGCGGATCACGTGAGACATAGCTCCTCCTTTCAGCGCGCACGCTGGAGCGCGGACGTCAGGCCAACGAGGCCGAGCCGGGCGGCGTCCGCCCACGGCTGCGACGTGACCTCGAGCGCGCCATCGCTCCGGCGCAGCACATCCGAGATGCCCGGGTACTCCGCCTCGAGCGCGCTGCGCAGCAGCTCGCGCCGTTCGCGGCGCTTGCGCTCGCCCGACAGCGACATGAGCTCGAGGTGGCGATCGATGCCCGCGCGGACGGCGCCGCGCAGCGCCTCGACCTCGAACGGCTTGGTCAAGAAGCGGAACACCTCGCCGCGGTGGATGCCGTCGATCGCGGTGTCGAGGGACGTCCGTCCCGTCAACAGGATGCGCACGGTCTCCGGCCGCACGCGGCGCGCCGCGTCGGCGAGCTCGGCGCCCGACATCTCGGGCATCTCGTAGTCCGCGATCACGACCGCGACGTTCTCGCTGGAGATCCAATCGAGCGCCTGGGTCGGGGACAGCGTCGGGCGCACGTCGAAGCCGGTGGGCCGCAGCGCGCGCGCGATGGCATTGAGCAGCGTCGGATCATCATCGACGCAAACGACAACGTTCTTGTCCGTCATGATTAACTCGCCAACCAGCGCCGCCAGCCGCGACGAACGGTGACCCGTTCCACGTCGGCGAGCGCAGCAAGCAGAGCGCGCATCCCCGGGAAGCGCGCCTGCGGGGTCTTCTGCAGGCAGGTGGTGATCACGTCCGCGAGCCGGGGCGGAAGTGGACCGTGGGGGCTCTCGATCTGCGGCACCGGTGCAGACAGGTGCTTGCGCAGCAGCGCGTTCAGGTCGTCGTCCTCGAACGGCGGCCGTCCGACGAGCAGCTCGTAGAGTACGACGCCGAGGCCGTACTGATCCGAGCGATCGCTCGCGGAGCTGCCGCGCAGCTGCTCGGGGGAGATGTACTCGGGGGTCCCGAGCACGAACCCCGGATCCGTGTAGCCGAGCCGCTCGCCCGCCAGCTCGGCGAGGCCGAAGTCGATCAGCTTCACGCGCAGCGTGTCGCCCGCGACGACGAGCACGTTCGCCGGGGTGATGTCGGCGTGGATGACGCCGCGATCGTGCGCTTCGGCGAGCGCACCCGCGAGCTGCCGCGCGATCGTGACCACGTCCTTGGCGGGCAGCGGCCCCCGCGCGATGACATCGGTGAGGCGCTCGCCGTGGACGAGCTCCATCACCAGGTAGGGCCGCCCGTCGACGTGCTGCCCGTAGTCGAACACCTCGGCGATGTTCGGGTGGCGGATGCGCGCCGCGGCGCGGGCCTCGCGCAGGAAGCGCTCGACGTGCGACGGATCGTAGTCGAGCACCGGCGCCGATAGCAGCTTGAGTGCGTGCTCGCGCCCGAGCGACACGTGCTCGACGCGGTAGACCACGCCCATGCCGCCCGCGCCGATGACGTCGCGCACGACGTAGTGACCGATGACGTCGCCGGGGACGAGCTCGCGCGGCTCCGAGTGAACGACGTTGGGTGCCGACCCGCGGGCGCGCGGTCGAACCATGAGGTCCGCGCGCAGGCTGGTGCCCGGGCGCAGGGTGACGACGATCGCGCCGTCGCACGAGCCGGCGCACACGTCGAGCACGCCGGTGGTGGTCGTGGTCGCCGAGAGGTCGAGGTCGGCGAGGTAGGCGAGCCGTGCGACGACGGCCTCGCCGAGCGACGCGTCGACGACGACCGTGGTCAGCATCCTCGCCTCGCGCTCGAACACCATCGCGTACACGTCGGGCTCGCCGGCGACCGGCTCGATGAACACGGCGTCGGCGGCGGCGTGCAGCGCGGAGGACAGCAGGACGTCGGCGACCTGACGCGGATCCGCGCTACGACTCGCTTCGATGTGGCCCATCATGGCTCCCCCTTGAAGGTGGAAGGATCGATGCCGTGCCGCTGGAGCAGCCGGCGGAAGTTGGTGCGATCGAGCGCCGCGATCCGCGCCGCCTCGGAGACCGAGCCCTTGGCGCGCGTCATCGCGGCGATCAGGTAGCGCTTCTCGAATGCCGCACTCGCGCGGCGCTTGGCGTCGGTGAGCGGTGTGAGCTCGCCGGACGTGCTGACGTCGAGCGTGGCGAGCGTCTCGGTGGCCGCGATCGCCGACGGCAGCGACTCGGGATAGATCGTGTCGCCGTGACCTAGCGCGACCGCGTGCAGCACCGCGTTCTCGAGCTCGCGCACGTTGCCCGGCCACGCGTAGCGGCGCAGCGCGTCGAGCGCTTCGGGCGACAGCACCGGGGGCGCATCGCCGCCGTGCTTCTTGAGGAAGTGCGCCGCGAGCAGCGGGATGTCGTCCGGCCGATCGCGCAGCGGCGGAACCGCCAGCACGACGACGTTGAGCCGGTACAGCAGGTCGCGGCGGAACCGCCCCTGCTGCACCGCGGTGGCGAGGTCGACGTGCGACGCGGCGATCACGCGCACGTCGATGCGCCGCACGCTCTCGCTGCCGACCGCGCGCACCTCGCTCTCCTGCAGCACGCGCAACAGGCGCGCCTGGACGGCGAGCGGCATGTCCCCGATCTCGTCGAGGAACAGCGTCCCGCCATCGGCCTCGACGAACACGCCAGGGCGATCCGACGTCGCGCCGGTGAACGCACCCTTGACGTGCCCGAACAGCACGCTGTCGATCAGCGTGTCGGGGATCGCACCACAGTTGACCGCGACGAACCGCTTGCCGCGGCGCGCGCCGCGATCGTGGAGGCCACGCGCGACCATCTCCTTGCCCGTGCCGCTCTCGCCCTGGATCAGGATCGAGACGTCCTGACCCGCGAGGCGATCCATCGACGACTGCAGCCGGCGCATCGGGGCCGAGTTGCCGACGATCGTCGACGTGAGCTTGCCCTCACTCGCCTGCCGCGCGCTCGTGAGCTCGCGCCGCATCACCGCATAGCGGCCCGCGGACGCGACCATCGCCGACAGCTCGAACACCTGGAACGGCTTGGTCAGGTAGTGGAACGCGCCGGCGCGCATGCACGCGGTCGCGGTCTTCGCCGTGTTGTCGCCGGTCAGCATGATCACCGACGCGAGCGAGCCCTGCATGCGGATGCGCTCCAGGGCCTCGATTCCGCTCATGTTCGGCAGGCCGACGTCGAGGAGCACCACGTCCCACACCCCCGGATCCTCGTTCATCTTCTCGAGCGCGGGCACGGGGTCGTCGTAGATCGCGAGGCCGTAGCCTTCCGCACGCAAGCAGCGCTCGATGTTGCGCGCGACCTGCGGATCGTCTTCGACCACCATGACGCGCAGGGCAACAACAGCCTCGTGCATCGCCGACGAGGCTCGCATGCGGCGCGTGGAGTTGCCAGCGGTCTCGCGCTTGGGGCGCACGAGCAGCGTGGGCATCGGCACCGTGCGATCGAAGGGAGGGTGCGTGTTCATGCGGCCGCCTTCATGGCCGGCGTGGCCACGCCGAGGCGCACGCGCAGCCGCTCGAGTGCACGCGCGAGCAGCTGGCACACGCGCGAGCCGGTGATCCCGAAGATGCCGGCGATCTCCTGGTAGGAGAGCTCCTGGTCGAAGTGATAGGTGATGATGCGCGCGTCGCGCTCCTCGAGCTGATCGATCGCCGCGCGCAGCTGCGCGAGCATCTCGCGACGCGACACCTCGTCATCGGGCGACGTGGTGGTCTCCGACACGAGCACCGACGCGATCCCCTCGAGCGGCTGCACCTGCACCTGCGCGAGCGGCGCGAGACGCGAGCGATAGTGATCGACGGTGACGCCCAGCACTTCCGCGACGCGCTCGTCGGTCGCGGTCTCGCCGCTCGCCTCGATGTCGCGGATCGCGTTGGTGACCTTGCGCGCGAGCGTCCGCATGCGGCGGGGCAGCACGTCGCCGCGACGGAGCTCGTCGAGGACGGCGCCGCGAATGCGGTGCTCGGCGAACGGAAGGAAGGCATCGGTGCGCGTGGCGTCGTAACGCTCGGCCGCTTCGGTGAGGCCGCGCATGCCGGCGGCCACGAGGTCCTCGCGGGTCATCCATGCCGGGCACCGGCGGGCGATCTTGAGCGCGATGCGACGCGCGATGTCCGTATGCTCGGAGATGAGTTGGTCTCGCCAGGTGTTCGTCTGCACGAACGAGCCTTAGGGCAAGCAACAGGCCAGTAAGCTACCCAGCCATTCCGACGTAGGTCCGAATAGTTAGCTCGGATCGGAGGGTAGCGGCGTACCCCCCGTGGGTTGCGGCATACCCGGGGGGCTCACCCCGAAACCCGAAATCTGAAGCTGTCGCACTGGGTAAAAAAACGTCCCAGTCGATGCCCGCGCTTTCTCGCCGAAGCAGCGGGTCATGACGAACAAAAACCTCTCGCTGATGATCGCGGTGACCGCCTTCTCTAGTGCTTGTGGCCTCGAGTCTTCGGGGCCGCGCGATGTCGACGTGGACGTCGCGAACCCGACGGACGGTGCGGTGGAGAGCATCGACACCCCCGAGGTCAAGCCGCCCGGCTCGATCGAGCCGCCGGTCATCGCGCTGTCGACCGACCGCTGCGATGACGCCGCGCACGCGGGCGAAGCCTGGAAGCAGACGGCATCGCACCACTTCGCGCTCAACTTCTTCGCCGGCACGCCCGCAGATCTGGACCAGAGCGACATCCTCGCGAAGCGCGAGGCCGCCTATAACGAGATCCGCACCGCGCTCGGCGTCACGCAGGAGCCGCTGGTCACCGCATACCTCACACCGAGCCGCCTCGCCGCCAGCGCGAACGGCCGCGGCGCCGGCACCGCGTACCCCGGCCAGAACCGCATCGAGGTCCTCTACACCGGCGCGGAAGACGGCTACGAGAGCAACCGCTACGGCCACGAGCTGACCCACATCCTCGAGGCGTACATCGATCCGGTGAACCTGCGCCGCCACCCCTTCATGTCCGAAGGCCTCGCCGAGTACCTCGACCAGTCCGGCCGTGACATGCACGCCGCCTACGCGCAGCAGCTGCTCGCAGGCATGGAGACGCGCGTGCGCCTCACCACGCTCGAGTCCCGCGACGTGTCCGCGAGGAACTACGGCCGCGCCGGGTCGTTCGTGCAGCTGCTCGTCGAGCGCTACGGCATGCCGACGTTCCTCGACATCTTCCGCGCCACCGCGGTGACGTGGACGAACGGCTGCTGGACGCACGCGAAGGTCGGCTGCGTCAACACGCCCGAGAAGCTGACGGCGATGCTCGACGACGCGATCCAGACGAAGGCCTACGAGACGTGGGCGGTCGTGCAGCAGGCGTGGGAGCAGAAAGTGCACGAGGCGCTCGCCTCCGCGGACACCGAGCTGCCCGCGGCGGACGTCAAGGAGATCGAGAACCTCGTTCGCGTCGGCGACCTCGCGATCGCCCGCCGCGACGCGGACATGTACCGGTCGACCCTCGATGGCTTCTACTGCGACGCGACCGCCGATGCGATGCGCGACGAGGTCTCGCGTCGCGCGGTCTCGGCGATGACCGGGATGACCTCGAAGATCGAGGGCATCCGGGCGACGGGCATCAAGAACTTCCGCACCGCCCAGGTCTTCGTGCGCCGTACGGACTCCCGCGGTCTGGCGAGCTTCATCACGCTGAGCGTCGAGCACCTCCCCATGGGCTGGCGCGTGACGTGGGGCCCGGACTGGTTCTGAGGTAGCATCGAGCGCGGTCCTCGAGTGCAGCCACTCAACATCCTCCTCGTCGACGACAAACCAGAGAACCTGTTTGCCCTCGAGGAGCTGCTGCGGGACCCCGCGCACACCCTGTACTCGGCCACGTCCGGCAACGACGCCTTGCGCCTCCTCTTGAAGCATGACTTCGCCGTCGTGCTGCTCGACGTCGAGATGCCCGAGATGGACGGTTACGAGACAGCACAGTTGATGCGCTCCGCCGAGCGGACCCGGTTGATCCCCATCTTGTTCGTCACAGCCGGGGACCGCTCGGAGGAGCGCACTTTTCGCGGATACGAGGCGGGTGCGGTCGACTTCCTCTACAAGCCGATCAATCCGCAAGCACTACGGAGCAAGGTCGGCGTGTTCGTCGAGCTACATCGCAGACAGCGCGAGCTGCGCGAGCGGATCGCGGACCTCGAGTACGTGCACCAGACGCTGTCGCACGACCTCCGGGCACCGCTCCGCGCGATCAACGGGTTCTCCGAGATCCTGCTCGAGGACTTCGCGGAGGCCAACGGCCGCGCGAAGGACGCACTCGGCAGGATCATCCGCGCGACGAGCTCGATGACCTCGATGATCGACGACCTCTACGCGCTGCTGCGCAGCAGTGCAACGCCGCTCGAGGTCGTCGACGTCGACCTCGCCTCGGTGATCGCCGAGGCCGTCGAGACGCTGCGCGGCGAGCTGCAGGCAAGCGGCGGCAGCGTGACCACCGGCGAGCTCCCCGTCGTGCGTGGTAACCGCCGCCTGCTCGCGCAGGTGTTCCAGAATCTGATCCAGAACGCGCTCAAGTTCCGGGGCGAGCGCGCACCGGAGATCCGCATCACCGCGACGACCGCCGCGGATCAGTGGGAGATCACGGTGCACGACAACGGGATCGGGATCGCCGCCGAGGATCGCGAGCGCGTGTTCCGGTTGTTCACGCGCCTCAGCGCGACGCCCGGCAGCGGCGTCGGCCTCACGCTGTGCAAGCGCGCGATCGAGCGTCTCGGCGGCCGGATCTGGATCGGCGGAGAGACGCCGGGCACCGCGTTCCACTTCACGCTACCGCGGCCGATCACGCCGCCGTGAGCGAGCGGCGCAGCACCTCGAACAGCCTCGCGACATCGACCGGTTTCGGCAGGTAGTCGGTCGCGCCCGCCTCGAGGCAGCGCTCGCGCTCGCCTTCCATCGCGCGCGCGGTGAGCGCCACGATCGGCAGCGCGCGAAATCGATCCTGCGCGCGGATGCGGCGGATCGCCTCGTGGCCGTCCATCACGGGCATCATCACATCCATGAGCACGGCGTCGACGTGCGGCTCGCGCTCGAGTGCTTCGAGCGCCTCGCTGCCATCAGCGGCCGTGACGACCGTGATCGAGCTCTCGCGCAGCACGCTCGCCAGCGAGTAGAGGTTGCGCATGTCGTCGTCGACCAGCAGCACGGTCGCACCGGCGAGCGTGGTCTCGACGAGCGCCGGGGTGGGCGCCGGCTTCACCGGCTCGGACTTCGCGGTCGGCACCGGCGCGGCCTCGGGGATGGCGTCGGCCGACGAGGGCGCGACGAGCGGCAGCCGCAGCGTGAACGTGCTGCCCTTACCGAGCTCGCTGTCCGCCACGAGGTCCCCGCCGAGACGCACGGCGAGCTGCTTCGCGATCGCGAGCCCGAGGCCGGTGCCGCCGTACTTGCGGCTGCTCCCCGTCTCCGCCTGCGTGAACGCCTCGAACACCCACGCGACCTTGTCCTTCGCGATGCCGATGCCGGTGTCGATCACCGAGATGGCGACGCCGGGCTCGGCCTTCTCGACCCGCACCGTGACCGAGCCCTCTTCCGTGAACTTGAAGGCGTTCGACAGGAGGTTCTTCACGATCTGTGCGACCCGCGGCTCGTCGGTGATGATCTGATCGGGGCGGCCCTCGACCGCCTCGACGCGAAACGCCAGCTTCCGCTGCGCCGCGGTCGGCTCGAACATCCGGCGCATGTAGTCCTCGAGTGCTTCGAGCCGCAGCGGCGCGCACGCCAGCGACTGCTTGCCGGCCTCGATCTTCGCGAGATCGAGCACTTCGTTGATCAACGCAAGCAGCTCGGTGCCGCACTTGTTGATCAGCGTCGCGAACTCGACGTGCTTCGTCGACAGCAGGCCGTCGGCGTTCTCGCGCAGCACGTTGGACAGGATCATGATGCTGTTGAGCGGTGTGCGCAGCTCGTGCGACATGCTCGCCAGAAATGCCGACTTGTAGTCGCTCGCGCGCGCGAGCGCCGTGGCCTGGTGCTGCGTCTCGAGCAGCAGGCTCTCGGTGCGGTCGCGATACTCGCGCAGCCGCTCGGCGGTCCGGTTGGCCTCCCGCGCGAGGTCGCCGATCTCGTCGGGGCTGGTGACCTCGATCTCCTGGCCGAACTCGCCGCGCGCCAGCCGCTCCACGCCTTCGGACACGGCGCGCAGCGACCCGACGGTGCGCCGGATCAAGCGCCACGACACCAGCGCCATCAGCGCGAGCACGCTCGCGGCGACCGCGATGTCGATGCGCAGCGCGCGCCGCTGCGACGTACGCGCCCGCGCGAACGCCTCGGCGAGTCGCCGCCGGTCGGGGCGCGTCGCCGTGGCGAGGTCGGCGGCGAACTTCTCGCGCGTCTGACGCATCTGGTCGATTCGCGCGGCGAGCTGATCGATCTGCGTACCCGCCATGAGCTGCTCCGAGACCGGCCGCGCCGCGTCGTAGTACGCGCGCAGCTGCATCGCGAGCACGCGTGCATCACCGCCGTTGTCGTCGATGATGTTGCGGTCGAGCGCGATCCGGCGCGCGAGCTGCTCGTGCAGGCGCTCCGCATCGGCCAGGCGGGCCTCGTCGGCCGCGGCCGCAGCATCCTCGAAGGCGCGGATCAACTGCATGAACGTCGCGTCGAGGTCACGATCGAGCTCGATCAGCGGTACGTAGCGGGTCTCGATGCCCGACAGCTGTCGCTCACTCCGACGCAGGAGCACCAGCGTCACGGCGGTCACGGCGATCGACCCCAGCGCGGTCAGCACCAGCAACAGCCCGATGCGATGCCGGAACTTGAGCGGCGCGAACATCTAGCGGACCAGGATGACCTTCGCGCTCCCCGGATCGACGCTGCTCGGCAGGTACCCGATCGCCCCTGGATGATCCATGACGTACTCGATCACACCCATCGGTGAGGTCGCCGCCGGTGGCGGTACGCCTTTGCCGGAGAAGATCTGCTGGTTCCAGTAGTTCTTGAGCTGCGAGGGGCTCTTCCTCAGCACTTCGTGCGTGAAGCGCTCGCGCACCGAGGACGGCCGCGACAGATCGACCGGGCGGACGGTCGTGCCGTGGCCCCAGTCGGCGGCGCGCTTGAGGTACGCGTCGCGCAGGAATGTGCGACTCACCGCCGTGATGGGGTTCTCGGGATTCACGATCACCTTGAAGCTCTCGTCGGCGGCATCGGTGGGCTGCGAGACGCAGACGCACGTGCACACGACGACGAGCACGACGAGCTTGAGCATTTGCGTGAGCGGCCGCATCTCAGAAACTCACGGTGGTCCTGAGGAGGAACAACCCCCAGTAGCGTTTAGGGTTGGTGGCCACATCGACGTCGGCGGTGCCGTCGATGAAGTGACCTTCGAGCTTCCACAACCAGTGGTCGTTGACGTCGTAGCGCAGCGTGACGGCGAGGTCGCGCTGGAACGCGTGGTGACGCTCGGCCCACTTCATGTCCCGGCCGAGGCGGTCGTTCGCATCGAGGTGGGAGACCGAGTAGTAGCCGCCGAGCTCGAACCGCTCGTGCGGCCGGTGCGTCGCGAGCGCGTAGAACGACTCGCGGTCTTCGTCGAACGATGGGATCAACATCGGCAACGACGTCTGCTGATGCTTGAAGCTACGGCCGTACTCGAGCGCGAACAGCGAGTCCCCGCGCTGGTACTCGAGCGAAGCGATCACCTGCGAAGCCGGGCGCTGGGACACCACGAGTGCGCCGGTGTAATCCGGGGGCACCAGGCCCGCCATGACCAGCTGCTCGACGGTGTCCGGCGGCAGCTGGACGTGGAAGTCGATCGAAGTGCGCAGCCACGTCCCGCCAAGGCGCAGTCCGGTGATCGGCGTGCGCCAGAACACCTGCGCGCCGGTGATGTACTTCGTGTCGATGCGCTCCAGGTCGGCACCGGCCAGCGTGAGCGCGTCCTCGGGGACGCTCAGGCTGCCGAGCCACGCCTGATAATCCAGTGCGCCAGCAGCGCCCACCCTGTGCGAGCCATAGACGGCAAACCCACGGTGCGCGAGCAGTGCCTCGCGATTGCGCACCGGATAGATGCCCTGCGGCATCAGGATCGACAGGCGTGCAGAGTCGATATCCGCATATTCGTTGTAGAGGCCGAACGGCATCTTGATGATGCCGGCGCGGATGCCCAGGTACTCCTTCCACCGGTAGTCCAGGAACGCCCAGTCGATGCGCGGATAGTCGGTGTCGAATTTGCCGATATCGCGCGCGTACAGCTGGATGCCGGCGCGCAGCCGCTCCGACACCTCGCTCGAGACGTTCAGCGCGGCTTCGAATAGCTCGAGCGTGCCGCGCGACGATTCACCGAGATAGTCATTGGCGGTCGACCAGAATGCACCTTCACTGGCGAATCCATGAATCTCGATCTTCCCCAGCGGTGATTCGGGTGCTTCCGCCTCCTCGAGCTCACCCGCGGGATCGACCGCGCCGGGCTGTGCGCGCACGCTGCCGGCCACCAACATCACGGCAACAACGAACGACGCCTGGTACCTCACGACAAGCCCCACCCTACGCCAGTGCGCGTGTCTGTGGAAGTCAGGCGCGTCTTGCGACGAGCGCAGCTACCGTGAACTACGTAGGCCTTGCACCGTGAGGGTTATCTCCCAGTTATCCTAAACACTTCGCAAAGTGAGTAGTGTTGATACGCGACGCATTGTTGTTCTAGCGTGGCCGATGCTGGGCGGCTGGGTGTCGACTGGCAAAGAGCTGTTGGTGGATCGCGCACGAAATCTCCGTCTGTTGCTTGTAGAGGACTCGGAAGAGGACGAGCTCCTCCTCGTGCGCGAGCTCTCTCGCGCCGGCTATACCGTCGACGTTCTCCGCGTGTGGACCCCGGAGGAGCTGCAGGCCGCCTTGCCCGGGACGTGGGACGTCGTCATCTCGGACTGGTCGATGCCGCGTCTCGACGGACTCGAAGCGTATCGAATCGTACGTAATTCAGATAAGGAGATTCCATTCATCATCGTCTCCGGCACGATCGGCGAGGAGATCGCGGTCGATGCGCTGAGAGCGGGCGTCGACGACTTCATGAGCAAGGGCAAGTTCGCGCGGCTCGGTCCCGCGATCGAGCGGGCCCGCAGCGCCGCCCAGGTGCGTCGTCGCGAGCGCGAGACCGCGGCCGAGCTCGATCGCCGGCGCGATGACATCGAACGGTCCGAGCGGCTGCTGCGCGTCGTGCTCGACAGTGTTCCCGACGCGGTGATCGTCGCTGACCGCGAGCGCGTGCTCGCCGCGAACCCCGCGGCGACCAAGCTGCTGGGAGTGTCGCCGACCGACCGCACACTCGATGCGCTCGATGGAAGGCTCGATCTGCTCCTGCCCGACAAGGTGACCGAGGTGCCGCGCGACCGGCAGCCCCTGCCCTCCGCGCTGCGCGGCGAAGCGATCGATCGCCAGGAGCTGTTCGTCCGTCCGCGCGGCTCCGTGGACGCACGGTTCATGCGGGTGACCGCTCGACCATTCAGCCACGCCTCGGGCATCAACGGCGCGATCGCCGTGTTCCACGACATCTCGCGCGAGCGCGCCGCGCAGGAGCAGCTGTTGATCTCCGATCGCATGGCGTCGGTCGGCATGCTCGCCGCTGGTGTCGCGCACGAGATCAACAACCCGCTCGCCGCGGTGTTCGCGAACGTCGAGATGATCACGTCGACGCTCGGTGACGGACGGTCGCTCCAGGACGCCGACATCAAGGACCTGCAGGAGATGCTCGAGGACGCGCGGGTCGCCGCCGATCGCGTGCGCCAGATCGTGCGCGACCTCAAGATCTTCTCCCGCGCCGAGGAGGAGGAGCTGCGCGCGGTCGATCTGCGAGGGATGCTCGAGTCGACGCTGCGCATGGCGCGCAACGAGATCCGCCACCGGGCGCGGCTGGTGACCGAGTACGAGGACGGCCTGCTCGCGCGCGGGTCCGAGTCGCGGCTCGGGCAGGTGTTCCTCAACCTCATCGTGAACGCCGCGCAGGCGATCCCCGAGGGCCGAGCGGAGCGCAATACGATCACCGTGACCTCGCGTCGAGGCGCTGGCGAGATGGCGGTCGTCGAGGTGCGCGACACGGGCGCCGGGATGTCACCCGAGACGCTGCGCCGGCTGTTCACGCCGTTCTTCAGCACCAAGCCGCAGGGCGAGGGGACGGGCCTCGGGCTCGCCATCGCGCATCGCATCGTCACCAGCCTCGGAGGCACGATCGAGGTCGAGAGCACGCGAGGCAAGGGCACCATGTTCCGCGTCACGTTGCCGATCGCTCTCGAGGAGACCGAGGCGACCGCGCGCATCTCGTCGCCGGGCATCGCCCTCCGCCGCGCGCGCATCCTCGTCATCGACGACGAGGCGATGATCGGCGTCGCGATCCGCCGCCTGCTCGCGCGCGACCACGACGTCACCGCGGTGACACGCGCGATGGAGGCCGTCGAACGCATTCGGAGCGGCGAGCGCTACGACGTCATCGTCTGCGACCTCATGATGCCGCAGATGACCGGGATGGAGCTCCACGCCGAGCTCACCGGTCTCGGACAGGCCGACAAGATCATCTTCCTCACCGGCGGCGCGTTCACGCCGGCCGCCCGCCACTTCCTCGATCGCGTCCCGAATCAATGGATCGAGAAGCCGTTCGACGCGCAGCTGCTACGCGCGTTGATCAACGCTCGCTCGAAGTGACGTAGCGGTTCCGGTCCTCGTCCTCGTCCTCGGGCTCGTCCTCACCGTCTTCATCGTCGTCGTCGCGATCGTCGTCGTCGCGATCGTCGTCGTCCTCGTCCTCGTCCTCGTCGTCCGGCCCTTCCTCGTCCTCGTCCATCTCCCTAGAGTGTCACGTTCACGTTGTAAACGCCGCCGTCCGAGTTGGTCGCGGTGCCGGTGACCGTGGTCGAGCCGGGCACGCGCGTCACATCCTGCTGGCTGGTGCCCTGCATCTGACCGTTGAAGGTCAGATTCAGCGTGATCTCGCCCTCCAGAGCGCCACTCAGCAAATAGTCACCCACGAGCGTCCCCTCGATCGTCCCGGTCGGAATGGACTTGAGCATCATCGAGAGGAATGGCTGCGCCGTCTGCTCGGCGGCGGTGTCGTAAAAGATCTCGATCGTATTGCCGTCGTCATCGATCACGAACGGGCCGTCCGAGTAGTCGACCATCGCGACATACAGGCGCATGCCCTTGTTGCTGGACGAGCCCTGGTCGACCTGTCCGCTGATCGTCAGCGTACCGGAGCCGTTCGGCGCGGTGCCGGTCGTCATCTGCGGATCGATGTTCGCGCTGCTCGCGGCGTTGAAGCCCTGGAACCCCAGGGTGATGGACTTGCCGATCGAGGCATCGAGCCCGAGGTACGCGCGGCGCGCTGCCTCGTCGGAGTCGATCTCATCATCGGAGCAGGCACCGACGAGCGAGACGAGCGTGGTCATCGCGAGCAAGCAAGTGGATAGATTCCGCATGCCGAAATCCTAGCGAGGGGATCCTGCGGTGCGCTAGGTCCGCTGTGCGCTACTCGTCGCTGCACGAGCCTTGCACAGCGCGCGAGATCACGGATCCGAGGCGTCCCAGTAGTCGACTTCATCCTGCACCACCGCCGAGAGCTCCTCGCCCGCGCCGCCCTTGATCACCCACAGATAGTCGGTGAAGAAGTTGTTGCGGATGCGCGTCGTCCCGAAGTGCGGCTTGTTCGCGAGGATCTCCTCGGGGCGCAGCGCGGTGCCGCCGTGCTGATGACAACCGATGCAGTTGGTGGCCGCGTTGCCGGTACCATTCTCGAGGTACGGATTCGAGCACCACGAGGGTGCGCCGACGCCGCCGTGCACCGCCGCGATCGCATCACCGAGGGAGCCACTGAAGCCGCCGCGCGGATCCGGATCGCCCTCGAGGTACTGGGTGGTGACGCACATCTTGTAGTTGCGCCACGGCCCGAGCGCGGCGATCGACGCCGGCCGATCCGCGCCGAAATCGGAGTCCGGATCCGCCGACCACCACAGCGTGATCCACATCCAGTGATCGAGCTCCTTCGACATGATGTGGAGGCCGGGCAAGCGGAACGTCTGCCCGAGCGACGTGGTCACCGTGTAGATCGCCGAGGGCCCGGGGCTCGCGCTGCCGTCGGCGACCCACGTCGAGTCGCTCGCGAACCGCGTCTCCATGCGCGCGCCCGAGGTGAGATAGAGCGACATCAGCTCGCCGATCGCCAGCTGGCGGCGCCAGTCCGCCTTCACCACCACCGCGTCGCGCGGCATCTCGCCGTCGAGGCACGCCGGCTCGAGCACGTCCTCGGCGACGTACGCGACGTCGATGGTCACCGCGCTCGCCGCCGCGCCGAACACGGCCACGTAGACCGGGCCGCCGCCGTCGACGGTGCATCGCTCGTCGCTGGTGTCCCCGCTCGCCTTGCAGTCGTAGCTCGATGGATCCGGCGCCTCACCCCGTCGCACGTACAGGTCGACATCGCCGTCGCCCGCGGACGTGACGACGACCTCGCCGTCGCCCGCCTGGAATGGACCGAGGAGCTTCCAGTCGCACTTCGCGAGCTCCATCGCATCCGACTGCGTGACCGGCTGTCCCGTGCGCACCGCGCTCGCGTCGAACGGATCGGGATCCGCCCCGCTCCTGCACGCGTACTGCTTCGCGTAGCTGTTCAGCAGATGCGAGATCGCGCCGGTGCTGTAGCCGACGCGCGACGCGCCACCGAGCCCGTTCGCCTCGACCTGCGTATCGATCGTCGCGAGGTAGTCGAGGTAGCGCTGCTCGGGCCACTCGGGCAGCTCGTCGAGCGCATTGACGCCCCACGCGAGCCCCGCCGCGGGATCGATCGGCGACCGCGCGCGCCTGCCGGCAGGTCCGAGATCGCGGTACAGCTTCTTGAACACGCGCGCGAAGTCATCCTTGCCGTACCAGGTACCCCACGCGGGGATCGCCGGCTGACTGCCGAAGCTGTCCGCGAGGCGCGGGTCACCGAGCGGCGTCGGAGCGAGCACCTTCTCGACGGCGGCCCACGCCGCCTGCCGCCTCGCTGTGATCGACGTGCGCAGCTCCTCGTCGCGTGCCGCGAGGCCGAGGTCGGGCGCGTACGGCGCCGCGAGCCCGATCGCCTTGCGGTCTTGCACCTGGACCATGCTCGTCGTGGTCGAGCTCAGGTCGCACGCGTCGGTCTTGTCATCGGGACCGCACGCGGCGAGGAGCACGAGGAGCAGCGAGCGGCGCATGCTCCCCGATGATACTCCTCAGAGGCCGGTCAGCGCGGCGTCCGACGCCACCGCGTACTCCTTGTCCGTGTTGGTGTCGCGGACGAGGAAGTAGAACCAGCCGTCCGAGCGGAAGTGCGGGAACAGCGCGAACTGGCCGGGCTTCATGTTGGTGACGCGAGTGCGCGCGCCGGTCAGCATGTTCACGATGATGATGTTCGCGGTGCCCTTGTCCATCATCTCCTGGAACTTCGGGTCGCTCGCCGAGGCGAAGCCGTAGTCCGCATAGTCGTTCGCGTCGACGTAGTCGTGGGTGACGAAGTACTTCTCGTCGAACGAGATGGACGGCTTGCTGCCCTCGGTGCAGTAGCGGCCGACTTCCTGGCTGGTCACCGAGAACGACGCGCCGTTCGGGGTCATCGTCAGCTTGCGGACGATGTAGCCGAGGTGAGCGTCCTCGTTGCCGAAGCGGCTGATCACGAGCGAGGTCGACGGCGAGAGCACGCTGTCGCCCTCGTACGGGGTCGAGATCGTGGCGGGCGACTTGCCAACGTAGTGCGCACCGTCGAACACCATCGGGGTGAACGACATCTCCGCCGACGAGCCGAACTCCGCGGCCGGGTCCGAGCTCTCGCCCGCGCTGGGGTTATCCGACGTGAACTGGCTGTTGATGGCGAAGTAGTCCGCGCCGCCGAGGCCCGCGCCGAGGTGCTGGTAGAGGCTGATCGTGCCGACCGAGCTGCACGCCGACTCGCTGAAGTCGATGCTGTTGGGGTTCGAGGTCAGGAGCGACATCGTGCACAGCGCGGCGCCGATCGGCGTGCCCTGGAACATCCAGCCGCGGCCATCGGGGAAGAAGCCCGGGTCGTACGCCGCCTCGACGGTGATGTCCTTGTTGGTCTGGAGGTCGGAGATGACCCCGCCGTCACCGCTGGTCGAGCCGTTGGCGACGAACCGGCCGTCCGGCGAGGAGCGCATCCAGTAGTAGGTACCGAACGAGAGCTCGCGGAGGACGCGCAGCGTTCCTGTCTTGGCCCAGCCCGCGCCGTACGACTTGCCCTCGGCGTTCGGCACCGAGCCGAGGCACGCGCGCGGGTCCGTCGAGCCGCTGCAGCCGTACATGTTCATGCCGGCCTGGCGGTTACGCGCCGTCCAGCCCTGAGTCTGCATCGCGGTCTGGTGCGCCATCATCTCCGACGAGATGCTGGGCGTGCACGAGGTCGGGTTCGCATCGGCGGGCAGGTACGAGCTCAGGCGCGGCAGGCCACGCTCGAACCACTCGGCGATGATGTCGAACTCCTCCTGCGTGAGGCGCGGGTGGTTGCCCTTCGGCATCGACACGCGGTTCTTGAAGCCACCGTAGTTGAGCGCCCACGTATCGGCGTTGTTCGAGCCCTCGTCCGCCGGGTACGCGGTCTTGAACGTGTCCTGGAACCACCCCAGGTGCGACGCCGCGGCGAAGATGCCGAGCTTCGCGGGGACGAACGGCGAGTCCGCGCGGCCAGGCTCGAGGCGGAAGCAGTTCACGCGGTCCTTGGCCGCCATCGCGTTGGCGAGCGGCTCGGCGTACTTCGTGGTGATCTTCACCGAGCCGTCCTGCGTGCCGTTGAGGCCGATGTAGAACTTCGCCGGGCCGGCCGCGTTGTACATCGTCTTGTCGCACTTCTCCGTCGAGCTCTGCGCGAACGGGCGGCAGTCGTACGAGTCCTTGCTGACCTCGCCGTTACGCTTGATGTAGAGGTCGATGTCGCCGGTGCCCTGGATGCTCACCTCGAAGTGCGAGCCGGCCGCGACCTCGAACGGGCCGAGGACCTTGAACTCGCGGTTCTCGACGCGCACCGGCGCGCTGGTCTCGTTGTGCACCGTGCCGGTCGCGTCCGCGTCCTTGAGGCACGTCGCGAGCGCCGTATCGGTCTCCTCGCGCCACATGTTCATCGTGCTGTTGGTCGCGGTGTGGCACTGCGTGCAGCGCGACGACGAGCCGTCGATGCCGAGCAGGCCGGCCGCCTTCGCCGCGAGCGCGTCGTCGCCGAGGGTGACCGGGTTACGGAGCTTGCCGCCGCCTTCGGTCGAGCCGAGCGTCTCCGGGATCGCCTGGAGGCCACACGCCGCGCCAGAGCAGGTCTGGATGAAGTCGAGGGCCGCCTTGAACTCCGACGACGCGAACTCCGCATCCGACGCGAACGTGTGGTCGGGCGGCATCCAGTACTTGTTCTCGGGCTTGAGGCCGTGGTCGGTGGTGATGTTGTTCCACGAGGTGTCCTCGCCCTCGAGGCGGGTCAGCCACGACGTCTTCCAGCGACCGTCGCCCATGCGGTGGCACTTGGTGCACGCATCAGCCTGCGACGCGGTGATCGACTTCGGCATCGTCCAGCCCTGACCGCGGCGGTTGACGAGCGCGTACGGGG
>DATLHR010000440.1:0-8828 GCA_035539815.1 Kofleriaceae bacterium
CCTTGCGGGCCGCGAGCGTGCGCGCGATCTCGAGCAGGCCGGCCACGCCCGACGCGTTGTCATCGGCGCCGTTGTGCACCGCCTTGACGTTGGGATCGAGCGCGTGCTGCCCACCCATGCCGAGGTGATCGACGTGCGCACCGACGACGAGCACGCCCGGCTGCTTCTGCGCCGCGCCCGCCCGGATCACGCCGACGACGTTCGTGGTCCTGGTGCGCACGGGCTCGAGCGCGGCCTCGAGCTTCGCCGTGTGCGCGCCCGCGCGCAGCGCCGTGCCGACCGAGCGCTTGATCACGAGGATCGGGATGCCGGCCTCGCTCTCGGCGGCGGCGAGCTTGGGCAGCGCGGCCTCCTCCTGCGCAGGGTCGCCGTCGTCGACGACGAGCAGCGCCTTCGCACCCTTCTGCTTGGCGACGAACGCCTTGAATCGCAGGTCGGCGAACCGCGCCGCGGCCGCCGGATCCGCCTTCGGCGACGCGGGCGCGAAGCGGTGCACGAGCACGACCTTGCCCTTCACGTTGAGGCCCTTGTAGTCGTCGATGGTCCCCTCGCTGATGCCCCACCCCGCGGCGACGATCTGCCCGGTCGCCGCGCCGCTCGCGCTCGCCGACAGTGGTGCGAAGTCCGCGTCCGCGACCGGCTTGCCGTCGATCACGAGCGACGTCTTCGCGCCGCGCTTGACCTCGGTCGTGACCTCGAACGGCTGGAGCCACTGACCTCCCAGCCCGGGCTCCACGCCGGATGACGCGAGCTGCGCACGCACGAGCTCGATCGAGGCGTCGAGCCCGCGCGTCCCGACCCCGCGGCCGTCGGTCTCGTCGGCGGCGAGCGCGCGTACCGTCGCGGCGACGCGGGACGCATCCTCGGTCATCGCCGAGATCGGGGTCGCGGGCGCATCGCCGGCGTCCTCGACCCAGTCGGCGAGGAACACGTTGGTGTCGGTGTCGCCGGCCGGCGTACCGGTCATGCGGTACTTGCCGTCGACGACGTCGCGCCGGTTCGACGCGAACGCGAGCGTCTTGCCATCGGGCGAGAACATCGGGAAGCCGTCGAAGCCGCCGGAGAACGTGATCTGCTTCAGGCCCGAGCCGTCGATGTTGATCGCGTACAGATCGAACTCGGCGCTGCGCGGGTTGGCGAGGTTCGAGGAGAAGATGATCCGCTTGCCGTCGGGGAAGAAGAACGGCGCGAACGATGCGCCGGGCAGGTACGTGATCCGGCGCGCGTCGGTGCCATCGGCGTTCGCGACGTAGAGGTCCATCTTCGTCGGCTTGACGAGCTTCTGCGCGAGCAGCGCGTTGTACTCCTCGAGCTCCTTGCCCACCGGGCGCGACGAGCGCCACACGATCTTCGTGCAGTCCGGCGAGAAGAACGCGCCACCGTCGTAGCCGGGCGCGTTGGTGAGCTGTTTGAGGTTCTTGCCGTCGGCATCCATCCGCCACAGCTCGAGGTCCCCCGAGCGCGTCGACGTGAAGATGATGCTGCCGTCGACGGGACACACCGTCGCCTCGGCGTCATAGCTCTTCGTGTTCGGCGTAAGGTTGCGGAGGTTCGAGCCATCGGCGTTCGCCTTGTAGATGTCGTACTCGAACAGGCCCCACAGGTAGCCCTTCGACATGTCCGGTGGCGTCGGGCACGCAGGCGAGTCGGCGTGCGTCGACGCGTAGACGATCTCCTTGTCGCCCTTCAAGAAGTACGAGCACGTCGTGCGGCCCTTGCCCGTCGAGACCAGCTTGCTCTCGCCGGTCTTCACGTCGAGCACTTCGATCTGATCGCACTGGTACGGCTTGTGGTTGGTCTGCAGGATCAGCTTGTCCCCTGCGAACGACCAGTACGCCTCCGCGTTGTCGCCGCCGAACGTCAGCTGGCGGACGTTCTTCAGGTGCACTTCGCCGGGCTGCGCGAGGTCCTTCGCCGGTGGTTTCGGCGGCGGCACGAGCGTCACCTGCTTCGCGGCCTCGGGAGGACAGCAGGTGGCGAGGAACAGGAACAGCAGCGGCGCACCCTTCATGGCGCGCCGAGAGTAGCACCGCGTCTGGTATAAGCGCCGCGTGCTGTCCGTCGCCGACGCCGCGCGCACCGTGATCGAGCGCGTGCCCCGCCTGGGCCACGAGATGGTCGCACTCGCCGCCGCGCGCGGGCGCGTCCTCGTCATGGACGTCGTCGCCGAGCGCGCGCTGCCCGGCTTCGACAACTCGGCGATGGACGGATATGCGGTGCGCGCGCGCGATCTGCCGGGCACGCTGCCGATCGCGGGCGTCGTCGCCGCGGGCGCACCGCGCACCACGCCCGTGCCCGCCGGCGCCGCCGTGCGCATCTTCACCGGCGCGCCGCTGCCCGCCGACCTCGACACCGTCGTGATCCAGGAGGATGCGTCGATCGTCGATGGCGCGCAGGTCACCCTGCCCGCCGCGCCGGTGGGCGACAACGTCCGCCGCGCCGGCGAGGACCTCGCGATCGGCGACATCGTGATCGAGGCGGGCACGCGGCTCGGCGCGTGGCACCTCGGCGTGCTCGCGGCGCTCGGCCTCGGCGAGGTGCTCGTCGCGCGGGCGCCGCGCGTGGCGTTGATCTCGACGGGCGACGAGCTCGTCGACGTGAGCACCGTCCCGGGCCCGGGTCAGCTCGTCGCTTCTTCGGCGCACGCACTCGCGGGCCTCGTCGAGGAAGCGGGCGGCGTCGCGCATGACCTCGGCATCGCACGCGACGACCTCGGCGCGATCACGCAGCTGATCGCCACCGCAGGCGACTACGACGTCACCATCACGACGGGCGGCGTCTCCGTCGGCGATCGCGATCACGTTCGCGAGGCGCTCACCGCGTCGGGCGTCGAGCTCGCGCTCTACAAGGTCGCGATGAAGCCGGGCAAGCCGTTCTCGTTCGGCGTACGGCCGGAGGGAGCACCCGTGTTCGGGCTGCCCGGCAACCCCGTCTCCACGGTCGTCGCGTTCGAGCTGTTCGTCCGCCCCGCGCTGCTCGCGATGCAGCACGCCGCCACCGTCGAGCGGCCGCGCGCCGTCGTGCAGCTCGCGGGTGGCTATCGCAAGACCGCCGGCCGCGCCCACTACCTGCGGGCCACCGTCGCCCGCGACGGCGCGCACCTGATCGCGACGCCTCACCCAAAGCAAGGCTCGGCGATGCTGTCCTCGCTGGTCGACTGCAACGCGCTCGTCGAGCTCGCCGCCGAGCTCACCGAGGTCGCGCCCGGGGCGCAGGTCCCCGCGCTGGTGCTCGACGCGGTCTGAGCAAGACGCGCCGAAACGCGACGCAGATCCGGACGTCATTTACAGTTCGCGCAAACGCCCCGGTGGGGCTGTCTCGCCCGAGTCGGCGCGAACCCCCAGTGCAATTGGTGCGCACTCCAAGGAGTTCAGTAGGTTGCTGTCGCACATCGGCGTGCACGATTCCTGCGAAGGCGGCGGGCATGACCCTCGCGAACCTCCGCTTGTATCTGCTCGCCGCCCTGGCCGCCGCCGGCCTCGCCGCCTGCACGGCGACCGTCGACGACGGCGGCGGGCTCGCCCCCGACGGCGCGACCGGAGGTTCGAACACCCCGCCCCCGACCGGTCAGAACTGCGTGACGGACGCCGACTGCACCGGCGGCGGCACGTGCGTGACCGTCGTCGAAGACCCCGAGTTCCCGACCAAGGTCTGCATGGGCGGCGACGATGGCAGTAGCACCGGCTGCGATCCCACGACCGATCCGACCTGCACGGTCGATGCGACCTGCGGCACGACGGGCAGCCCTTCGATGGATTACTACCCGCCGTTCGTCCCGCTCGTGCCCCCACAGGTCCCCGCGACCTGCGCCAACGGGTTCGAGATCAACAACTCGTACCCGCTCGTCTATACGATCGACAGCAAGACCGCCGCAGGCTCCCGCGCGATCACCCTCGACATCGACATCGCGACGTACACCGCTTCGAACTGGATCACGATCCGCGGCGTCGACGCGAACGGGCAGACCTACGTCCTGCTCGACACGTGTCGGATGAAGACGTGGGACCGCGCCGACCCGACGTCGCCGCGCGGCGAGTCGCGCCCGCTCGACGAGACGATCCGGCAGTTCCGCGTCGACGTGAAGCAGGGCACGACGCAGCTCAGCTTCGACTTCTCGAGGATGGAGTGCTCGACGCCGTTCTACGTCAAGGCCGTCGGACTCTGCGACTTCGACGTCGCGACGAATCCGTGGGCCGGCAACGCGACCAAGCAGAACTACTGGCGCCCGCTGTGAACGTTCGCCGATGATGTGGCGGTCGACATGAGTGACCCCGTCCGCATCACCGCCACCACCGCCGACCGCGTCGACAAGGAGCTCGCGCGCCACTTCCCCGACGCCGGCCGCCGCCAGCTCGCCGCGCTGTTCGACGACGGCTGCGTGCGCGTCGCGGGCAAGCGCGCGAAGAAAGGTGATCGCGTCGCGGCCGGCGACGTGATCGAGCTGACGCGGACACCGGTGTCGGGCGCCGCGCTGCGCCCGGTCGCCGACGCGGAGGCCGCCGCGCAGCTCGTCGTGCTCGTCGAGCGCGCGGAGCTCGTCGCGATCGCCAAGCCCGCCGGCATGCCGTCGCAGCCGCTGCGCGCCGGGGAGCTCGGGACCGCCGCCA
The DNA here is from genome assembly GCA_035539815.1 of Kofleriaceae bacterium. GTDB lineage: Bacteria > Myxococcota_A > Polyangia > Haliangiales > Haliangiaceae > JABFXX01. The sequence goes on from DATLHR010000440.1 coordinate 4,608, forward strand.
ACGCGATCGCCCACCGCTGGCCCGAGTGCGCCGAGCTCGGCGACGATCCGCGCGACGGCGGCCTCGTCCATCGCCTCGACATCGGGACCTCGGGTGTCCTCGTCGCCGCGCGCACGCTCGCCGTGTACCGCGCGCTGCGCGACGCCTTCGGCGGCGGCCGGGTCGAGAAGCAGTACCTCGCGATCACCTGCGGCCGCCCGGTCTCCCGCGAGTGCGACGAACCGCTCGCCCAGCGCGGCAAGCGCGTCGTCGTCGATCACACGGACGGCCTCGTCGCCTCGACCCAGTTCACCGTCGAGCGCGCGTCCGCCACGCATGCGCTCGTGCGCTGCCACGCACGCACGGGCCGCATGCATCAGGTCCGCGCCCACCTCGCCGCGGTCGGCTCGCCGATCGCGGGCGACACGCTCTACGGCGGCGACCCGCTCCCCGGCGACGACGGCTTCTTCCTCCACGCCGCGCACCTCGTGCTGCCGCTCGACGCCGAGCGCCTCGCGATCGACGCGCCGCTGCCCGAGCGGTTCACCCGCGCGCTCGCCGCCGTGGGCCTGTAGCTCAGCGCTTCACGCCGATCGACACGCGGCGATTCCGCGCGTCGTGCGTTCCGTACGCGAGCTTCGTGTCGCCGAACGCTCTCACTTCGATGCGCGACGCCGGGACGCCGTGCGCGACCAACCACGCCTTGACCGACTCGGCGCGCGACCTGCTGAGCCTCAGGTTGCCCTCCGCCGTGCCCGACGGATCGGCGTGACCTTCGATCGTGACCGCGAGGTCTGGATGCGCAGCGAGCCAGCTCGCAGCGCTCACCAACAGGCGTTCGTTGTCGGGCTGCGAGCTGCTGCGTTCAAAGAACAGCTCCACGGGAACCACTGCCGCAGCGACGATCGGTGCCGCGGGTGCGCCGGTGGTCTCGAGCGGTGGGGCCGGCGGCATCGCCTGCACCGCCGGGGACACGGTCGACTCACCTTGCTGCCGATCGCTGCTCGTGCGGAGCGGCAGCGGGCGCGGCCGTGCAGCGACGACGGGCCGGAGGGGCTTGGCCGCGCTCACCTGCCGTAGGCGCTTGATCCGGGACGAGGGCGGGAGGACCGGCGGCACGCCACAGGCTTCGGCCGTCGTCGCCGGAACTTCAGCCAGCACGAGCATGCACAGACCGGTCAGCGCAGCGACCCGGGTCAGGTTCGAGAAGATCGACATGTGACCACCATCGCCTGCCATCGTGTGAGCGCGCGTGTGACGTCGAAATCACAGGCGCAACGCGGGATTGGCGATGTCCGCGGCGAGCGATCGCGCGGCCTGTGCAGCGGCAGGATCGCCCCTTCGCCCACGGTGGACATACGCGCGAACCACGAGCTCGCGCATGCCCATCCGCGCGGCCAGGCTCTCGAGCTCCTCGATCCAGCGTCCGACACGCTCGTCGTTGTCTGCGATGTCGCAAGCGGCATCGAGAATCCAGCCGTGCACCCATTGATACGGGTTGGCGACACGGGTGCAGCGCGAGAGCGAGTCGTCGAGCCAGGTCAGCGCCTGCGCGCGCCGGTTCGCGTTCGCTTCGAGGATTCCGAAGCCGCGACACGCGACTGCCTCCCAGCACGGATCTGCGACCTGACACGCGAGGGTGTACGCGTGCTCGAGCGCGGCCCGTGCGGCATCGACACGACCTTCGGCCACGTCGACATGCGCGAGCAGGGCTTCGGGCATCGGTACGAACGCGATCCAGTTCTCCTCGTCACCGAGCTCGAGCGACTGCTCGAGCGCTTCGCGTGCTGCGGCGAGCCTACCGGTCAGGAGATACGCGCGACCGAGGAACGCGCTCGACCACGCAGTCTGCCGGCGATTTCCGACGCGCGTGGCGCGCTCGATCGACTCGTCGAAGCATTCGAAGGCCTCTTCATAGCGCGCCGCATCCGACAGATTGACGCCACGCAACCCGACGATCGAAGCGAGCTCCTCGTCGGAATCACCCGCCGCTGCCGCGGCACGCTCGAGCAGTGCGGTCGCACGCTCGCGCCTTCCCGCGACGACATCGACGAAGCCGAGCTCGCGCAGCGCCGTCGCCGCGATGTCACGCGCGCCCGTGCGCTCGGCGAGCTCCGCCGCCGCATGCAAGGCCACCGCGCCTTGTCCGTGCTCCATCCGCGCATGCACGAGCGCGCTGCCGAGCGCCAGCTGCGCACGCGCGTGCAAGTAGTCGTCGCCACACGCCGGCGCGGCCGCACACGCACGCGCGAGGCAGTCCAGCCCTGTCTCGACGGCCCCCGCAGCGATCGAGGCGCGTCCGGTCTCGAGCTGAGCGCGCACCGACGCTACGGTGGAGATCGCGGCAGGTCGGGGCAGCTCCTCCGCAGGCAACGCTGCACGGATGCGGCGCGAGGCTGCGACACCGAGCTCACGGACGATCAGCTGCTCGCAGGCCTCGACACGTGCGATCGCGGCGCGGCGATCGCCGGTCGCAACCAAGCTGCGCACGAGCAGCTCGTGCCCCTCCTGGTCGAGGGGATATGCCTCGACGAGGCGTTGTGCGATGTGGGCCGCGCTCGCCGGGCGCCCCGCTCCGAGCTCGATCTGCGCCCGTTCGTAAAGGTGTGCGCGCGCCGCCGCCGCCAGGCGCTGGCGCTCGATCATCAGCCACGCATCGAGGAGCGGACTCGCCGCGAAGCTGAGCCCTTCGAGGAGCTCGCGGCCGAGCCGCTCGCACGCGGCGATCTCGAGCACGCCCTTCGCCGATAACAGCTCATCGACATCGCTCGCGGTATCCGGGCCGAGCGCTAGCTCCACAGGATCGCCGCGTAGCGCGCCCGGTTGGCCGAGCACACGTCGCAGCTCCGCGAGGTTCCACCGTAGGACGCCGAGCGGATCTTCGGCGTCCTCGAACAGCAGCGCCGAGAGCCGTTGACGACTCGATGGCGCGCGCGACAGCAGGAGGTACGCGAGCAGGGCCCACGCCTTGTGACCGCGCGGACCGACGACGGGATGGCCATCGCGCTCGATCTGGGGCGCGCCCAGAAGCCTGATCCGCACCCGCATACTCCGACCCATACCACAGTGCCGCGGCGAGACCGCGATGCTCTTTCAGCCCGGGCGCGCGAGGTCACAGGACTCGAGCAGGCACAGCATGCGGCCGAGCTTGATGCGGTCTGTGCGCTCGGCGTGCTGCTCGACGAGCTCGGCGATCGAGCGCTTGCCGTCGAGCTGGTCGCACACCTCGACGAGGCCCTTGACCTCAAAGCGCTCGGGGCCGACGCGCCGCGTGCGCGAGGCACGGAGCTTGAGCGCGCCGTGCTTGGCGACCCAGCTCTCGATGTGCTCCTCGGCGAGCGCCATCGCCCCCGCGCCGAGGATCTCGAAGGCATTGAAGTCGAGAGGGAACGCCTCGCGCGGGTTCTCGCGGCCCGAGTACCAGCCGAAGCCGCCCTTGTTCCAGGTGCAGACGTCGATGATCTTCGAGCGCACCTGACGCGTGAGGTGGCGGAACACCTCGAGCGGCTTGAGCAGGCCGAGCCCGACCAAGGTGTCGCCGAGCTTGCCGCCGTAGTGCGGCATCATCGCGAGCGCCATCGCGAGCTCGCCGTCGCTGAGCACACCCTTGCTGACGAGGTAGTTGCCGAACAGCTCGCTCGCCACGTTCGAGGAGACGTACTCGGGCTGGCCGTCGCGGACGTAGATCTCCTTCTTGATCCCGCCGACCGCCACGACCAGCAGGCCGGTCGCGCGCGCGGTCATCAAGCGGAACAGCACGCGCAGCGGTGAGGTCGCGCTGAAGTCGCCGGAGTCATCGGGCGGCTCGGGGATGTCGGCGAGCGCGGGCGGCGTCGGCGGCTTCTTGCGCAGCGCCTCCTCGGGCGTGGGGATCGGGACGTCGGCCTCGATCTCGTCGTCGCTGAGGACGTCGTCGAAGTTGCGCAGCATCGAGTCCTCGAGCCCGAGCTCGGGATCGAGTTCCAGCGCTGGCGGCCGCGTCAGCGGTGGCATCGGCTCTGTCGGGCGCGCCAGCGGTGACATTGGCTCGGTGGGCGTCGCACGCGGCGGGGCCGGCAGGTCGGGCAAGCGCAGCGCACCGATCGCGGCGCTGATCGTGTCCGCGATCGGCGCTGCCACGGCGCCGCCCGTATCGAGCTCGAGCTCCTCGAAGGCCTTGCGCTCGGAGGGCTCGACCGTCTTCGGCGGCGGAGCTGCCGCCGCTGCCGGCGCCACCATCACCTTCTGCTTGCCGGACTCGGT
>DATLHR010000441.1:0-7910 GCA_035539815.1 Kofleriaceae bacterium
TGGTCGCGGTGTGTGCGCTGATCGATCTGCGCGTCAACTTCCTCGACTTCGTCGCGCTGCCGATCACCCTCGGACTCGGCATCGACTACGCGATCAACATCGCGCACCGGCACGACGAGGACGCGTTCCTCGATCCGATCGCGGCCCTGCAGACGAGCGGCAGCGCCGTGTTCCTGTGCTCGCTTACCACGATCATCGGCTACGGCTCGCTGCTGGTCAGCGACAACCTCGCGATCCGCGGGTTCGGCACGGCGTCCCTGCTCGGCGAGGTGACGTGCGTCCTGACCGCCCTGGTGCTCGTCCCGGCCATCGTCGCCGTCGGGCGCGGCCGGTCGGCGGGATAGGACTTCTGCCCGGGTAGGAGACCGCTGTACACTAGGCGGCATGCGCGGAGAACCGCTTCGCCGTTGGGGTTGGCTCGCCTGCGTCGTGCTCGCAGCGGGCTGTGGATTCACGGCCCCAGGCGGCGCTGTCCCCGTCGACAGCGGTAGCGAGGATGCGCCGCTCGATCCGGCGACCGTCAGCTTCGCTGGCGCCAGCACGGACAAGGACGAGAAGTCCGGAACGATCCAGATCCCGGTCGAGCTCTCGCGGGCATCGTCACAGACGATCACCGTGCCGTACCGGATCGTGTCGAACACCGGTTCCGAGTGGGCGACGCCGGGCGCGGACTTCGTCGGCTCCGATGGCACGCTGACGTTCGATCCGGGTGACCTGATCCAGAACCTCGAGCTCACGATCATCGAGGACTCGGTCGATCCCGAGCCCAACGAGATGATCGCGCTCGAGCTGCAGATGCCGACCGGCGATGCGGTGCTCGGCGCGACCTCCAACTTCACGATCAACATCAGCGCGGTCGTGCTGCCCCGCGTGAAGTTCACCACCCAGAACGCGAGCGGCAGCGAGGGCACCACCGCGGTGCAGCTCGGCCTCACCATCACGCCCGCGGCCGCTGCAGAGGTGATCGTCGGCTACTCGGTCGGCGGCGACGCCGAGACGTCGGGCTTCCCCGATCACAACCTCGTCGCCGGCACCGTGACGATCGCGGCGGGGACGACGACCGCGAACCTCCCCGTGACGGTCATGAATGACATGTACGACGAGGATGACGAGCACCTGGTCGTGACGTTGGTGACCTCGACGAACGCGGTGATCGACCAGACCAACAACGTCCACATCACGGACTACACGATCACGGACAACGACAACGCGCCGGATGTGAGGTTCCAGGCGGCGAGCGTCATGGTCGATCAGGCCGAAGCCGCGGTCGACGTCACGCTCATCGCCGAGACGTCGATCCGCAGCGAGAAGGAGATCACGGTGACGTTCGGCCAGAACGCTAGCGTCACCGATGCAGCGACCGCGACCGCCGACTTCACGTACATGACGGGCGCCACGTTGACGTGGGCGGCGGGGACCTCGACGCTGACCAAGAACATCGTCGTTCACATCGAGGCCGACGCGATCGACGAGTTCGACGAGCTCATCGAGACGGTGTTCTCGGCCGCGAACAACGCCACGATCCCGGCCAACACCAAGAGCACGATCAAGATCACCGACGATGACCCCGCGCCAACCGTGGGCTTCGATCCGACCACGCCGAACCTGGGAGAGATCGGCGAGACCGATGAGGACCACGATCACGACTTCAACGTCGTGCTCTCCACCGCCTCGGCGAAGCCGATCACGGTGATGGTGACCGTCGGTGGCAACGCCACTTACGACGATCCGGCGCAGGGTGGCCAGCCCTCGGACTGGGACTTCACGACGCGCGCCAATGACACCCCGGTCACGTTCATGCCCGGGGAGACGACCAAGACGATCCGGGTCAGGGTGCGCGGTGACGACACCGACGAGCCCGGTAACCCGAACAAGGAAGACGTGACCCTGACCCTCGCGTCCCCGACGAACGCGACGCTCGGCGCCGAGACCGTGCGCAGCCTGACGATCGTCGACGACGAATGATCGCGCCGCTCGCGCGGGCTCGAGATGACCACGGAGCAAGCGATCGCGGTCGCAAAGCGAGGATCACCGCCGCTGCCGGTGTGACGCTCAGTTGAGGCGCGGCGCCAGGGCGCGAAGCACGCGTTCGCCGAGCGTGGCCATGTCCTCGAGCAGGATGATCGAGACCTCGTGCCCCGCTCGCTGGAGGCACTCATCGATCGCGCCGCGCGGCAGGTCCGAGGTGCTCGGATCCAGCACCACGAGATCGAAGCGCTGGCGCGCGAGCGCAGCCTCGAGCGCGGCGCGGAAGTCGACCCGAGTGATCGCGGCTTCGATGCCGGCCGCGCGCAGGGTCTCCTCGAAGGCCCTCACGTCGCTGGTCCAGGACTGGATCAGCAAGATGTGTAACGAGAACGTCGCCGCTGCCACCGAGCTCAGTTTGCCACTGCCGCTGGGGAGTGTCTGTGTCAGCAACGCACAGTGACAGCAGAGCACAGCGACGGATCTACGGGTTTTTCCGAGTGGGATCGTGGTGCCCGATACGGGGTTGAGCGAAGGTTGGCTCCATGGGTGAACGGGTGCATGCCCGAATTTGTGGGCAGCGCCCGTTCGAGGCCCGCGCGAGCAGTCGCGGTAGGCCGACGACGGCCGGGCGACTCGCAGCCCAGGCATGGTCGCGCCGCGTAGGTCTGCCGCCTCCCTCGCTGACGTCGTGGCACATCGAGATCTCGCTCGACGTTCGCGACGCGCCGACGTCGCACTTGTTCGACGATCGACGTGACACCCGATTCCGCATCGAGATCTATGCGGACGAGTGGGGCGTGTTCTTCTGTCACCAGGGGAAGGCGTCCTGGCTCCGCGTCACCGACGTCCCCTTCATCCACAAGCGCGACGAGCACTCCCTGCTCTGGCGGCTGCCCGCCTTGGAGGACATCGGAGCGCTCCTGCGTGCGCTCGAGAAGCAGCACGAGCTCAGGTTCCGGCGAGACCACGCGCTCATTCGCACGAACCTCGCCGGCGCCGAGACCGCCGTGAGGCTGTGGGTCTACACGCTGTGACGTTCGGCAGGATCAGTCCGTGCGCGCATACGGCGCTCGAGCTCGATCAGACGCCGCCTCGCCGCCTCGGAGTCCTGCATCAGCCGATGCGCTTACCGTCCGCCGACCACGTGTAGTAGCCCTCGCCCGACTTCTTGCCGAGCTTGCCCGCGGCGACCTTGTCGCGCAGCGTCTGTGGTGGAGTGAAGGCGGGACCGATCGCCTGGGCGAGGTACTCGGCGATGCCGAGCCGCACGTCGAGACCGACGAGGTCGGTCAGCTCGAGCGGGCCCATCGGGTGGCCGTAGCCGAGCTTCATCGCGGTGTCGATGTCGGCGGCGGACGCGACGCCCTGCTCCACCATGCGCATCGCCTCCAGGCCGATCACGAGGCCGAGCCGGCTCGACGCGAAGCCCGGGCTATCGGCGACGGTGATCGGGGTCTTCCCCATGCGCTCGGCGAGCCCGACGGCCGCAGCGACCATCGCGGGGTCCGAGCCCGCGTGGCGGACGACCTCGACGAGCTTCATCACGTGCACCGGGTTGAAGAAGTGCATGCCGACCACACGCCCGGGCGCGGTGACCGCCTTGGCGATGTCGGCGACCGGCAGCGACGACGTGTTGGTCGCGAGCAACGCGTGCCCGGGCGCCGCGCGATCGACCGCCGCGAAGATCTCGCGCTTGAGCTCGATGCGCTCGGGCACCGCCTCGATCACGGCGTCGGAGCCCGCGCACCCGGCCGCGAGATCCTCGAACGGGCGGATCCGCGCGAGCGCGGCATCGCGATCGGCGGGAGCGACCTTGCCCAGCTCCACTCCCCTGGCGAGGTTCTTGGTGATCTTCTCGAGCCCCGCGGCGGCGGCGCCGGGGAGCGCGTCGTAGAGCTGGACCTGCGCGCCCATGACGGCGGCGACGTGGGCGATCCCATGACCCATCGTGCCGGCGCCGATCACGGTGATGGTGCGGATGTCGTTGGCGTTCACCCGCCGGAACGTATACCTTGCGCGCGATGCTCGTCGAGCGAGCCGGCGTAGACGTCGAACGCCTGCAGCGTGATCTGGAAGCGATCGTGGGACCGCGCAGGGTCTCCCTGCGCGGCGTCGACCTGGACACCTACGCGCGTGACATGTGGCCGCGCCTGCTGCTCGCCTACCGCGACGGGGTCAAGAACGCGCCGCGTCCGCACGCCGTGGTGTGGCCCGAGCACGTGCGCGAGGTGGTCGCGATCGTGAAGCTCGCACGAGAGCACCGGATCCCGATCGTTCCCTACGGCGGCGGCTCGGGCGTCTGCGGCGGCGCGGTGCCGCTGTTCGGCGGCATCACCATCGACACCAAGCGCATGCAGCAGCTGCGCTCCGTCCACTCCGACGAGCTGATCTGCGACGTCGAGGCCGGGCTGTCAGGCGAGCGGTTCGAGCGCGAGCTCGCGCGCCGCGGCTACACGTTCGGTCACTTCCCGTCCTCGATCTACTGCTCGACGGTCGGCGGCTGGCTCGCGACGCGCGCCGCCGGCCAGCTGTCGACGAAGTACGGCAAGGTCGAGGACCGCGTCGCCGGGCTCACCGTCGTCACCGGGCGCGGCGAGATGATCGAGACCGACGGCCCCAACCGCGCCCTGCGCGGCCCGAACTGGACGCAGCTGCTCCTCGGCAGCGAGGGCACGCTCGGCATCATCACCTCGGCGCGCCTTCGCGTCGCGCCCGCGCCACAGCTCCGCGTGTTCCGCGGCTTCGAGGTCGACGACGTCGACGCCGGCGTCGAGGCGATCCGGCGCGTGCTGCAGAAGGGCCTGCGCCCCGCCGTGATCCGCCTCTACGACGAGCTGGACACGCTGATGAACTCGATGGGCGGCCATCACGACGACGCGCCTACCGAGGTCGTCGGGCCGGTGCCGCGCGTCGCCGCCGGGGCGCTGCCCGAGTGGCCGCCCGCACAGACGCCGGACGACGATGGCGTGGTCGAGCGCCTGATGGCGTTCGCGCGCGGCAAGACCTCCCGTAAGGTGGCGATGAACGCCGCGCTCGGCAGATCGGGCCTGGTCAACAAGCTGTTCGGGACGGTCGCCGAGAAGATCGCGCGCCGCGGCTGCCGGCTGATCATCGGGCTCGAGGGCGCGCGCATCCGCACCGAGGTAGAGGCCGCGCTCACATTCCACGAGCTCGAGACCGCGGGCGCGCGCGACAAGGGAGAGGACCCGGGCTGGGCCTGGCTGAAGTCGCGCTATCACGTCTCGTACCGGATGAGCCCGATGTTCCGCGACGGCGCGTTTGTCGACACGATGGAGGTCGCCGCGAGCTGGGAGCGCCTGATGGACCTCTACCACTCGGTGCGCGCGGCGATCGGCCGGCACGCGGTGGTGATGGCGCACTTCTCTCACGCATACGCCGACGGCTGCTCGATCTACTTCACGTTCGCGGGCACCGCCCCCGATCACACGGCCGCGGAGCGCATCTACGACGCGATCTGGCGCGACGGCCTCGAGGCCACGACGCGCGTCGGCGGCACGATCAGCCATCACCACGGCGTCGGCCTCCTCAAGGCGCCGTACATGGTCGGCGAGCACCGTGAAGCGATGGCGATCTTCGAGGCGGCGAAGACGGCGCTCGATCCCGATCGCATCCTCAACCCCGGGAAGATGGGATTGAAGCGATGAGCCTCGTCGGCGAGCTCGTCACCGCCGTCGGCCCTCTCCACGTCGAGGAGCTCGATGCCAATCACTGGCGCGTCACGCCGGGCTCGGCGGCCGAGGTCGCCGAGGTCATCCAGCGCGCCAACGCCTACAAGGCCGCGGTCCATCCGATCGGCGCCGGCGGCCGTCCGCGCCGCAGCACCGAGGACCGCGAGCGCCCGCGCGTGTTCCTCTCGACGAAGCGCCTCGATCAAGTGCTGCAGCTCGACGAGGCCTCGCTGCTCGTCCACGCGCAAGCCGGGCTCACCGGCCTCGAGCTCCAACGCGTGCTCGCACCGCGCAACCTCAGCATCGGCGACTACCCGCCCGTCGTGCTCACGTCGTCGCTCGGCGGCATCATCGCCGTACGCACGCCGGGCAAGTCGAGCGCGCGCCACGGCTTCTTCGAGGAGGCCGTCGCGGGCGTATCCGCGGTGCTCGCCGACGGCCGCACCGTGCACACGCGCGTCGCGCCGCGCCGCTCGACCGGTCCCGACCTCGCGCGCGCGCTGTGCGGCAGCGAAGGCACGATCGGCTTCATCACGTCCGTGGTGCTCCGCATCCACGCCCGCCCCGAGGCTCGCCTCGTCGCCGCGTACATCCTTCCCTCCGTCGACGCCGCCGTCTCCGCCGTGCACCTGGCGCTGCGCGAGGAGGTCGCGCCCGCGGGCATGCGCATCTACGACGCCGCCGAGGCCTTCGTCCACTTCGACGGCCTGCAGCTGCCCGCCGGACACGCGCTGATCGTCGCGTCGACCGCCGGCCCCACCGACCTCGCCGCGTGCGATCGCGACCTCATCACGAGCGCCGTGCTCGCCGAGGGCGGCACCACGACCGACATCGCGCTCGCCGAGCTGTGGTGGCGCCGCCTGCACGCCGGCGAGCCCACGCCGGGCCCTGCCCCATCGCTCCAGATCATGGCGACCCCCTCGAAGCTGCGGGCCGTCTACCGCGCCGTCGTCAGCTCGCTCGCGACGCAAGGCGGCACCGCGCGCGCCCACATCTCTCGGTTCGACGCCGACGGCGCCGTCGCGTTCTTCACGCTCCTCACCGGCGATGGCCCCGCGGATCCCGCGGTCGTCGCCACCGCCGAGCGCGCTGCCGAGGCCGCGGGGGGCTGGTTGCTCGGCGCACGCGCGACCAAGCTCGACCCCTATCTGCGCGCGCTGCGCGCCGCGATCGATCCGAACAACATCATGAACCCCGGCACGCTCGCCTGACCGTGCACTCGGGCTATCCGCGTGGTCGCGGGTCGGACCGATGCGAGGCCCTCGGGTGCTTGCTCGTCACTGCTCACCACGAGCGCTGCGCGCGCGATCGGTCCGAAGGCGCGCGAGCGCCACGACCAGCCGGTTGATGTCGACCGGCTTCGCCATGTGCATCTGGAACCCGGCCTCGGCCGCGCGGCGTCGATCCTCGTCGCCCGCGAGCGCGGTCAGCGCGAGCGCAGGGATGTCGCCGCCGCGCGCCGCGCCCAGTGCACGGATCCGACCGAGCAGGGCGTAGCCATCCTCGTCAGGCATCGCGATGTCGCAGACCAGGAGGTCTGGACGGAACGCTTCGAAAGATCGCATGGCGGACACGGCCGAGGCCACCGACCGGACCTCGGCGCCGACCATTCCGAGCATGTCCGTGAGCGCTTCCCGCGTCCCCGGATCATCCTCGACGACCAGCACGCGCACGCCCTTGATCGAGCCCGTCATGTCTCCTGACCGCTCCCCGATCGCCGCGCTCTCCGACATGAGCGGGATCAGCACGGTGAACGTCGCGCCCTTGCCTCGGCCCTCGCTCTCCGCGGTGACCGTACCGCCGTGCACCTCGGCCACGTAACGAACGATACCGAGCCCGAGCCCGAGCCCACCCGCGGTTCTCGTGAGCAAGCGATCTTCTTGCTGGAACCGCTGGAACACGTTGGGCAGAAAGCTCGGCTCGATGCCGACACCGGTGTCGCGCACCTGGATCCGGCCACGATCGCCGACGGCATCGACCGTCACGATCACGCGCCCGCGCTCGAGCGTGAACTTGATGGCGTTGGTCAGCAAGTTCCAGACGAGCTGCTGCAGCCGCGCTGGATCTCCCGAGACCGGCGGCAGCGTGTCGTCGAGATGAAGCTCGAGCTCGATGTGCTTGGCCTCGGCAGCCGTGCGCACCAGCTCGCTCGCCTCGCGCGCACACGCCGTCAAGCTCGCCGGCTGCATCTCCATCCTGAGCTTGCCGGTGACGATGCGGGAGACGTCCAGCAGGTCATCGATCAGCTGGGCC
>DATLHR010000442.1:0-34133 GCA_035539815.1 Kofleriaceae bacterium
GTTCAAGGTTCTCGCGCGGTTCGTCGAGCGCGGCCGCACGTTCGATCTCGTCGCCCTCGACCCGCCCGCGTTCGCGAGCGCTGCGGCGCGTGGCGGCAAGCCGTGGAGCGCCGTGCGCGACTACGCGGAGCTGATCGCGGCGAGCCTCGACGTGCTCGCGTCGGGCGGCCTGCTCGTCGCCGCGTCGTCGACGCACAAGATGTCGACGCAGGACTTCGAGGTCGCGCTCGCCGAGGGCGCTCACCTCGCGGGCACCCAGCTGCAGGTCATCGATCGCCGCGCGCTCCCGGCCGACTTCCCGACGCTGCCCGGCTTCCCCGAATCGAACTACCTCAAGTTCGTCGTCGCAGTCCGCGGCTAATTGGTTAGTTAGTTAGTTACTTTCCACGCTGGCGAAGGAGCTCTTCGACCTGCGCGTGTCGGCGAGCGAGCTCGCGCCGAAGGGAGTCGGGATCGTGCAGGTCGCCGCGAACGTGATCGAGGAGAGCCCATCCCGGCCGTGCGCGCTCGAGGTGAGCATGGAGCGCGAGGAGCGGCTCGAGCTTCGCGTGCCCCACGAAGATCCCATGTTCGGACGGGCGGAGCTCCATGAGCCCCTCCGCTCCGTGCCAAGCCAGCCAACCCTCCTCGGGAGGGCCGTTGGCCCGCACTCCAGGGCAGCTCTCGAGAAGGGCACGGACCTCATCCGCGCGCAGATCGGCGAGCGGCTCCACCTCATCGGCTGGGCACGGCAGCGACTTCATCGCCTTGGGCTGCACGCGAACGATCGAGACGTCCCAACCCATGGTCGGGAACCTAGCACGCTAGTTCGTTCGCTTCTTCAGCGCGCCGACCGGCACGTCGGGGACGACGAACCGCACGCCTGTTTCGGGGACGGGCAGCAGCGTCTCGATCTCGTTGCGCGCGGCCTCGCGCTCGCGCTCGGTGAGCCGTGCATCGACGAGCGTGCTGCAGGCCATCGCGAGCGCGGGCAGGGCGATGCCGGCGTCGATCAGGTGATCGGCGACGAGCTCGACGACGCGCGCGATCGACAGTGCGAGGGGCGCGCCGTTCGCGCGCAGCGATTGGATCAGCTCGTCGGTGACGGCGGGATCGATGGCCGGGGCCTCGCGCACGAGGCGGGTGCTCAGCTCCTCGATCCGCTCACGAGACATGCGACTCGCCGTCGCGGTCGCGATCGTTGGCGTCGGCGGTCGCGTCGCCCTTGGCCGCGGGCTCGGCCGAGCGCTGCTTGAGGAACTCGAGGAATGCGATCGCGGTGGGCAGCTCGATCGCGGTGATCGTCTCGATCAGCTCGCGCGCCTGGCGGCGCAGCGTCTCGCCTGGCGCCTCGGTGCCGTGGACGACGGGGCGACCGACCGCCGGCAGCTCTTGCGGAGCTTCGACGGTGCCCCACGGCGGCTCGTTGGTGGGGTGAATGTCGTGGGACTCCAGCCAGTTCTGGATGTGCCAGTGAAGGAGGTCGGCGCGGTACGAGAACCAGCGCTCGCGCTCGGCGGGGTAGGCGAGGAGGACGTCCTTGAACCGGCGGAACGCGCCCTTGCCATCGATCGAGATGATCAGGCGCTCGCGTAGCGGCTCGTCGACGACCGAGCCCACGAACCGCTCCATCCAGCGGTACTGCTCGCGCGAGGAGGCCGGCTCGACGCGGAGAAAGTTCCGAATGTTCTCGGAGACCTGCTGACGGTTGAGGGTGGCCTCCGGGTCGCCGGAGGTGATGGTCAGCACGCGACCCGTGGTCAGGTCGAGGTAGCTGTCGGTCTCGGGAGAGTTGCGCTCCACCGCGACCTCGAGGGCATCCCAGTCGAGCTCGATCCGAGCGGGCCCACGCGAGACAGACAGCGAGCTAGTGGCCGATGGACGAACGGTCATAAGTTAAAGCGACCCGCCTACTTGCCGGTAGGCTGGTCGGTTCTCGTAGCGTACGGGGTGTCGCGTGCTCTGGCAAGCGGTGCACTTGACACCCGGCCGCAAGCGAGTAAGTTCCGCGGTCCATGGCCCGCGTCACCGTCGAAGACTGCCTGGATAAGGTCCCTAATCGCTTCGCGCTGGTCGTGCTGGCCGCCGAGCGCGCGCGTCAGCTCTCGCGCGGAGCCAACCCGGGTGTCGACTGCGACAACAAGCCGGCGGTCACCGCGCTGCGCGAGATCGCCGCGGGCCTGGTGTCGTTCCGCGAGGACGTTCGCAACACCGTCACCGAGTTCATCGTCGAGCGCCGCAAGGCCGGCTTCATGTGATGTCGTAGGCGGGGCGCTTCGTCAAAAAATTGCCCCGCCCGCCGCCGCGCGCCAACGATGGCGGCGTGCTGCAGGCCGTGCCGTCATCGCGCTCCGCGCTCGCCCGTGGCGAGCTGGTGCGCCTTCTCTATCAACTAGGGCACAAGGCCGCGAGTGGAGTGCTGACGATCTCGTCGCGCGCCGACGAGGTGTTCGTCCTGCGTCGCGGCCACATCGTCGCCCCCGAGGGAGAGGCCGCGAAGAAGCTGCTCGTCAGCCGGCTCGCGCGGCTGGTCGCGCTCGACGCGGTCAGCGTGGTGTTCGAGAGCGGCATCGCCGCGTATCCGCCCGGCGCGACCAACCAGATCTCGCTGACCGGCTGGGCGCGCCACCATCTGGAAGCCCAGCTCGACGGCACGCTCGCCGAGGTGATGGTGCGCCAGCTCGCGGGCGCGCGGCTCGCGTTGCGCGCGGACCTCGCACCCGCGCCGACCGACGAGGCCGATCGGCGCATGCTCGCGGCGATGGACCAGCCGCGCCGGCTCGATCAGATCTGGCCACTCGCGCGCACGCCGCGGTTCCGCCTGCTCGCGTTCCTTCACTTCCTGCGCAGCGTCGACGCGCTCGAGATGCTCGGCGTCGTCGCCGAGAAGAGCGCTCCGCATCGCATCGTCGACGGCCGCCGCCGCGTCGCGCTCGCCACGCTCGGCATCGATGACGACGCGGACCTCGAGACCGTGAAGCGCGCGTATCGCCGCCTCGCGCGCGAGCTGCATCCCGATCTCCAGCCCGACGCCGACGCCCAGCGCCGCCGCACCCTCGAGCGCCGGTTCGCCGAGGTGACGGCCGCGTACGAAGCACTGATCTGATAGCGTTCCCGCATGGGACGCATCGGGTTTTGGCAGCTGCTCCTCGACGATAACCTCTCGTACTGGGAGGCGCAGAAGATCAACGAAGCGAGTGACGCCGCGGATGTCGCGCAGTCGTACGCGTATAGCGCGCAGCAATCGGCCGACGCCTCGCACGCGCGCATCAACCAGATGAGCCGCGAGATCGTGATGCTGCGGACCGCGTTGACCGTGCTCGCGAACGTGCTCGAGGACGCGAAGGTGATCGACGGCGCGCAGCTCGACGCGAAGTACGCCGCGGCCGTCGAGGCCGCGTTCCCGAAGCCGCCGCAGCAGCCCGCTCCGGTCCCTGCGTCGGAGATCAAGTACACGTGCCTCAAGTGCCGCCAGCAGGTGCTCGCGAGCACGACGCTGATGACGGCCGATGGACCCGTGTGCGAGCGCTGTCCGCCGCCCCCGGCGACGCCGTATCGCTAACCCGGCGGCGCGACGATCCAGCCGTCGTCGGCGAACATCCCGTCGGCGCCGGCCCACTTGTCACGCACCCAGCGAAACGCGGTGTACGCCGCGATCATCGCCTCGAAGCAGTGGTCGTTCTGCAGCACGTCCTCGCGCGCCATCCGGCTCTGCGGGGCGAACGACAGGTCCGAGAGCTTCTCGAGGATCAGGGCGCGCGTGCGCCAAGGATCGGCGTCACGCTTGTAGCCGCGAGCCGCGCGCGCGCCGCACAGCGCCGCGATCGTCGCCGGCGGCGATACCTCGATCACGTTGCGATGCAGCTCGAACCCGGCGACGCGCAGGCGCCGCACGAGGTGTCCGGCGCGCGCCGCGATCGCGCCCGTCGGTGCCGTGAGCGCGGACAGCGGCAACAGGCCGCGCTCGTACGTCATCACGACGTCGGTCGCGCGATGCGAGTATGGCGCGAGCCGAGCCTGGGCGGTGAGCGTCGGGCGCGGCCCGCCGCCCACGGTCTCCGCGACGGCCTTGCGGACCAGCGCGCGACCCTCGGTGCGCAGCCACACGACGGCAGGTTCCTCGCACACCTCCATGCCCGGGCAGACGGGGCGCGCGCAGCGCCCGCACGCGGGCTGCGTGAGAGGCGCGTTCACCGCGATCACCGTGTGGTCGCTCGGCGCTGCGAGTCGCGCGGTCAGGGTGTCATCGGTCCAGGGCTGCCGCGCAGGCGCGTGCGCACGCGTCGCGACCTCCATCACCTCGGCGCCCGAAGCGCCCATCCGGACCTCTGCGATCGCCGTCGTCTTCCCACGGCCGCCGCCGAGATCGACGCCAATGAACCTGGTGAATGACCTCGTCACCCGAGCCCTTTGTCCCCTTGTAGCATGATCGGAACCTCAGAAATCGGCTTACGTCACTGGCATTTGGACGGAACTCGCGCGTAATGTCCGGCGCCGCTGTAAGGGCTCCCGACCTACCGCGTTAGGAAGCGGGCATTCGTCTGACCATGGACCGCGTCGAGACCTTCAAGACCTTCATCGCTCGCTCGCCGGGGGACCCGTTCCCTCGGTACGGGCTGGCGATGGAGTACAAGGGCTCGGGCCGCCTGGCCGAGGCGTGGACGACGTTCGAGGAGCTCATCGACAAGTTCCCGGACTACGTGCCGTCGTATCTGATGGCCGGCGGGACGCTGGTCGCGCTCGGAGAGGCGGACAAAGCGCGCGAGATCTACCAGCGCGGGATCGAGACCGCTGCTCGTCGCGGCGATCTGCACGCGCGCAAAGAGCTCGAGAGCGCGCTCGCGGAGCTGGCTCCGGCCTGAGCCATCACCAAGGACCAACCATGAAGAAGCTGTTTGTTCTCGCCATCCTCGCCGCTGCGCTCGTCGCCTGCGGCGGCACGAAGACCCCGTCGACCACCCCCGCGGGCGGCGAGATGCCGGCGGAGGGCGCTGCGACCGGTGGCGCTTCCTATGGCGGCGCGACCTACGGCGGCGAAGCGGCTCCCACGCCCGCGCCGCAGTGAACCAACGTTTTTGATCTGCCTGGGTTTGCAAACCAAACAGAAGAGAAGAGAGGACTAGGAAACATGAAGAAGATGCTCGTTATCGTTGCTGTTGCTGCTCTGTCGGTCGCTGCTTGCGGCAAGAAGAAGACCGAGCCGACCACCCCGACGCCGCCCGCGGCCGAGGGTTCGGCTGCCCCGGCCGAGGGTACGGACACCACGGCCCCGGCGGACGGCACGGCTCCGGCCGACGGCACGACGCCCGAGGCTGCTCCGCCCGCGGGTGGTTGATCGACAGGCTGTCGGTTAAGACAGCGATGCGAAGCGCGTCGACTCTTCGTAGTCGGCGCGTTTTGCATTCGGTGACGTCCCCGCTCGTCGGGGGCGGCTCCGGGGCCGGAGTGGAGAAATGGTAGACTCGGGGGTCTCAAAAGCCCCTTCCCGCGAGGGAGTGTCGGTTCGAGTCCGACCTCCGGCACCAGACCCAGCGTGATCGAGAGCGCGGCGTGCGCGCCGCGCGCACGGCAGACTAGAGAGGGTGGCCTCTTCGACGTTTTGCTGCGTGCAGTGTCGGCTCCTGCAGTCGCCGACGACGACGTGTGCCGAGTGCGCGGCGCCGATGGCCGCGCCCGTGGAGCTCGTGCGCGAGCTCCTGTTCTACCGGGACATGCGGTTCGAGAACCATCGCGACTGGGGCATGGTCACGGCGTTCCTCGCCGGCTCGTCGCTCGCGGTGCCCGCGCTCGCGCCGCTCGCGATCGGAAGCATCGTCGCGCTCGGCGTCCACAAGCTGCGCGAGGCGCGACGTCATCGATCGATCGTGGGCATCCCGATGCCGGTGGCCGCGGCGGCGCCGGGATCGACGACGCTGTACGGCGTGGCGCGCCGGTTCCGCGCGACCGTGACGTCGATCCTCGGTGGTGCGCAGGTGCTCGTCGAGCACGCGATGGTCAAGGACCCCGACGGTGCGGTGCTGATCCGCCGCAGCGAAGCGGCGCCGTTCCTGCTCGACGTCGAGGGCGCGGGCCCCGTGCTGGTCACGGGCGTCGCGCGGGTGACGACGCCTAACGTGCTCGCGCGGCGCCTGCGCGTGCGGCGCGGCGATCCGCACCTCGGCAAGATGGGCGTGCCCTCCGAGCTCGGCGTCGCCGGTGATCTCGAGGTCGCGTCCGTCGCAGCCGATGGTGCGAACCTCGCGGTGACAGGCGTGATCGAGGAGGAAGCGATCGTCGAGCTCGCGTTTCATCGCGGCGGCGGACGCATTCCTGTGATGCGCGGGCGGGTCGGTGCGCCGGTGCTCGTCGAGGATCGCCGGTTGCTCGGCGCCGCGTTGTAACTCGGTAGGTGCCCGTGAACGTGCAGCCCGCCGGATGCGGCTCCGTGGGCCACGCGTACGATGGGAACGCGCCGATCGCGCTACCATCGGCGCGTGTTGCGTCGCGCGCTCGCGGTGGTGGGACTCGTCGGCGCGGTCGCCCATGCGGAGTCCGAGGTCACGGTCACGCTCAATCAGCAGGGGCGCGATCTCGCGGCGCAGATCGGCGCCAGCGTCGACGATCTGGTCGCGAACGCCGAAGCGCGGATCGATGCGCTGTTCGAGCTGCAGCAGCTGCCGCGGCTGTTGCGTGCGTTCGCAGACACCGGCGCGTTCGCGAACCACGGCGTCGGCGTCGACTACCAGCCCGATGCGAGCGACGTGACCTTCGGCGTGGTCGCCGGCAGTGCGATCGCGAGCGATGCGCGCCTGTCGTCCGACGAGGAGCGCGTGTTCTCGGCGACCGTCGTCAACTACGGCCTCGTCGCGGGCGTGAACCTCGGGCGCTGGCGACATCCGCGGTGGACCGTGTTCGCGAACGGCTCCTACGCATCGACGACGATCCGCGGTCTCTCCGGCACGCTGCTGTCGGGCGGCGCGCACGTGGTGGCGCAGCTGGTGGCCGGACGCACGCACGGTGCGATCGCCTGGACGGGCCTCGCGGCGACCACCGGCCTCGAATACGCCCGCTGGAAGATCAGCCTCGCGGACACGCTCGACACCAACATCACGGTCACCGGCACCAACGACCACGCGACGGTGGGCATGCTGTCGAGCGGCACGTTGACCGTGCTCGCAGAGACGTTCGCGGTTCCGCTCACGGTGACGACCGGCGTGCGGCTCGCCGACCGCATCGGGCTGTACGCCGGCGGTGGCATGGCGATCCTGTCCGGCGCGAGCACGGTGACCGCGGAGCTCGACTCGCTGCTCACGATCAACGCCGACGACCTGCCGATCGGCACCGCGACGATCCGCGCCTCGGAGTCCGACGGCCCGCGACGTGTCTTGTGGCACGCGCTCGCCGGAGCGCAGCTGCACACGCGCCACGCCCGCGTCTACGTGCAAGGCGGCGTCGCGCCAGGTGAGCGGGGCCTCGCGCTCGGCGTGCGCGGCGCGCTCTGAGTCAGGCGAGGCGGCGCGCGACGTCGTCGCGGATCGCCTGGGCGACGGCGCGCGTGCCCGCGGTCCCGCCGAGGTCCGCGGTGAGCGGCTCGCCGCGCGCGACGAGCGCAGCGACGGCCGCCTCGATCGCGGCGTGTGCGCGCGCGAGGCGCTCGTCGGAGAAGCGGCGGCCGAGCCAGGCCATCGCCTCGCCGGTGGCGAGCATCATGGCCATCGGGTTCGCGCGGTCCTTGCCGGCGAGCGGCGGTGCGGAGCCGTGGATCGGCTCGAACATCGCGTGGTCGTCACCCACGTTGCAGCCGACGGCCATGCCCATCCCGCCCTGGAGCACGCTCGCGAGGTCGGTGAGGATGTCGCCGAACATGTTGGTGGTGACGCACACGTCGTAGCGCTCGGGCTGGGTGAGTACGAACATCGCGAACGAGTCGACGATCGCCACGTCCGGCTCGACGTCGGGGTAGCCCTTGGCGACCTCGCGGAACACGTCGAGGAACAGCCGGCAGCCCGCGAGCACGTTGTGCTTCACGATGCAGGTGACGCGGCGCTTGTGATCGCCGGGCGCGCCATCGCGACGCCGCGCGAGCTCGAACGCGGCGCGGATCACGCGCTCGCTCGCGTGGCGCGTGATCACGCGCAGGTCGGTCGCGCGATCCTGCGTGCGCTCGCCGATGCCCGAGTACAGGCCCTCGGTGTTCTCGCGGATGATCACCATGTCGACGGTCTCGGGCGTCCACACCGGACGGAACGCACCCGACAGACCGTGCCTGGTGCCGGGCAGGCACTTCACGGGGCGGATGTTCGCGTAGAGGTCGAGCTTCATGCGGTTGCCGATCACCGGCGACCAGCCGGCCATCTTGCCGTCGGGCATCGTGGCGGGCTGGCCATCCGGGCCATTCCAGCCGACCGCGCCGAGGAGGATCGCGTCGGCCGCGCGGCACTTCTCCTCGGACCCCTCGGGCCAGTCGCGGCTGCCGTGCTCGAGATAGAACTTGCCGCCGCACGGAATCTCGTCGAGCGCGAACGCCGCGCCCGTGCCCTTCGCGATGATGTCGATCAGCGCGCGCGCTTCGCCGATCACCTCGGCGCCGATGCCGTCGCCGGGGAGCAGGACGAGGTCGTAACGTGCTTTGGGCGTTCGTGCCATCGGCGCGAACGTAGCACCGAGCCGGTGGCGGAAAGGCGAGGCCGGCTCGTGGAAAGTGGTACGACGCCGCGCGACCGCGTTCCTCCCGTAGCTCGTCGCACCAGGCACGACGTACGGCGCCAGGCTGTTTCTCAGCCCAGTCCACGAACCGGCACATCGACCATGCCACGCACGTCAAGACGCGGCGATATACTTCCGTGCGTGTCCTCCAGGGATGACTGGCAGCGCCGTCTCGGTCCGCTGTACGGCGGTGCCGTCGCGCTCGTTCACTCGACGCCCTGGCGCTGGCCCACGGAGGTCAGCGACGAATCGCGCTCCGCGGCGTGGGTGGTCGCGCTCGGCGTGCCCGTCGGCCTCGTCGCGTGGCTGATCGCGCGCCTGTTCCTCGCCGTCGGCTTCCCCTCGCCGCTGTCGGCGATCGTCGGGCTCGCAACGTTGACCGCGGCCTCGGCGGCGCTCGTCGAACGTGGGCTCGCCGAGGCGATCGATCGCTGGCAGGGCCACGCGCGGTCGCCTGGCGTCGCCGCGACGCTCGTCCTCGTGTTCACCACGCTCGTGCGCGCGGCGGCGATCGTGTTCGTCGAACCGGCGAGCTGGCTGTGGTTGTTCGTGGCGACGGCGGTCGCGGGGCGGTGGGCCGCGGTGTTCCTTCAGGCGCTCGGCGATCCGGTCGCGCATGACCCGGCGACGCGCTCGCTGGTCGCCGTGCCCGCGCCGGCGTGGCTCACCGCCGCGATCAGCGCCGGCGCGGCCGCGATCCTCATCATCGCGCTCGGCAAGATCGGCATCGTCGCGATGGTGATCGCCGCGATCGCCGTGTTCGCGCTCGGGCTCGCCACGCAGCGCCACAGCGGCGGCCTCACGCCTGCGGTGGTCGGGGCTGCCGCGGCGATCGGTGAGCTCGGCGTGCTGCTGCTCGCGACGATCAAGTAGCGCGCGGGTAGAGCTCCACGAGCGTCGCGCCCCAGCTGCCGCTGCGCTCATCCCCGAGGCGGAACGCCTTCACGGCCGGGTGCCGCTCGAGCACGGAGTGCACGATGCGGCGCAGCGTGCCGGTTCCCTTGCCGTGGATGATCCGCACGGCCGGCAGGCCGGCTTCCTGCGCGGCGCGCACGTACTCCTCGACGACGTCCGCACACTCGCGCGGCAGGAACGTGTGGAGGTCGAGCTCCTCCGGCACCTCGTCGCTCATCTCAGCCCGGCCAGTGCCCGCTCTTGGGGACGAACGGGATGAGCTTGCGGCGCAGCGTGGGAGGAACGCGTGCGTCGAGGATCTTCGCGACCTCGTCCGGCCGGTACAGCTGCGACAGGTGCATGAGCACGACGTGCTCGTTCTCGAAGCGGTCCGCGCGCTCGATGATCTCGTCGAGGTGGATGTGGCAACCGGCGCGCGCGGCCTCGATCGACTTGCGCTCGTCGAGAAACGTGCACTCGATAATCAGCACGCGCGCGCGCAGGAGCTCGGGACCGTGATCGACGGCCGAGATCAAGGTGTCCGTCGCGTACGCGAGCTCGAGGTGGTCCTCGAGCACGGTCACGTTCTCGCCCGCGCGCCGGCGCTCCGCGATCTGTGGCCCGGGCAGCCCGACGAGCTCCGGGCGCAGCTTCGCGACGCGGCGCACGAGCACGTAGCCGAGCGAGGGCACGGGGTGGAACGTGCGCACGGCCCGGACGAGCAGGTCACCGCGCAACACGAGCTCGTCGCCCGGTGACATCCCGAGCGCATCGACGTCGAGTGGCCAGCGCTGCAGCTTGCTGAGCGCCGCGAGCGCCGTCGTGAGGTCCCCGACGATCTCGCGCGGCATCACCACGCGCGGCGGTCGCGTCTTGCCGTGCAAGGCCCGGATGCCGAGCAGTGACGGCAGGGCGCCGACATGATCGGCGTGGCCGTGCGAGAGCAGGATCGTATCGATGCCTCCGAGCGACCTCGGAGCGATTCCGACGTCGAACAGCACCGACAGCTCGGGCACCGCGATCGAGGTGTAGACACCGCCGACCGACACGCCGCGCACGGTGTATGGCCCGGCGGTTACGGTCGTCAGCACCGCGCCAAGATACCGCGACGAGAATGATGGCGCGCCGCTCCGGGGTGGTAGGATCGCGGCCGAGCATGTTCTGGTACTCGCTACTGGCCGTTCTCGGGGTGTTGCTCCTGCTGTCCGTGGTGCTTCCGGTGCCGCGGCGCATCTGGGCGTTCTTCCTCTACACGGCGAAGTACTTCTGGCTGTGGGTCGCCGATGCGATCGGCCTGCGCCGCCTGTTCGTCGGCAACGACCGGTATCAGAAGCTCACGCGCCCGGCGCTCATCCGCATGTGGTGCGAGGACATGGGGCCGACGTTCATCAAGTTCGGCCAGATCATCGCCTCGAGCGCGGGCATGTTCCCCGACGCCTACGTGAAGGAGTTCCAGAAGGTCCTCGATCGCGTGAAGCCGTTCCCGTTCGAGGACGTCAAGCGCACGCTCGACGAGGAGCTCGGCAGCGAGAAGGCGGCGCACCTCATCGACATCGAGCCCAAGCAGCTCGCGTCGGCGTCGATCGCGCAGGTGCACACCGCGAAGCTGCGTGACGGCACGCCCGTCGTCATCAAGGTCCAGCGCCCCGGCATCATCGGTCGCTGCATGGCGGACATGAAGGTGATGCGGTTCCTCGCCAAGATCGTCGCCAAGCTCAAGAAGAACGCCGAGCTCGCCAACCCGGTCGGCGTCGTCGACGACTTCACCAAGACGCTCACCGAGGAGCTCGACTTCCGCATGGAGGCCGCGAACCTCGATCGCTTCAACGAGATCATGCGCGAGCTCGGGCACAAGCACATCCGCAGTCCGGTGCCGCACCACGAGTACACGACCCGCAAGGTGCTCGTCATGGAGCGGTTCAGCGGCCTGCGCGTCGACAGGTTCGACGAGATCAAGGCGCGTGGCATCGACGGCGAGACCAAGCTCGTCGACGGCCTGCGTGCC
This sequence comes from Kofleriaceae bacterium, assembly GCA_035539815.1. Lineage (GTDB taxonomy): Bacteria > Myxococcota_A > Polyangia > Haliangiales > Haliangiaceae > JABFXX01. The sequence goes on from DATLHR010000442.1 coordinate 11,564, forward strand.
TGGTTCCAGTGCGTCGTGTTCTACGGGTTCTTCCACGGCGACGTGCACGCCGGGAACCTCATGCTCCTCGACGACGAGACGATCGGCTTCCTCGACTTCGGCATCGTCGGTCGGTTCGACGACAAGGAGCGCTACCTCGTCACCGACTACATGATCGCGTTCGCGTCCGGTAACTACAAACGGCTCGCCGAGATCATCATCGAGATGGCAGGCGCGCCCGACGATCTGCAGCTGGAGGCGTTCGTCACCGATCTCGGCGAGACCTATCGGCCGCTGCTCACGCTGTCGTTCGGCGAGGTGAACTACGCCGAGTTCCTCCCCGGCATCCAGCGCACGGCGACGCGCCATCGGATGCGGATGCCCAACGAGTTCATCCTCATCACCAAGCAGCTCCTCTACTTCGATCGCTACGCGAAGTCGCTCGCGCCCAAGCTCAACGTGTTCACAGATCCGCGCCTCGTCCTCGGCATGATGCAGGACATCCAGAAGGCGCGGATGCAGGCCGAGGCGAAGCGCGCGAAGTCGTAGCGGGCCGGTCAGCCGAAGCGCTCGTCGACGCTCGCCGCCTTGGGCAGCTTCTGCGCCGGGCGCGTGTCATCGAGGTAGCGCAGGAACAGACCGAGGTACTCCGCCATCTCGGGGGTGAGTTGCCGGAAGGCGACGCCGACCTGGTAGCCCTCGTCGACGGTCGTGCACCACACCACACGTCCAGGGACGCGTAGCGGCTCGGAGTGCGCCTCATCCTCGAACACCAGCTGCAGCGCGAGATCGACCTCGCTGCCCGTCGCGACCGCATCGGCGAGGTCGGCGCACAGGCCGCCTCGCGAGACGTTCGTGGTGCGGCCCTGGAACACGCGGCCCTCCTGCACGCGCATCGTCACGATCGCTTCGTGCGCGTATCTGGGGTGCTCTCGCTCCTGATGAGCCACGTCCATACAAGCTTGAGGCTCCGGTACCGGCGGTGTCTACTTTTTGCGCCTAGGGCTTCCTCTGAGCTACCCCGCCGCTCATGTCCGGGAACCGGACGGAAGCCCGTGATCGAAGGCGGTTACGTCGCTACCTCCTGGCCGCTTCGGTGAACCAGCCGTCGGTGAGCGCATCGAGCTCGGCCGCGGCGGCCTCGGCGCGGGCATCGCTCGTCGCGTGGCGCCACGCGAAATAGGCGCGAATCACCTGCCTTGCGAGTCGCCTGCGCTCGCGCCGCCGCGCCGCCTCGAGCGTCGAGATCTGGAGCTCACGGGGCTCGAACACGAGCCGATCGAGCCGCCATGTCGCGCGCACCTCGATCGTCGCCGAGCGGCCGACGTCCTGCTTCAGGTCGTGCCAGTCCGTGTCGCGCGCGGTCCGCACGCTGAGCCACGGCACCAATCCCGCGAGCCGTGCGCGCCGCACGAAGCCGCGCGCGACGTCGCGATGCAATCCCGCCGCGCGGTACGCCGCCTCGAGCACCTGTCTCACGTCCGGTGTGTTCGCGCGCTCCACCGCGCCCGGCGGGCCCTCCTCGTCGAGCGGGGCGGCGTGCGCGATCGTGCACGTCAGCAGCATCATCAACATGATCGAAGTCCGCATCACAGCCTCCACGTCGCGGTGAGCCACAGCTCGTTGCGCCCATCGAACACGTCGCGCACGGTCGCCGCGCGCCGCCAACCCAGCGACACGTCCACGCGTCCGAACCGCGATCGCTGGCGGCGACGAAGCGCCTCGCGCTGCTCCGTCGCGATCACCGACGAGGCGTCGGCGGGCGCGTCCTCGTCGACCAGGACATCTTCGAGCGCGATCGGATCGTCGTTGTCCGCGAGCTCCGCGACATCGGCCGGCGGTGTCAGGGGCCCACCAGCGCCTGGGTCATCGAACGCGAGCTCGCCGTCGCACGAGAGCTCGCCGTCGTCGGGCTCGTCGTCGTCGCGTTCGGCATCGTAGCGGCGATCGCCGAGCGCTTCGTCGTCATCGTCGTCGTCGTCGTCGAAGCAGTCGAGCAGGGCGCCGGCTTCGAGAGCGGAGTAAAGAGATGCGGTAGCGACGTAAGCACCGGCATCGGTGACGGCCTCGGCATCGGTGTCGGCATCGGTGTCGGCGTCGACATCGGAGACAGCGTCGGCATCGGTGATGGTGTCGGCACTGGCGACCTCGCGGTGGGAGGTGACCGAACGGGCAGGTTCCGCCGTTGCGAGCCTCGCCGTCAGCGCGAGCAGCAGCACCGCGAGGACCCACACGACGAGGGCGAGGCCGGGGTGGGGCTGGTTGCGTGCCCTGGCCGCCGAGCGTACGGTGCGCACGTGGCGGCGACGCTCACCGATAACGCCCTCGCCGTCCTCCGGGCGCGGTATCTCGCCCGCGAGAACGGCGTCGTGGTCGAGACCCCTGAGCAGCTGTTCCGCCGGGTCGCGACGCACGTCGCCGCCGTCGAGAGCCGGTACGGGGCCTCCGGACCACAAGTGTCGGAGGCCGCCCGCACCTTCGAGCGGATGATGACCGCCCTCGAGTTCCTGCCTAACTCCCCGACCCTGATGAATGCGGGGCGTCCGCTCGGTCAGCTCGCCGCATGCTTCGTGGTCCCCGTCGAGGATTCGACCTCGGGGGTGTTCGAAGCCGTACGTTGGGCCGCTGAGATCCAGAAGACGGGCGGCGGCACGGGATTCTCGTTCTCGCGCCTCCGGCCGGCCGGCGATGTCGTCGCGTCGACGGGCGGGAATGCCTCCGGCCCGGTGTCGCTGATGCAGGTGTTCGACGTCGCGACCGAGGCGATCAAGCAGGGTGGTACGCGGCGCGGCGCCAACATGGGCATGCTGCGCGTCGACCATCCCGACATCCTCGAGTTCATCGCGCTCAAGCTCGATCCGTCGCGGATGCGGAACTTCAACCTGTCGGTCGCCGCGACCGACGCGTTCATGCAGGCGGTCCGCGACGGCACGCGCTACCAGCTCGTCAATCCACGCACTGGACTCCCTGTCGGCGAGCTCGACGCTCGCCGTGTGTTCGACGCCATCGCCAATGCTGCCTGGGCAGTCGGCGATCCCGGGCTCGTCTTCATCGATCGCATCAACGAGCTCCAGCCGACGCCAGGCCTCGGTCCGATCGAGGCGACCAACCCCTGTGTCACGGGCGAGACGCACGTGTGGGTCGAGGGCCGTGGCCGTGTCGAGATCCGAGAGCTCGTCGGCACGACGCCGCGAATCGCGACCTGGGACGGCGAACGCGTCGTGTTCCGTCCGGCCACGCAGGTGGTCCGCACGGGCGTCCGGCCGATCTTCCGGCTGCGCGTCGCGGGTGGTGTCGAGCTGAGGTTGACCGCCGATCATCGCGTCGCGACCGAGACAGGCGACGTGCCCGCCGGCGAGCTCGCCCTCGGCACGCGCGTGTGGATCCTCGATCCACGGAGCGAGGTCGAGCGTGACGCGCGGGCGGAGCTCCGCGAGGTCCTCGCGCTCGAAGCCGAACGTGAAGCTGAGGTCTTCGATCTGACCGAGCCGTCGACCAGCCACTTCTTCGCGAATGGCCTGCTCGTCCACAACTGCGGCGAGCAGCCCTTGCTGCCGTTCGAGTCGTGCACGCTCGGCAGCATCGACGTGGGGCGGTTCGTCGAGGGCAACGCGCTCGAATGGGAGCGTCTGCGCGTCGCGATCCACCACGCCGTGCGTTTTCTCGACGATGTCATCGACGCCAACCGGTATCCACTGCCCGAGATCGAGCGCGCGACGAAGGCTACCCGCAAGATCGGACTCGGCATCATGGGCTGGGCCGACGCGCTCATCGAGCTCGGCCTCGCGTATGACTCCGAGGAAGCGATCGCGCTCGCGCACCGGGTGGCGCAGTTCCTCGAAGACGAGTCGCTGACAGCCTCGCGCGCGCTCGCCGAGGAGCGCGGTGCCTTCCCGGCCTGGACCGGGTCGCGGTGGGAGCAGGCCGGCGAGCGTCCCCTCCGCAACGCGACGACGACGACCATCGCTCCTACCGGAACGATCAGCATCATCGCCGGCTGCGCGAGCGGTATCGAACCGCTGTACGCGATCGCATATCGGCGCAACGTGCTCGACGGTGCCGAGCTCACCGAGATCAATCCCGCGTTCCAGCGCGTCGCCGCCGAGCATGGGTTCGGCTCGCCCGCGTTGATCGAGTCGATCGTCGAGCACGGAGGCGTGCGCGGCAACGCAGCGGTCCCCGCCGACGTGCAGCGGCTGTTCCCCACGGCGCACGACGTCGACGTCGCGATGCACGTGCGGATGCAGGCCGCGTTTCAGCGCCACGTCCACGCCGCCGTCAGCAAGACGATCAACCTCGCGCGTAGCGCCAGCCCACTCGACGTGAAAGCTGCGTACCAGCTCGCGTACGAGCTGGGTTGCAAGGGAATCACCGTCTACCGGGATGGCAGCCGCGAGGGCCAGGTGCTCGTCACGGGTGCACGGAGCTCGCGAGCCCAAGCCTCGTCGAGTTGCCCCGAGTGCGGGAGCGCGTTGGTCGTTCAGAGCTCGTGCCGGTTGTGCCGGCACTGTGGCTGGTCGGTCTGCGGTTAGCGGCGGCGTGGACATGACGGCACCCGCGCAGAGCAACGGCGGTGCCGCCACTGCGGCTCACGGATCTCGCGCGGTTGGCGGCGCCGCTGTCCGCGATCCGGACGTCTCGTCCGAGAACCGGCCGGACACCGGCCATGCGAGACCGAAACGAGAAAAGCCCGGTTCGACCCGGGCTTTCGTCTTATGTATGTAGTTGTAGAAGCGTGCGGATCAGCGACGGCGGCGACGGCGCGCCGGGCGCGGCGCAACGGCCGCGGCCTCGAGCTCCTCGAGGTGCTCGAGCATGCTGATCATCGTGTTGCGGGTCGCGGCGTGCGGCTCGTTGGTGATCGCGCGGCCGAGCGAGATGCGGAGCTCGGCGCGGAGCTCCGACTCGATCAGGCGGTACGTGCGGAGAGCTTCCTCGGCGTCGTAGTGTGCGAGGTCAGCCTCGCAGCCGGTGGCGGCGATCCAGACGGCAGCAAGCGCCGCGGCGCGACGGCCGGGCTGCGAGGTCGCGAACTCCTTGACCGTCGAACGCAGGCGCTGGCGAACCAGCGGGACCGGCGGAAGGGCGACCAAGCCGTCGTTGTCGTCATCGGGCCGACGGAGGACAGGGCGTGTCATTGACTTGTCGGTTTCCATGGCTTTTTTGTCCTGGTCTCGCAAGCAGAACCTTAGATTTCCCCCCTAAAGGCTTGCTGCGATGGACCGCGACCTTGCCTGAAGGCTTCTAGAAAAGCGACGAAAATCCGCGCGACGCCTTACGAATTCATTGACCCGTCGAGTCATGCTTCCGAATGTCACTCAGAAAGCTCCCGACCAGGGTTCAACTGACCCCAGCAGCGATGCGCGTGCATCTCACTCGCGTGTCAGCGAGCTGTCTTCGTCGACGCGATCGATGTGTTTGGCGAGGAAAGCGTGGATCGTTTCGTTCACCAACTTCGGTCGCTCGATCGGCGCCGTGTGGGACGCGTTTTCGATCTCCAGCAGCTCCGCACCGGGGATCGCGTCGGCCATCGCGCGGCTGCGCTCGGGCGGCGTGAACCCGTCGCGGGCGGCGCCGATCACCAGGGTCGGGACCCGTACCGAGGGCAGGAGGTCGTCCGCCGAGTGCTGCCCGGCCGACGACAACATCGCGACGAACAGCCGGGTGTCGATCCGCGCCATCCCCTCGAGGTAGGGCATGAAGTCCTGCGGCTCGACGAGCTCTCGCCGGATCTCGAGCCGGCTCGCCACCTCGTACGCGAGGCGCGTCGGCAGCACCGCCCGCGAGATCCGGTTGATGACCCCGGGCATGCGGTGGATCCACTTCTGGACCGTCGGCAGGAGATGCTCGAGCGCCGCAGACCCGCGAAACGTCTTCAATGGATGCGAGGGCGCTCCGCAGACGAGCACCAGCCCCGCCACGCGGTCGGGGTGACGTCGATAGGTCTCGAGCGAGACCTGGACCCCCATCGAGTGCCCGACGAGGACAGCGCGGTCGACCATCGCGTCGTCGAGCACGCACGCGACGTCGTCGGCGAGGTCCTCGATCCTGACCCGCGCCGGGTCCTTGGGCGGCGCCGTGCGCCCGTGGCCTCGATAGTGAGGGTGCAGGGTGAACCGCGCGCCTAGGTCGTCGCGCAGGTAACGCCAGACGTACCCGTCGCAGCCGATCCCGTCACACAACAGGATCGGAGTCGTCTGGCCGCGCTGTCCCCAGGATTCGTAGAACAGCGGGCTGCCATCGCTGGGCGCAACGGCGTACCCCCACGCCGCCTGCACTGCCCGCCCCTTAGGCGATCTCTTTCTCGTCTTCCTCGCCGGGGAACTCGTTCACCGACGGGTACTTCATGATCTCCTTACGCGCGATCTTCCACGCCTTCTGGACGATCCAAGACAATGACCGATCCTGCCGGGTCGCTTCGTCTTGGATTTCCTTCAGCATGTCTTCGGGAAAATACAGGGACTGCTTGCGCTTATCGGAGCCGGCCATCACGAGAGATTTTCGAGGACGGGGTACAGGGTGTCAAGCCATCCGACCTTGTAAGAGGACCGATCGGGGGGGTTGTCATGGCAGTCGGGGGACACTATCCTGCCGCGCTTTCAATTTTGCCCACTCGCCCGCACCAAGGGGGACTACCGTGAGCACGCAAGCAGCGACGCAATCCAAGGCACTGACCAAGAAGGAGCTGAAGAAGTTTCAGGAGCTCCTCGAGGAGAAGCGCAAGTCCGTCCTCGAGCGCGCGCGGCAGATGCTGTCCGAGGGAATGGTGCTCGACGCGAACGATCTCCCCGACGAGATGGACCTCGCGTCGAGCGAGTACATCCAGTCGTTCGAGTTCCGCCTGCGCGGCCGCGAGAAGAGCCTGCTGTCCAAGCTCGATCTCGCGCTGAAGAAGATCGAGGACGGCACGTTCGGCATCTGCGAGATCTGCGAGGAGCCGATCGGCAAGAAGCGCCTCGAAGCGCGGCCCGAGACCTCTCTGTGCATCAAGTGCAAAGAGGATCAGGAGCGCGAAGAGCGCACGATGGGCTGAGCGCTCCGAGTTGATCGCGCGCGCGACCGGGGGCTACGCTCTGCACGATGGCCGATGACCCGGACCGCAGGAAGTTCCTGAAGGTCACGAGCTGCGCGATCGGGGGTGGCGTCGGACTCGCGGTCGGGATCCCGGCGCTGCGCCTCGTGACTGATCCCGCAACCAAGACGACGGTGACGGCGCCGAGCGATCCGTTCGACGTCGGCGCGCTCGATCGGTTCCGCGTCGGTGCGGAGCCGCGCAAGATCGAGCTCATCGCCTCGCGCGTGCAGGACGGCTGGACCACCGCGCGTGACGTCGTGATCGGCGCGGCGTGGATCCGGCGCGTCGAGCCGGCGAAGGTCGAGGCGTTCTCGGCGGTGTGTCCGCACCTCGGGTGCGCGGTCGGCTGGACGGACGGCAAGTTCCTGTGCCCGTGCCACGACAGCTTGTTCGCCATCAACGGGCAGCGCGAGACCGGGCCGAGCGAGCGTGATCTCGATCCGCTCCCCGTGCAGATCAAGGACGGGCGGCTCCAGCTGACCTGGGTGCGCTACCGCGTCGGCGGCGCGACGCGAGAGCCGGCGTGAGCACGCGAGCCTTCCTGCGCGAGCGTGTGCCGTGGGGCTACCAGCCGGGCACGATGCCGAGCGGCGCGTCGTTCGCGTACGTGTTCGGCACCGTGCTGGTGTGGCTGCTCGCCCTCGAGGCGCTCACCGGCATCGCGCTCGCCACCTTCTATAGTCCGTCGTCGACCGATGCGTGGGCGTCGGTCGCGTACATCCAGGATCGCGCCTCGCTCGGCTGGCTCGTGCGCGGGCTGCATCATCACGGCGGCTCCGCGATCGTGATCGTCGCGGGCATTCACTTGCTGCAGACGGCGGTCGCCGGCGCCTATCACAAGCCACGCGAGGTGATCTGGTGGCTCGGCGTCGTTCTGCTCGCGCTCGTGCTCGGCACCGCGATCAGCGGCTACTGGCTGCGCTGGGATCAGCAGGCGTACTGGGCCGCGCAGGTCGAGGTCGGGATCGCCGCGGGTGGGCCGGTCCTGGGCGACGTGATCCGCGGGCTCGCCTTCGGCGGAAACGAGGCGGGCAACCTGACGCTCACGCGCGCGTACGCGATGCACGCACTGTTGTTGCCGGGCGTGATCGCGCTGATCACCGTGGTGCACATCGCGCTCGCACGCCGGCATGGCCCGACGCTGTTGCGCCGCGCGAAAGCCGCGGTGCCACGCTGGCCGCAGCAGACGGTGCGCGACGTGATCGCGGTGGCGATCGTGTTCGTGATGCTGCTCGCCTTCACGATCTCGCAGGACGGCGTGGAGCTCGGCGCACCTGCGGATCCGACGACCGCGTACGACGCGCGCCCGCTGTGGCCGATGCGCTGGCTGTTCGAGCTGCGCGCGCTGGCCGGCGGCGCCGAGCAGCTCGTGGCGATGCTCGCGCCATTCGTCGTCGGCGGGTTCTTGCTCGCGTTGCCCTTGCTCGATCGCGGGCCGGATCGCTCCGTGAAGGTGCGCAAGGCGTGGCTCGGCGCACTCGCAGGCGTATTCGCGCTGATCGGCGCGCTCACGGTGATGTCGTTCGCGCGCGACGCGAATGACGGCGCACTCGCCGAGCGACGCGCGAAGGCGGAAGCGCGGGCGACGCAGGCGCGCAAGCTGGCGGCGACCTATGGGGTCCCGGTCACCGGCGCGCGCGACGTGTTCCAGACGCCGCCCATGGCGCGCGCGCGCAAGCTGTTCGCGACGCGGTGCGAGGGCTGCCACGGCGCCGACAGCGAGGATCGCAAGGGCCCGGTGATCGCGCCGGGGCACGGCGATCGCAAGTGGCTCACGAGCTTCCTCCACGCGCCGAGCGGCGACGAGTTCTGGGGACGCACCAAGCTCGCGAAGGCCGAGGCGGCGATGAAGCCCGTCGAGCTCGCGGCGCCGGATCTCGCAGACCTCGTCGAGATGCTGTACGCGGAGTCGGGTGCGACCGACGTCGACGCGGTGAAGCGCGAGCGCGGGCTCGCGGTGTTCGAGGCCGCGTGCACCGACTGCCACGCGCGCGAAGAAGGCATGCCCGGGTCGTCGGGGCCCGGCCTCGGCGGCCTCAACAGCCGCGCCTACTACCTGAGCTTCATCTCGAACCCCAAGTCGGCGTTCCACATGGGCACCGACAAGAGTCAGATGCCGCGGTTCGATGGCGAGCTCACGCTCGCGGATCGCGACGCGCTCGCCGAGTACCTCGTGTGGCTGCGCACCGCGACGCCGGCCGACCTCGCGAAGCTGCCCGATCCGTAGCTCAGGCGGGGAACGACGTGCGCGGGCGCGCCGACTCGAGGTTCGTGTCGACCTGCATGCCGCGCTCCATCGACGCCGGCGCGCACATCGACTCGAACCGCGCGTCGTCGCAGAGGTGATGGATGTCGAGCGTCTTGCTCGACGGAGCCTGTGCCGGCACGGGCGCAGCGACGGGGACCTGCTTCGCGCAGGCGCCTAGGGCAAGAACGCCGGCGAGGGCCAGGAGAGCTAGGCGAATCGAAGTCATCGCGGCGCGTATTACACGGGCCGGGGGGCGCGCACAAGTCTCAAGTGCCACCGCGGGACCTGCGACGGATGACCGCAACCCCGAGCTCTACACGCCCTCGAGCTCACCGCATCCTGCGGACGACGGCGACTGGCGTCGAGGTGGTCGCACTGTCGGACGCGGGCTGAAGCGGGCTCCGAGGACTGGCGCTATGCTGCGCGCTGATGTCCACGTTCGCGTATCAGGAGCTGCTCGCGTACGGCCACCACGACGACACGCCCTACCGCAAGCTGACCGCTGACTTCGTCGGCACGTTCGAGGCCAAGGGGCGCAGCTTCCTCGAGGTGGCGCCGCAGGCGCTGACGCTGCTGACCAAGACCGCGATGCGCGACATCGCGCACCTGTTGCGTCCGGGGCACCTCGCGCAGCTGCGCGTGATCCTCGACGATCGTGAGGCGTCCGCGAATGACAAGTTCGTCGCGCTCGATCTGCTCAAGAACGCGAACATCGCGGCCGGCGGGATCCTGCCCAGCTGCCAGGACACCGGCACCGCGATCGTGATGGGCAAGCGCGGCCAGTACGTGCTCACCGACGGCGCCGACGAGGCGGCGATCTCGCGCGGCGTGTTCGAGACCTACGCCGAGGCGAACCTTCGCTACTCGCAGGTCGCGCCGCTCGACATGTTCGAGGAGAAGAACACGGGCAACAACCTGCCGGCGCAGATCGAGCTGTTCGCGACCGACGGCGACGAGTACCACTTCCTGTTCATGGCCAAGGGCGGTGGCTCGGCGAACAAGAGCTACCTCTTTCAGGAGACCAAGGCGCTACTCAACCCGACCAGCCTGGCCGCCTTCCTCGATCAGAAGCTGCGCTCGCTCGGCACCGCGGCGTGCCCGCCGTACCACCTCGCCGTCGTGATCGGCGGCACCAGCGCCGAGCACTCGCTCAAGGTCGCGAAGCTCGCGTCGGCGCGCTACCTCGACGGACTGCCGACGAGTGGCAACAACCTCGGGCGCGGCTACCGCGACCTCGAGTGGGAGCAGAAGGTGCTCGAGATCTCGCGCACCACCGGCATCGGGGCGCAGTTCGGCGGCAAGTACTTCTGCCACGACGCGCGCGTGATCCGGTTGCCGCGCCACGGCGCGAGCTGCCCGGTCGCGATCGCGGTGTCGTGCTCGGCCGACCGTCAGGCGCTCGGCAAGATCACCCGCGACGGCGTGTTCCTCGAGCAGCTCGAGACCGATCCGGCGCACTACCTGCCGGAGACGACGCACACGGAGCTCGACGGCGAGGTCGTGAAGCTCGACCTGCGGATGCCGATGAACGAGATCCGCGCGACGCTCTCGCGCTATCCGATCAAGACACGGCTGTCGCTGACCGGGCCGATGATCGTCGCGCGCGACATCGCCCACGCGAAGCTCAAGGAGCGGCTCGATCGCGGCGAGGGCCTGCCGCAGTACTTGAAGGATCACTGCGTCTATTACGCGGGGCCGGCCAAGACGCCCGCGGGCTACGCGTCGGGCTCGTTCGGCCCGACGACGGCCGGCCGCATGGACAGCTACGTCGAGCAGTTCCAGGCCAATGGCGGCTCGATGGTGATGCTCGCGAAGGGCAACCGCAGCCAGGCAGTCACCGATGCGTGCAAGGCGCACGGCGGGTTCTATCTCGGCTCGATCGGCGGCCCGGCGGCGCGGCTCGCGAAGGACTGCATCAAGAAGGTCGAGGTGCTCGAGTATCCCGAGCTCGGCATGGAGGCGGTGTGGAAGATCGACGTCGTCGACTTCCCCGCGTTCATCGTCGTCGACGACAAGGGCAACGACTTCTTCGCGGGCATCTCGGGCGGCGGCGCGACCAAGCGCCTCACGGTCAAGTAGCCATCCCGAGCAGCTCCCTCAGGATAGCCAGATCTCGATAGCTGGTAAATGCCGGCGTGATCGCCGACGGTGAGTGCATGTTCGTCGGCATCGATTTCGGCACGACCAATACGGCGGTGGGCATCGCGCAGCCCGGCGGCGAGGTCGCGCTCGTGCCGCTCCCCGCGCCCACCGGTGACCAGACGTACTGGCGCACCGTGCTCTACTTCGAGCACGGCGGGAAGCTGTCGGCCGGGGCACCGGCGATCGCGCGCTACCTCGAGACCGAGGGCGACGGGCGGCTCGTACAGTCGATCAAGTCGCACCTCGCGAGCGCGTCGTTCAAGAGCACGACGATCTTCGGCCGGCGGTGGACGCTCGAGGACATGATCGCCGCGTATCTGCGGCAGGTGCGGGCGGCGAGCCCGTTCGACCTCGGCGCGCGCTGCGTCGTCGGTCGGCCGGTGCGCTACTGGGGCGCCGAGGACGACGAGGACGATGCGCGTGCGGTGTCGCGGATGCGCGACGCGCTCGCGAAGGCGGGCTTCGACGAGGTCGTGTTCGAGTACGAGCCGGTCGGCGCGGCGGCGCGCTACGGAGCGAGGCTCGACCACAGCGAGCTGATCGTGGTCGCCGACTTCGGCGGTGGCACGACGGACTTCTCCGTGATCCGCCTCGGGCCTGGTGATCCAGGCACCGTGCTCGCGACGGGCGGCATCGGCGTGTCCGGCGACGCGTTCGATGCGCGCGTGATCGACGCGGTGGTCGCGCCCGCGCTCGGCCGCGGCACGCGCTATCGCGACGAGCTCGGCGGCGAGGCGCCCGTGCCGGTGTGGCTCTATGGGCACCTCCGCCGCTGGCACTACCTCTCGTTCTTGAAGGAGGAGAGCACGCTGCGGCTGCTCGAGCGGGTCGCGCACGGCGCGCTCGAGCCAGCGCGGTTCGCCAAGCTCGTGCAGGTCGTCGAGGACGACCTCGGGCTCGTGCTTCACCGCGCGGTCGAGGGCGCGAAGGTCCGCTTGTCGGGCCGCGACGCCGATCGGGTCGCGCTGGATGCGGTCGCGCTCGATCTGCCGGTCACGCGCGCCGGGTTCGACACGTGGATCGAGGAGGACCTCGCCGCGATCGACGGCGTGCTCGCGGACGTGCTCGCGCGCGCCGGCGTCGATGCGCGCGACGTGGATCGCGTGTTCGCCACGGGCGGCAGCTCGCTCGTCCCGGCCGTGCGCGCGCGGCTCGTCGCGCGGTTCGGCGCCGAGAAGTTCGAAGGTGGCCCCCTCGGGCCTTGGCCCGGCAAGAGCGAGCTCGGCGACGCCGAGCTCACGAGCGTCGCGTGGGGTCTCGCCGCGCGCGCTCGCCAGCAATGGGCGTGAGGCGAGTGCTAACGTCACGCGCGCGATGACCCCTGCCTATCCCGCACCGCCGTGGCACACGCACGGCCGCGCCTACGCGCAGCTGTTCGTCGTCGACGCCGCGCGCCTGCACCTGCCGGAGGGGTTTCGCCCCGTCGCGTTCGCCGGCCGCGCGATCGGCATCCTGGCCCTCATCGAGTACGTCGCGCCCTCACCGCTGACCTACGCCGAGCTGGTGTGGATGCCATGCATGGTGCGTGCGGGCGACGACCGCGGCTACTTCGTCGAGAGGATGTACGTCGACTCCGCAGCCTCGCTCGCCGGCGGGCGAGAGCTGTGGGCGCTGCCCAAGCAGCTCGCCACGTTCGCGATCCGCGAGCGCGAGGCCACGATCGAGACCGAGGATGGCGCCTCCCTCGTCGTCGAGCTCGCGAAGCGCGGCCCGGCGATCACGGTCCCGATCTCCTCGGGCACCATCCAGGATGGTGGCGACGCGGTGGTCCGGTTTCGCGGCTCGGGGCGCGCTCGCCTGCGCGCGGGAGGCCTGCGCGTCAAGTCGGCGCGCGGCCTCGACGCGTGGACCGGTTGGGCCGGCGCAGTGAGACTTCCTGGCATCGGCGGTGCGCTCGACAGCTTCGAGATCACCATGCACCCGCCGCTGCATCTCCCGAAGTGAGGTGTCAGCGTCCCCGCGGCATCGCGAGGCCGTTCCAGAACGCGATCACGCGCGGCATGAACGCGTCGAGGTCATGCGTCTCTCCGCGCTGGAGCTCGCGCAGTAGCTCGACGAATTCGGGCGTCCACGTGAACGAGCGGTTGACCTCGTCGCGTAGCGCCGCTGCACCGGAGGCCGCGCCCTTGCGATCGTGCATGTACATGACGACGGCCGCGCGCACCGCGGACTCGTCGACCATGACGTGCGGTGCCTTGTAGTTCTGCGCCTCCATCGCGCGCGCCACGCGCTCGAACACGCGGCGTGCCGGCGCCGCGAGCGCGTCGCGGTGCTTCGCGAACACCGGGTTGATGTACGAGTGAGCCATCTCGTGGACGAGCAGGCCCACGAGCATGTCGTCGACGACGATCGCGCCCTCTCGCCCGACCTGGAGGATCTGGTATCGCTCCTCGGTACCGTCGGACCGCCTCGCGTGGGGCCCGTAGTTCATGGTGCCGGTGAGCGGCCCCGGCACCACGACGAACCGGGCCGAGGTCGGGCCGAACACGCCGTCGAACCACGCGACCGGATCCTCCTTCGCGAGCAGGTCGGCGAGCGGACGCTCGAGGCCGGCGAGGTACGTGCGCTGACTCGCGAGGAACTCGTCGAGCCGCGCTTCGTCGGCGAATGCCCTCAGCTTCGCCGCGCGCTGCGCGACGTCGATCCGGGCGAACCGAGGGTCGAGCGTCGGCAGCTCGTCGGGGTTGACCGGCGCGAGCTGGTCATCCAGGTGGATCGCGAGCCACATCGGCGCGTCGAACGAGATGCCGTGGTGCCGGCGATCCTCGATCGCGTCGCGCACCGCGGGGTGATCCTTGTACGGTGCGAACCACGCATCGACGGCGGCGACGTACGGGATGTTCGTCGATGCCTTGCGGTACTCCGGTGCACCGGCGAGCCGCTGGACGATCGAGACGAGCTCGACCCGTCGGTCCACGCGCACGCTCACGTTGCGGCGCGGCGCCGCGGGCGCCGGGGAGGCGTCGAGCCGGGCGGGCGCGGCCTCGACCACGGGCGGCGGTGTGGACTCACTTCGGTTGCCCTTGCACGCGACGAGCGTGACGGCGAGCACGAGGCGCTTCACGTGTCGACAGTAGCGGATCGACACGACGGACGTGCGAGATGCGGCGTACGATAGGGTGTGTCCATGCGCGTCCTTCCCGTGCTCGTTCTGCTCGCGGCCTGCGCCGGAGACGACGGCGCTCCCACCGACGAGCCGTTCACCGATCTCGGCGGCACGCTCGAGATCCCGGGTTGCAGCTACAGCCTCACGACGCGCCTGGGCGCGGAGCCACCGCGCCTCGCATCGAAGGCGGTCGGCTCCGACCCCGCGCCACGCCTCGTGCACCTCGGCATCATGGGCGACCCGAAGACCTCCATGGTCGTGCAGTGGCGCACCGCCGACGAGACCACGCGGGCGACCGAGATCCGCTTCGGCGTCGGCGCTGCTGTCTCCGAAGGGGAGCTGACCGAGACGGCGAGCGGCGTGACGTTCCGCTACCGCTCGACGGGCGGGCAGATCTTGCAGATGCACCAGGCGCACCTCTGCGGTCTCACGCCGGGCACGACGTACAGCTATCAGGTCGGCTCGTCGGGGCACTACTCGCCGGTCTATACGTTCACCACGGCGCCCGACGTCGTGGCGAACCCCGACAGCGAGGTCGTGTTCGGGTTCGTCGGCGACTCGCGCGACGGCTACGACGTGTGGGCGCAGCTGTCCGAGTTGCTGCGGGAGCGCTCGCCCGATGTGATCTTGTTCTCGGGCGATGCGGTCACCCTCGGGTACACGCAGTTCGAGTGGGAGGAGTTCTTCGGGCGCGCCGAGGCGCTGCTCGCCCGCGTGCCGCTCGTGTCGGCGCACGGCAACCACGAGGTCAACGCGGTCAACTACTACGCACAGCTCGCGATGCCCGGCGACCAGGAGAACTTCGGCTTCGACTACGGGCACGCGCACATCACCGTGGCGAACGACTCGCCCGACGACCTCACGAGCCTGACCGGCGCCTATCGCGACGCGATCGCCGCCGACTTCGAGGCGAGCAAGACCGCGCGCTGGAAGCTCCTCATGCACCACCAGCCGATCTGGTCGGCGTCGCCGCGGCACGGCTCCAGCACGACGCTGCAGCAGTCGTGGATGCCGCTCGTCGATCAGTACAGCATCGATCTCGTGCTCAACGGCCACGACCACGCCTACGAGATCACCAAGCCGATGCGCAGCGGCGCCGTGCAGGGCTCGAACGCGGACGGCACGGTCTACGTCGTGGCGGGCGGTGCAGGCGCCGAGCTCTACGAGAGCGGCACTGACTTCTGGACCCAGTACTCCGAGAGCACGTACTCGGCGGCGATCCTTCACGTGCGTCGCGACTCGATGATGCTCGAAGCGTTCCGCGAGGACGGCACGCCGATCCCGGTGGGCTTCTCCAAGACCAAGCCGTGATGCGCTGCGCGCTGCTGGTGTTGCTCGCGCTCACCGGCCGTGCGCTCGCGGACGCCGAGACCGACGCCGATCGCGCCTTCCAGACCGCGATGCAGCGCGCGGTCGCCGGTGATCCGGCGGCGATCGATGCGTTCGAGGCGCTCGGCGACGCGCGTCCGATCACGCGGTGGACCGACGACGCGTGGATCGAGGTCGCGCGGCTCGCCGAGCGGGGGGGCGATTACGCGCGCGCGCGCCGTGCCTACGAGCGCGTGCTCTCGGTCGCGACCGACGAGCGCCAGCTCGCGCGTGCGCGGACCGCCCTCGCGCGCCTGGCCTCGACGACCGGCGGCGGCCAGTGGGATGCGATCGCACGCGAGCACGAGCGGCTCGTCAGCGCGGTGTTCGGCGGCGACGATCCGCGCGCCGAGCTCGTCCAGCTCGAGAGGATCGTGACGCAGCACTCGGGCTATCCGCGCGTGAACGCGATCCGCCTCGCGCTCGGCCGTGGCTGGGAAGAGGAGGGCGCGCGCGCGCGCGCGCTGCGCTGGTGGCAGGCCGCGGCCGAGGCCGAGCCCGCCGCACGCGTCGCGTACATCCGTGCGCTGATCCGCGCGGGTGCGCTCGACGAGGCCGAGCGCCAGCTCGCGATCGCCGAGGCCATGCTGGCACGCGGAGCCCAGGCAGCGGGGGCGGGCGCCACGATCGATCGGACGGCGCTGGCGCACGCACGACGCGCACTCGCGGTCGCGGAGCGGCGCGAGCGGATCGCGATGATGCTCTGGGGCGTGCTCGCGCTCGCAGCCGGCGCCGCGATCTTCGCGCTGCGGCGCGCGACCACGTCGTGGCGCGACGCGCTGCGGCGGCTGGTGCACCCACCCCTCGAGGTCGTGTTCTTGATCCCGATCGCGGGCGTGCTCGTCGCGATCGCGCACACGGGAAATCCTCCGATCGCGCGCGCGGTGACCTGGATCGCGACCGCGGGCGTCGCCATCGCGTGGACCTCCGGCGTCGTGCTCGACGCTGCCAGGGCGCGCGGTCCGCTCGGGCTCGCGCGCGTCGCGGCCCAGGTGGGCACCGTCGTGATCGCCGTCGGGGCGGCGGGCTACCTCGCCGTGCTGCGCAGCGGGGCGCTCGATCTACTCCTGATGACCTGGGAGGGCGGCCACGCGCTCCGCTGAGCGCACGCGGTGCGTGAGGGGCTCGCCGCGCTCGAACGCCGTGACGTTCGCGAGCGTGGTCTGGGCGATCGCACCGATCGCCTCGTGCGTGAAGAAGCCCTGGTGCGCGGTCACGATCACGTTGCCGAACGTCAGCAGCCGCGCGAGCACGTCGTCCTGCAGCACGCGATCCGAGAGGTCCTCGAAGAACACGCCTTCCTCCTCCTCGTAGACGTCGAGGCCCGCGGCGCCGACGTGGCCGGTCTTGAGTGCCACGATCAGCGCGCGGCTGTCGATCAGCGCGCCGCGCCCGGTGTTGATGATCATCACGCCGCGCTTCATCCGCGCCAGCGCGGCGTCGTCGATCATGTGCTGCGTCGCAGGCGTCAGCGGCACGTGCAGCGAGAGGATGTCCGCGCCGGCGTACAGGTCGTCGATCGACGTGTACGCCACGCCCGGAATCGCCGCCGGCTCGCGGTCGTAGGCGAGCACCCGGCAGCCGAAGCCGAGGAAGATGCTCGCCGCGGCGCGGCCGATGCGCCCGGTCCCGACCAGCCCGACGGTCTTACCGTGGAGATCGAAGCCGAGCAGTCCGTCGAGCGAGAAGTTGCCCTCGCGTACCCGCGCGTAGGCGCGATGGATCTTGCGGTTCAGCGCGAGCACGAGCGCGACCGCGTGCTCGGCGACCGCGAACGGCGAGTATTCGGGGACCCGGACCACCGCGATGCCGAGCTCGTCTGCGGCCGGCAGATCGACGTGGTTGAATCCCGCAGAGCGCAGCGCGATCAGGCGCACGCCGCCCTCGCGTAGCTTGCTCAACGCGTCGCGATCGACGCGATCGTTGACGAACGAGCACACGGCCGGAAACCCCGCGGCGAGCCCCGCCGTCTGCGCGTTCAGGCGCGGCTCGAAGTACACGAGCTCGTGCCCGAAGGCGCGGTTGGCCTCGTCGAAGGCTCCGCGGTCGTAGCGGTGGGTGTCGAACACGGCGATCTTCACCCTCGAACCGTGCCACCTGCGAACGCGATCGCGCATGCGTACTTGCGGTGAGACCGCACCGCTCGCACGGGGGATGGCCACTATGCGAGCGCGACCAGGCCGCGCTTGCGCAAACGGCGGAGCTCGCTGCGAAGTGCCTTGTCCTCGAGCTCCTCGCGCATACCTGGATGACTGGCCAGGTAGGCCTGCCAGGCCGCGGTGATGAACGTCTCGCTGTCGACGTCCTGGTTCGCGGCGACCTTGGCCGCCCGGGCGAGGAGCTGTTCGAAGTTGTTACGGTTGGTGCGCGCCATGCAGAACAACAGAATCATCGCGCGCGCGCTCCGCTACCGCTGATCGGCTAGGCCGATCGGGTTAGGCCTCTGCGGCGTCCTCGCCCGAGTCCAGCGAGCGCCGCATCGAGCGCGCGTCGGCGAACCCGAGGTGGTGTGCGATCTCGGTCTCCGACATGCCACCGCGGGACAGCTCGGCGCGCCGCCGGTTGCGCACGTGGGCGAGGACCTCGCGGAACGAGGTGCCCGCGTCGGCGAGATGGCGCTGCAGGCTGCGGATCGTCGTCGCCATCGCCGAGGCGATCGCCGCGGCGCCGACGTCGCCGTGGGGGAGACGCATCTCGATCACGCGCACGACCTGCGAGACCACGTCGTTGGTGCCGACATGCGAGAGCTGCGTGCGCGCCTGCGAGAGCAGGAACTCGAACAGGGCCTGGTCCGAGGTCCGCGGCTTGCGGTCGAGCACCGCTCGCGTCATCGCGAATCCGCAGTCGGGCGCCTGGAAGGTGACGTTGGTGTTGAGCCGCTTGGCGACGGCCTCGGCGTGCGTCGGCCGCGCGTGCGAGAACCACGCGCGCTGCAGCGGGATGGGCTCGCCGACCTGGACGGCGACCTGCTTCGCGATGAAGGCGATCGTGTACTCGTTGAGGTGGCAGCCGAGCGTGTCGCGCTGCGCGAGCACCGCGTAGTGCAGCTCGCCGCCCTCGGGCGTCACGACGAAGCGGAAGTCGCCGATCGGGTTCACGAGCGGCGCGAACTCGCACAGACACTCGAGGCCGTCTTGCAGCGTCGTCGCGCTGCGCACGAGGAACTCGGCGACGCCGAACGCGCCGCCCGGCACGCGCTCGGCGAGGTCCATGCCGAACAGCGGATTGTCGAGGCGGCGCGCCGCGAGATCGACGAACTTCTGGATCCGCGCGAGCGGAGCCGTCACCTCGCCGCGCAGCGCTTCGGGCGGCAGGCCGGCTTCGGCGAGCAGCGTCGCGGCGTCGATCCCGCGCTGGGCGAGCACGCCGCTGATGAGGGGGATCATGCGGAACGTGAACAGCGAGCCAGTCGGGGTTCGGTTGGTGGTCACGGCGCCTCTACCTCAATCGACGAAGTAAGCCTGCACGCGATCGAGATCCGCGCGTGCGGTGAACGTGGGTTTGCCGTCCTCGATGGCGCAGCACTGCGCGGTCCGGAACTGCGGGAACGCGGGGCGCGACATCAGGTACGCGCCGAGGCTCGAGATCGCCGGCTCGTGGCTGACGACGAGCACCGAGGTGCCGCGCGCCATGATCTCCGTCGCGGCGACGCGCGGCTGCGCACTCGGCTCGAGGCAGCGGAGCGAGGTCACGTCGCCGAGATAGTCGAGCGACTGCGCGAGCAGCTCGGCGGTCTGCATGGCGCGGGGCAAGGGCGAGCTCAGGATCACATCGGGCTCGAGCCGCTGCTCGCGCAGCAGGCGGCCCAGGACGCGCGCATGCTCTCGACCGCGCGCGCTCAGCCAGCGATCGCGATCACTGCCGGCTTCCTCTTCGGGCACCGCGTCGCCATGCCGAACGAGGTAGATGCGCATCGGGAGTGATGATAACTCGCGGTCAGCGCGGGGTGGTGACAGGCGCGTTGGATCCCTCCGCCGGCTCTTCTTCGGGCGGCAGCGGCAGTGGCTCGTCGCCCGACCCCGCGCCGGCGGGCTCGACGACGGGCGGCGCCTGCTTGCACAGGGGGGCAGGGGCGAGCGACAGCACGTCGAGCGCGATCCCAGGCTTGTTCTCGAGCTTGCCCGCCTCGCGGCCGGTGGTCGCGTCCCACAGCCGGATCGCTCCGTCGCCGTCCTCGTACGCGAGCACGTTGGCGTCGAGCCAGCGCGTGACGAAGCGGCTCTTGGCCGTCAGCAGATGCTTGAGCGTGCCCTTGGGCTCCGCGACGTACAGGGAAGGCGCGACGTCCTTCGCGCACGGGTCGACCGCGGTGGCGAACGCGATCCGTCCCGAGGTCGGGGCGAGGGCGATCGTCGACTGGCGCGTGAGGTGGGATTCGGGGACCTCGATCGTCGCGCCGGCCGCGGTGGTCAGCGTCGGCGCCGTCGGTGGCTCGCCGGTCCACGTCGCGGTCACGCCGTCGGCGGCGCGCACGCTGCGTCCCTCGTCGAGGGTGAGCACGATGCGCGGCACGGGCAGCGCGGTCGCCACCTTCGTGGTCTTGCCGGTCGTCTTGTCGACCGCGAGCACCGCGGGCTCCGCGGTCGTCCACCGCCCGGTCGGCTGCGCGGTGCCGATCAACAGCTGATCGCCGGGGCCATAGCCGAGCGCGACCTCGCGCGCTGCGGGCACCTTGACCTTCGGACCGAGCGGCTGCCAGGTCGCCGTGTCGAGCAGCAGCACCCAGGCGGTCACGAACGTGCCGGGGGCATCGGCCGGTGTCTTGGGGCGGTCGATCTTGTCGAACCCGAACGCCGCGACCTCACCGCCCGACGGCGCGCGCACGAAGCCCGCGACCTTGTGATCCGTGTGGGTCAGCCGGAAGTAGCGCTTGGTCTCGCGGTCGAACGCGTAGAGCTCGCCGCGCGTCGTCGAGTACTGCGCGCCGAGGTCCTTGGGCCACTTGTACGTACTGCGCCGCCCGACGAGCCAGATGCCGCGATCCGTGCGCTGCTTGTAGTCGGTCTCGAGTGTCTTCGCGAGCGCGCTGACGGCTTGCCCGTGCTGCGTGGCGAGGAACTCGGTCAGCTCTTTCTCCTTGGCGAGCGCGGGTCCGTACAGCCAGTAGTCGGCCGCGAGCGCGGTCACCAGGTGATCGACAGCGGCCGCGTGCTCGCCGGTCTGCGCGAGCGCGCGCGCGAGCAAGTAGTGCGCGTCGAGGTGCGACGGATCCTTCTGCAGGGCTTCCTGCGCATGTGTGCGGACGGCGGCCCAGTCGCGCGTCTTCGCCTTGTAGGCGGCGAGCGCTTTCTCGTACGCGGACGCGCCCGCCTCGTACACGAAGTTCATGCGCTTGATCGCCTCCACGCCGAGATCGGGGGCGGCCAGCGGCGCGACCTGCGGGCCCGCGGGCGCATCGTCCTTCGCTTTGGCCGTGTGATCGGCCTTCTTTCCGCATGCAACGAGCATCACCAGTAGGAGCAGCGAAGTAAGGCGCAGGGTCTTTCGCAGCATGGTTCTGGGCGGGAGCATGGCAGTATCTGCGGCATGAAGACCACGACCCTCGCGATCATCTTCATCGCCGCGATCGGCTGCAGCAAGGACAAGCCCAAGACCGTGGCCACCGTCCCGACGCCGCCGCCCGCCGAGCCGGCGAAGCCGGTCGACAACTCGCTGCTCAAAGAAGACCTCCCGGTCAGCCAGGGGCTCGCCGTGTCGCCCGAGATCCTCCAGGCGTGCGGCATCAAGGCACCGACCGCCAACCCGTCGTTCGACTACGACAAGGACGAGCTGTCCCCCGAGGATCGCCAGGTGCTCGATCAGATCGCCACGTGCTTCACGACGGGCGCGCTCAAGGGCAAGGCCCTGTCGCTGATCGGGCGCGCCGATCCGCGCGGCACCGAGGAGTACAACCTCGGCCTCGGTTCGCGGCGCGCGGCCACCGTGTCGAGCTACCTCGAGCGGCTCGGCGTCGCGAAGGCCCAGCTCGGGGTCACGACGCGCGGCGCACTCGATGCGACGGGCACCGACGAGGCAGGCTGGCAGAAGGACCGCCGCGTGGACCTCCAGCTCGCGCAGAGCGAGCCGGCCTCTTCGTGAGATGGCGTGCTAGCGTCCCTGTGTGGCACTCGAGCACGTAGCCCAGGGACAGACCCGGTTCTTCACGCCCGGCGTGGCGCCGGATCCGCGCGGCATCCTGCTCGGCCGCTTCCTCGTGATGACGTTCGCGACGCTCGAGGGCGCGGTGTCGTGGTTCCGGCTGTACTCGTCGGAGGCCGCGCTCGACGAGCTGCTCGCGAACCTGACGATCATCAAGGCGAAGACGGCCCTCGGCGGCCGCGAGATCGTCGTCCAGATCCCTGCGGTTTCGTCGTACGCGGCGGATCGCGCGGCGCGGCTCGCGCGGCTCGTCGGCGCCGGCGTGTACACCGGCACCGCGAAGCACTTCGTCAAGTACCGCGATGATCGCTCGCCCTACGGCTACGACGCCGTCGACATCGGGGCGATGCCCGCGCAGACCGACTTCATGGTTCACGGCGACGAGTTCGCGCAGGGCTACGTGAAGGAGGGCGAGCTGCCGTTCACGAAGCTGCTGTTCCGGCTCTCGATCCGGAAGCTGCCGGGCGGCGAGCAGCTCGAGACCGAGGATCGCGGCGAGCTGTACCTGACCGTC
>DATLHR010000443.1:0-4964 GCA_035539815.1 Kofleriaceae bacterium
GCAGGTCATGGTCACCTCCCGTGTCGCTGAGAACACGTTAGCCGCTGAATGTGACGGCGGGGCGACGGTCACGTGAATGCGGTGATCCCGATCGCGTCACCGTCCGGTTGCAGACCCGAGGCCTTCCGGTCACCCCGGCTGCCTACCGTGGGGCGTGTTCGCCTCGCGTCCGTACGACGAGCTCGCCGTGCCGATCGAACCCATGCGCGTACTCATCGTCGTGCCCACACCGACGGCGATCACACAGACGATCGTCGAGGCGCTCCAGCGCGAGGCGCTCCCCGCTCAGCCCGTGACGCAGGACGTCCTCGATCGGCCGCCGAGCGCGCCGGTGTACGTGGTCAGCATGGCGGCCTCCGCGATCGCCGAGCTCGCACCTAGGTTCGTGACGTGGTCGGCCGGCAGCGCGCTGCGCGCAGGGCTGATCGGCCTCGTGCACGACGGTCGCACCGAGGATCGCGAAGAGCTGCTCGCGATCGGCTTCGACGATGCCGTGCCCGCCACGGTCAGCACGCGCGAGCTGATCGCCCGCATCCGCGCGGTCCACCGCCGCGTCCACTGGAAGGGCAGCTCCAACGGTCGCCTCCGGTTCAGCGACCTCACGCTCGATCTCTACGGCCGCGAGCTGTGGATCGACGGCAAGACGATCCCGCTCACCTCGATCGAGCTCGCCGTCGTGCGCGAGCTGATCAAAGCGCGGGGCAAGCCGCTGTCACGCGCCGAGCTGCTCGATCTCGCGTGGGGCGAGGGCGACCTCGAGGTCTCCGAGCGCGCCGTGGACAACGTGATCCTACGGCTGCGTCGCAAGCTGCCGCGCCCCGATCTCATCGAGACCGTGCGCAGCGTCGGGTTCCGGATCTCGACGCCTTAGAGCGCCTTCACGGCCTCGACGACGTCGGCGGCGTGGCCCTTCACGCTGACCTTGGGCCAGTGCTTCGCGACCTTGCCGTCCTTCCCGATCAGCACGGTCGAACGGATGATGCCCTTCATCTTCTTGCCGTACATCACCTTGTCGCCCCACGCACCGTAGGCCTCGAGCACCTTGCCGTCGGGATCGCTGAGGAGCGGGAACGATAGGCTGTACTTGTCGCGGAACTTGCAGTGCGACGCGATCGAGTCCTTGCTGACCCCGAACACGGCGACGCCGAGCTTCTTCAGCTGCGGCATCGCCGCGGAGAAGTCCTGCGCCTCGACCGTGCAGCCGGGGGTGTTGTCACGCGGGTAGAAGTAGACGACCACCGGCTTTCCGGCAAAGTCGGAGAGCTTGACCTTGCCGCCGTCGGAGGATTCGAGCGTGAACGCGGGAGCCTTCTTGCCAACCTCGATCATGCTCTCCGCGTACCACGCCGGTGCTACGCTAGGCCAATGCGCCGGTCCGCGTTTGTCCTCGTCCTCGTCGCCGCCTGCGGCGGAAGCGCTGCCCGCGGGCCCGCATGGCCTCAGATGGCCGAGCGCGACGAGGACGGCGGCGAGAGCATCGCGCCGCGCACGGCGAGCGTGATCGTCGAGACCTCGAGCGAGAAGGCCGAGGAAGAGGCCAAGCCCGCCGCCGAAGCGCCGGCCGCCGAGGCCAAGCCCGCCGCCGAGAGCGACATGCCGGCCGAGCCCGCGCTGAGCGCGCCCGTGGTCGCGCCCGAAGAGGTCATCGACATCGACGAGATCGTCATCGAGATCGAAGACGACTGAAGCTCAGAGCGAGATGCAGCCCGTCTGACCGTTCGGGCAGTAGCAGAACTTCGGGCTCGACGCCGGGAAGTAGTAGCCGGTCGCCATGCACATCTCTTCGGTCTCGGCGCTGTCGCCCGACCGGATCGTGCGGCTGGGATCCGCGTTGTTGTACGTGCACGACCAGGTCAGCTGGTTGTTCGCGAACGTGTAGAACGGCGCGCTCATCCAGTCCTTGGTGCCCGGGTGCTCCCAGTCCTCGCTCGCGAACGCGACGTCCGTGCCGCTCATGACCTCGGTCTTGACGGCCTGCTTGTGAGCGTGCGTCGACACCGTCCAGAACTTCGCGCCCGCCGGCGTCGTACACGTCTTGGTCTCGACCCAGTTGTTGGTGGCGGGCGGGATATCGATGTCGTCGTTGTACGTGATGTACGGCGCGGTCTTGGTGTATTGCGCGCCGGCCGGCAGCGCCTCGGCCTCGAGCTCGACGTGCACCTTGATCGCGGCGTCGGTCGCGTTCAGGTAGTGCATCTGGAAGTAGCCGGGGGTGTTGGGCGCGATGTCCTGCGCGAGCGGCATGCCGTTGCCATCGTCCGTGGGCAGCGCGACCTCCGCATTCGGCGTCTGCGCCGCGTACGTCCACACCGGCTGGTTGTTGATGGTGCCCGTGCCGAGGCCGCACGAACCGGACGAGACGGTGCCCGGCTCCATCACGTCCGTCGTGGTCGTGTACATGATCATGTGGTGGCTGCCCGGCGTCATCGAGGACTTCCACTTGTTGATCGCGAGCGGCTCGGTGTTCGGCGTGCGGAAGTAGTAGCAGTACGTGACCTCCGTGTTCGCGGGGATGTCGATCTCCGTCGACACGATCCGGAACCCGCGGGCCTGCGGATCGACATCCGCGTCGCCGGGCGGGTCGATGGTGTCGTCACCACCGGCCCCGGTGCCGCCACACGCGGCGATCAAAGCGAGCACGAAACCTAGACCGAAGCTCTTGCGCATGAAGGTCTCCCTCGTAGACGCGGCGAGCCTATCAAGCCCGCCAGCGGGATCCATAGATTTCTTGGAGATGTATGCTCGCATTCGTGACGCGGTTCGACGTTGACCTGTTCGTGCTCGGAGGTGGGTCGGGTGGCGTCCGTGGTGGGAGAGTGGCCGCCGAGCACGGCGCTCGCGTTGCCATCGCCGAGCACGACCGCTGGGGCGGGACGTGCGTGATCCGTGGCTGCGTCCCCAAGAAGCTGCTCGTGTACGCGAGCGAGGTCGCGAAGCAGCTCGAGGAGGCGCGCGCGATGGGTTGGCGCATCGACGGTGCGCACCACGATTGGGCCACGCTCGTCGCCGCGAAGGACCGCGAGATCGAGCGGCTCTCGCTGCTCTATCGCGATCGGCTCACCAAGGCGGGAGCGCAGCTGCTCGAGGGCCACGCGACGGTCGTCGATCCGCACACCATCGAGGTCGGTGGGAAGCGCATCACGGCCGCGAACATCCTGGTCGCGACCGGCGGGCGCCCGCGGCGGCCGAGTGCGGCGTGGATCACATCGGACGAGGCGTTTCATCTGCCCGCGCTGCCCAAGCGCATCGCGATCCTCGGGGGCGGCTACATCGCGGTCGAGTTCGCGCACATCTTCGCCGGCCTCGGCGCGAAGGTGTCGCTCGTTCACCGCGACACGCGCGTGCTGCGCGGCTTCGATCCCGAGATCCGCGACGCGGTCACCTCCGATCTCACGGCGGCCGGCATCGAGGTGGTGCACTGCAGCCAGCTCTCGGCGAGCGCGCCACCGGGCGGCCCGATCACGCTCTCGCTCGCGGGCCGCTCGATCGAGGTCGACCTCGCGATGGCCGCGATCGGGCGCGATCCGGCGACGGCGGGCCTCGGCCTCGTCGAGGCAGGCGTCAGGCTCGACGAGCGCGGCGCGATCATCGTCGACGAATATTCGCGCTCGAGCGTCTCGCACATCTATGCCGTGGGTGATGTCACCGGCCGCGTCGCGCTCACACCGGTCGCGATCCGCGAGGCGCACGCCGTCGCTGACACGCTGTTCGGCAATCGCCCCACGCCGATTCACCACCACCTGATTCCGACGGCGGTGTTCGCGCAGCCGCCGGCCGCGTGCGTCGGCCTCTCCGAGCCTGCGGCGCAGGCCGCGGGCTTCGAGCTGCGGGTGTTCCGCTCCAAGTTCCGCCCCATGCGCTACGCGCTCTCCGGGCGTGCCGAGCACGCGCGGATCAAGCTCGTCGTCGACGCCAGGACCGACCGCGTGCTCGGCTTGCACATGGTCGGGCCCGACGCGCCGGAGATCGTGCAGGCCGCCGCCATCGCCGTCACGATGGGCGCGACGAAGGCCGACTTCGATCGCACGTTCGCGATGCATCCGACGACCGCCGAAGAGCTCGTGCTCATGCGCTAACGCTGTGCGCCCTGCGCGATCCAGCGCTCGATCGCCGCGAGCTTCTGCGCGCACAGGGGCTCGGCGAGCAGCGGCATGAACCCATCCTGCGGCGGAGGCCCGGGCGCGCGCCCGAGCGCGACCATGAGGTAGCTCGTCTCCGGCGAGCCCGGCACGACGCGCTTCCAGCCGGAGATGGTCTCGGTATCCGCGTCGACGAGGTTCGCGTACGCCACACCGTCGGCGAGCGAGAGCGCCGGCTCGTCGGCGTCATGGCACGCGGAGGCCGTGCACGACGGGGTGAACACGTGCTGCTGGATCCACCCGAAGTCCGAGTGCAGCTCGGCCTCCTCGCACACGGTCTTCACCGCAGGTGCGTCGGGGACCACTACTGCAGCATCGGGTTGATCGGGCTGCACGGCATCGGTACCGCAAGCGGCGAGCATCACGAACGCCACGAGAGCGAAGCGAGACATGCGCCCCACCTCAGCAAGCGGCGCACCACCGAGCACGGGCGTGGTGTGCGCCCTGGTCGCGGTCTCAGCTCAGCGCGCTCACGCGAGCGGGTCGTGATAGATGCCGTCGACCGCGAGGTGGCAGTCGAGCGATGCGGCCGGATCGCGGCCGTTCTTCGTCTCGATGCCCTCGGACGTTGAGCACGCGATCGACTGCGCCGTTCGTGCGGCCGGTGTCGCGGGCGGGGCTTACGAGAGCCGGTCGCGATAGTCGCGATAACCGAACCGCCGGTGCACCGTGATCGTCTTGGTTACCGGATCGTGGGTCGCGATCGACGGCAGGCGCACGCCGTTGAACGTGGTGGTCTTGACCATCGTGTAGTGCGCCATGTCGAGGAACACGAGCTTGTCGCCGGGGACGAGCGGGCGATCGAAGCTGTAGTCGCCGATCACG
>DATLHR010000444.1:0-1760 GCA_035539815.1 Kofleriaceae bacterium
GGCCAGCGCTCAGTCGCGTCGGGGCTCGATGGCGGCGACGATCAGTGCGACGAGCTCGTCGATCTTCGCGTGCGTCGCGTGCTCGGTGCGGCGCTTCGCCGAGCTTTCGAGGAACGCCGTCACCTCCGCGCCGGTCGGCACGTGGATCACCAGGCCGGCCTTGCGCAACGCGGCGATTCCGCGCTCGGTCTCCTTGCGCCACCTCGCGCGCAGACGCGGTTCCCACTCGCGGCAGACGTCTCGCACGGTGGCTTGCTGCTCGGCATCGAGCCGTGCCCAGGCGGCACGCGAGATCACGAGTCCACCGACGACGTAGCGGTAGCGCAGGTTCGACATCGAGTGCGGCTTCGCCCCCATCGCGAGCACGAACAGCGGAGGCAGCGACCACGCCTTCGCGGAACCATTCGCGACCGCACGGGTGAGCGTGCTGTCGAGCGGCAGCGGGAGCCAGTTCGCCGCGCGCAGGAGCACGTCCCGTAGGCTCGAGATCCGCGCACTCGAGAAGACGTGCGCAAACCCGAGGTCGGCCCACATCACGAACACGGTCCCTCGCTTGTCGAACAACTCGCGGATGCGCGCATCGAGGGCAGCGGTCGCACGGTCAACGTCGTCGTAGGTCTGAAACAGGCCCGGGTAGCGCCAGACGTCCATCTCGGGGGCGATCGCGATCAGCCCGGTCTCGGTGAAGCCGCCGCCGTCGAGCGTGCCCGCAAGCACCCGCTTCGCCAGGGCCACGTCGTCGCCGAGCTGGCCGTTTGGCCGCCATTCGAGGAGCACCGAGCCGCGCGTGCGATGCTCGATCTCCTTCGCGAGCGCGAGGATGTCTTGCATGTAGCGGCTGCCGTCCACGGCGAGCGTGCCGAGCCGCAACCGCACCGGGTCATCGCCGGCGTGTGCGCTGCCTGCCAGCACCGCTGCGATCGTGAGCGCGAGAGCACACCGCATGCTCTGGGGGTAGCGCGCCACGGGGCAGCGCGTGCTGGCAAACCTCTACAACTCGTGGCTGCGCGCGCGTCCGCGCACGAACAACGCAACATGGCTGCACCTCGTCCGTCTGACAGGCAGATGGGCACGCATGCTTCGCTCGGGGTCTGCGCCGCGGTGGTCGCGTTGGTCGGATGTGCCCCGCAGCCATCGCCTCCGCGGAGCGCGCCCAGCAACGTTCAGGCTCGAGCCACCGCCGCCGGCCCGGATCACACGGCCGTCACCGGTGCCACGCTGCACGACTTCATCGAGCGTCTACCCGCGCCGGACCGGCGCCCGCTGGCGTATCGGCTGATCCGCGAAGGCAACCTCGTCTGCACGCGGCGAACGGAGGTGATGTGCACGGCGATGATCGCCGAGCCCGAGGACAGCGAGACGATGTCGGATCCGTGCCTGCGCCGCGCCATGGTGATCGGGCTGCTCGGCGCCGAGCCTGGTGCCGTCCCGGACGACGTGCTGCGCGCACTTCCGACGATCGGCGATGACGAGATGACGCAGGCGTTCGCCAACGTGATCCCGCCGACGCAGCGCCTCGAGTTGGCGGCGATGCTCGAGGCGCTCGGCAAGGACGCGACCTCGATCGTGATGAGTGTGTCGGCCGAGGAGGCCGCCGATGCGGTCTCCCGTCGTCACCTCGAGGCGGCCATCGACCACGTCGACGCGAGGCGCGCCCCCGACGTCCTGTTCGCCGTGATCGGCGACGAAACCTATGCCCCGCGCGCGAAGACCGACGCGATCTTCGCGCGCGGGGAATAGGTTTCGTCGCCGATCACGGC
>DATLHR010000445.1:0-2546 GCA_035539815.1 Kofleriaceae bacterium
TCCCGCCGCCGATCTCGAACAGGGACACGAAGTCCCAGCCCGAGTCGAAGCTCGACGACGTGATCGCGAAGCTCAACGCCGCACCCGAGCCCACGCCGCGGCCGGCCGGCGGCGCGCCGAGCAGGGACGAGTGAAGCTCGCGCTCATCGCGGTGCAGCTCGAGGTCAGCGATCACATCGTCCGATCGCCGGACGTCTATCGCGCACACCTCGAGCGCGCGGCGCAGGCGGCGATCGAGGCGGCGGGGCCGGCGGACGAGCGGCTCGTCGTGTTTCCCGAGGCAGCGGGGCACCTCGCGCTGCTCTCCCTCGCTCCGCCGAGCGCGCATCGCGCGAAGTCGCTGGCCGCGGCGCTCGCTGCATCGGCGGTGCGCAGACCGCTCGAGGTCCTGCGCGGGATCGCGACCACGCGGCTGCTCGATCACAAGCACGCCGTGCTCGCCGCGCTCGCACCCGACGGGGAGCGGTTCTGGCGCGGCGTGTTCGGGCCGCTCGCGCGCCGCCACGGCGTGCACGTCGTCGCCGGCTCGCACGTGCGGCTCGGCCCGAGCGGTGACCTCACCAACGCGTCGTTCCTGTTCGCTCCCGACGGCCGGCTGCTCGCCACCACCGAGAAGGTCAACCTCGTCCCCGGCCTCGAGGACCGCGCGCCCAAGGGCCTGGGGCTCGCACGCGGCGCGCCCGAGCGCGTGCCGATCGTCGAGACGCCCGCGGGCCGCGTGTGCACCTTGATCGGCTACGACGCGTTCCACACCGCGCTGACCGCCAGCGAGCGCTTCGAGGCCATGCCCGAGCGGATCGTGGCGCGCGGCGGGGCCCAGGTGATCGCGAACCCGTCGGCGCGGGTCGGCGCGTGGGCCGTCGCCGAGCCGCGCTGGCAACGCGAGGGCCTTTCGAGCTCGCTCGGCCGGCTCGCCCGATGGGGGGTGACCGCGCACCTTGTCGGACGCGTGCTCGAGCTCGCCTTCGAGGGCGCCTCCGAGATCCTCGAGGCGCGGCCGGGCGGTACCGAGGTCCTCGCCCGCGCCGCGCGACCGGATCGCGAAGCTCACATTGTCGCGTCCGTTACGTGCTAATCGTTGTTCGATGACCGCGGTGCGCGATCCGTCGTCTGTCGCGAACGAGCTGCTCCGCATGTACGCCGACCCGGCGGCCAAGGAGATGCAGCACATCGGCCGCCACGAGCTGCCGAGCGATCAGCAGGTCGAGAACATCATCGAGATGTGTCGCGCGCTGATGTTCCCGGGCTACGCGGGCCCGGACGTCGCCCGACTGCCCATGCGCGAGCTGCGCGAGCTGGTGCGGCTCCGTCTGGCCGAGCTGCGCGCCGCCGTACAGCGACAGGTCTATCGCGGGCTCCATCTCAAGCGCCAGCAGATGGCCACCTCGCACGCCGAGGGCGACTGCTCGGAGTGCGCCGACGCTGCCGACGCGATCGCGGATCGCTTCGTCGGCCAGCTGCCCGAGCTTCGGGAGAAGGTGCGCCTCGATCTGCGCGCAGCGTTCGAGGGTGACCCGGCGGCCACCGGCGTCGACGAGATCCTGCTCTGCTATCCCGCTTCCTACGCGATCACGGTCTATCGCATCGCCCACGCGCTGTTGATCGACGGCTCGATCGTCATCCCGCGCATGATGACGGAGATCGCGCACCGGCGGACCGGCATCGATATCCACCCCGGCGCGGACATCGGCGAGTCGTTCTTCATCGACCACGGCACCGGCGTGGTGATCGGCGAGACCACGCTGATCGGGAACCGGGTTCGCATCTATCAGGGCGTCACCCTGGGCGCGCTCACCGTGCCGCAGGGCGAGGCGCGCCCCGAGCCCGGGACGCGGCGTCACCCGACGCTCGAAGATGACGTCGTGATCTACGCGAACGCGACGATCCTCGGTGGCAATACGATCATCGGCAAGGGCGCCATCGTCGGGGGCAACGCCTTCGTCACGAGCTCGGTGGCCCCAGGCGGCCGGGTCTCGGGGTCCAGCCGATCGTCCGCGCCCGCGATCGCGAGGTAGGCAAAATCGCCCCTGCGCACCCACCGTGGTAGAGTGGGGCCGCGTCATGGGCGACGAGTCAGTCCGTCCGCGTACCGTCACGCGCCTCAAGGGCGAGGCGCCGCCGGGCATCGCGCATGGCGCGGGTGAGGAGTCGCGCCAGCGGATCGGCCGCTACGAGGTGGTCAAGGTCATCGGCAAGGGCGCGATGGGCGTCGTCTACAAGGCGCGGGATCCGCTCCTCGATCGCGTCGTCGCGGTGAAGACGATCATGTCGCCGCAAGGGCAGGGGCGCCGGGTCCGCTCGGCGTTCCTCGAGCGGTTCCAGCGCGAGGCCAAGGCCGCGGCCAAGATGCAGCACCCGGCGATCGTGACCATCTTCGACGTCGGCGTCGACGAGGAGTCCGGTGCGCCGTTCATGGTGCTCGAGTACCTGCCGGGCGAGTCGCTCGCGGACGCCTGGACCGGGTGCGGCTGCCGCTCGCGCGCTGCGTGCAGATCGCGCTCGACCTCGCGTCGGCGCTGTCGTTCGCGCACCGCCAGCGGATCGTC
>DATLHR010000446.1:0-8174 GCA_035539815.1 Kofleriaceae bacterium
TCCGTGATCGGACCGAGTCCCACGACGGAGCGCAACCCCACGTGGAAGCGCTATGCGATGCTCGGCGCGGCCGTGCTCGCGTTGATCGCGATCGTCGCCGCGACGCGCGGGAACGGCACGTCGGGCGCACCGGCCTCGCTCGCTGCGCCGGCGCCGCGCGCGTCTCCGGGCGCGAACCTGCCGCCGGGGACGTACAGCTTCCAACCGCCGCCGATCAGCGACGAGCGGCAGCTCCACGACTGGCACGACGTGGTCAAGCAGCTCGACAAGGGCCGCTACGGCGAGGCCAGGGACAAGCTCGCCGACTGGGAGGAGGAGTACGGCGCCACGCCCGAGACCGAAGCGCTGCGTCGCTTCCTCGACGAGCACGCCGGTCGCGAGCCCCGCAAGAAGGGCAAAGGCAAGGGCCGCGGCCGCGGCGATTGAGCGTCGCGGTCGAGCGCGCCGCCGGCCGGCGTGTCACCATCCACGCGTGAAATCACTTGGTGCGAGCTCGTGGCTCGGTGCTTCCTTCGTGGCGGGTGCGATCGCGCTCGCTCTCCTCCAGCCGGGCGCGGCGCGCGCCGACCAGCCGGCGCCGACGGCCGCGCCGCCCGAGGTCCCCGCCGCCGACGCGGCGAAGACGATCGCGTTCTTCGAGACGACGCTCGACACGATCGTCGCCAACAAGAGCGACTGCGCGAAGGCGGCGAGCGCGATCGATGCGCTCGTCGACAAGCACCGCGCGTTGCTGCTCCGCCTCAAGGCGTACGAGACCGAGGGCCGGCGCCTGCCCGCGGAGGCCGAGAAGAAGCTGATGGAGCGGATGACGCGCGACATGTCCGCGTTCGAGGCGTGCATGAACGATGCGGCGTTCCAGGGTGCGATGAAGCGCGTCTCGGATCCCGATCTGCCGCGCGCGCCGTCGGCGGAGCTGCGCGCTCAGGTGAAGGCGCCGGTCGCCGAGGACCTCGCGAAGTACGAGAAGCAGATCCGCGGCAAGGGCGACCTGATCGCGAGCATCACCACACCTCAGGGCACGATCCGCTGCCAGCTGCTGCCCGACAAGGCGCCGCTCACCGTCGCCAACTTCATCGGGCTCGCGACCGGGCAGAAGCCGTGGCTCGATCCCAAGACGAACAAGCTCCAGAAGGGAAAGCGCTTCTTCGACGGCACGATCTTCCACCGCGTGATCCCCGGCTTCATGATCCAGGGCGGCGATCCGACGGGCACCGGCATGGGCGGCCCTGGCTATGACTTCGCCGACGAGAGCAATGACCTCTCGATGCAGCCGGGCACGCTCGCGATGGCGAACTCGGGGCCGAACACCAATGGCAGCCAGTTCTTCATCACCGAGGGCTCGCCGACCCACCTCGACGGCAAGCACACGATCTTCGGCCGCTGCGCGCCGGTCGCGCTGGTCACGAAGATCGCCAACGTCGCGCGTGACGGCAACGACCGCCCGAACACCGCGGTCAAGATGAAGGTCACGATCAGCCGCGGAAAGCTGTGACGCGGTTGGTGATCACGGCTTGCCCGTGATGAACGCCTCGAACCGGTCGGCCGGGAGCTGCCCTCGCGCGATCCGCGTGTCGATGATCGAGATCGGCGTCGACCGAATCCCGAGGTCCGTCGCGACCTTCACGTCCTGATCGACGCGGGCGGCGTGGGTCCCCTCGTCGAGCGCCTTCTCGAACGCGCCGACGTCCAGGCCCAGCGGCTTGGCGTACGCGACGAGCGTGGCACGGTCGAGGTTGCGTGGGTCGTTCACGATCCGGGCGTGCATGGCCCAGAAGCCGTCGTTCCCCTTCTGCTTGTAGGCTTCGAGCGCCGCCTGGTGGGCGAGCGGCGCGTGCGTGTGAAAAGGCACCGGGTTGTGCCGGAACACGATCTTGAGCTCGGGGTGGCGCTTGATCGCTTCGCTCAGCGTGGGCCACAAGCGCGCCGTGAACGGGTCCTGGTAGTCACCGAACAGGTGGAGGACGACCTTGGCGTCCGCCGCACCGAGGAACGGCGCATCCGCCGGCACCTCGAGCGGTGCGGCGAGCGATGTAGGCTCCGGCTTGCGCGGCGGCTCGACAGGTCGCGGCGCTTCGGGCGCCTTCGCGACCGGGGTTTGCATCGCGAGCTCCTCGGGGCAGACCTTGTAGTACGTGCCCGCGAACCCGCGGCACTCCTTGAACCCGCGCGATGCGCACGTCGCGCCCGCGGTGAAGGTGTACCCGCTCGTCTTCAGTCCGAGCGTCGCCGAGGACAGCGCCGACTCGGTGCACTTGTCCGCGACCCAGCGCTCCACGCACGGCTGGAGACCAGCCGGGATGCTGTTGTCCCGCGTGCCTTCATCGAAGGTGTACTCGCACGTGCCCGGTCCACCGGAGCCGCCACAGCCAGACGCCAGCACGAGCGCAAACAGGACGAGACGTGAGCCCATCCGGCGATGTTCTGCCACCTCGGATCGCGTTGCTAGCGCAGGGGCTCGAGATCGCCGAGTCGCCAGGTGCCGTCGAGCGCCTCGCTCTCGGGGCCGTAGATGCGGAAGTAGAGGAAGAAGCCGCCGCCCGGCGTGGTCTGGATCCACTGCCGCTCGCGACCGCTCGGCGGCGACGGACCGAAGTAGAGGTCGACATGGCCGTCCGCATCGGGCACGAGCGGATCGACGAGCGAGCTGAGGACGGCGCGGTCCTGCGGCGTGACGACCTGCGACCGGGTCTTCGCGTCGTACGCCGTCACTGACCAGAACATCGACGCGGGCACCGGATGCGGCACCGTGAGCTTGTAGGGCCGGCCGCCGTCGAGATACGCGCCGGTCGCATCCCGCGAGGCGAGCCAGTAGACCGAGCCGGTGCCGACGTGGCGGCGGAACATCGCGGGTGACGTGCAGATCGCCTGGAAGAACCAGCGATCGCGCGCCTGCAGATCGAGGAAGTTCTTGGTCTCGAAGTTGGGATCGTCGGGCACGAGGCCGACCCACTCCCACCGCCGATCGTCCCAGACGATGCGATCGAGCCGATCACTCGCGAAGCCCTCGACACGCATCTGATCGAGGCCGATGCTGGCGGCGGCCTCGAGGATGTCACGCGTACGCGGGTCGGGCTCGAACGGGTGGCCCTTGGTGATGCCGATGGCGGCGAGCGCGCCGTACATCGGGCGGTACTCGTCGATCAGCGGCTCTTCCTGGATGATCGCGTCGAGGCGATGCCAGTACTCGATGCTGGTCTCCCAGCGCAGCGGCGTGCCATCGATCGGCCGCGTGCTGATATCGACGTACGGCAGCACGACCTCCGGCACGGCGAGCGAGAACACACGGACCTCGCGCAGCGCTGCCTTCGCAGCTTCGAGGTCACCGTCGTGTGGCAGTGCGCGCAAGGCGAGCAGCGCCTTGTGCGTCGAGGAGTACGCGATGTGGTGGCCGTCGGGGAGCTCGCCGAAATAGCCCGGCGGCACGATCAGATAGCGGCCGCCGTGGCCGGCGTCGCGCCCGGGGATGCCGAGGTCGACGACCCAGCGATGATGGTGATCATCGACGAGCCCGATGTACGGACCGCGCGGGAGGTCGATCACGACCGGCCCCATCATCGCGAGATCGAGCGCCGCGCAGGCGTACGGTGTATCGGAGTTGGCCGTGAAGATGAGGTGACGCGGGCCGGCGGCGAGCAGCACGAGTGCTTTGCCGTCCTCGATCCCCGCTTCACGGTTGCCGTGGAAGATGGCCTCGACCGAGACACTTGGATAGAAGAACCGGTAGGCCTGCACGGCGGAGAGCAGACGCTGATCCTCGTGTAAGCCTCGGATCGAGGCCTGCGCGGGATAGTCGAGGTCGAGTGCGCGGCGATTGCTCGAGATGGTGACCTCCATCAGGGGTCCTCCTGGGAAGCGTCCCGAGGCGAAATGGAGCAAGATCGAGGCCGCAGAGAACATGTAGTATCCCGAGCGATGCGACCGCTGTTGCTCGCCGGACTCTGCGCCGCCGGATGTGGTTTCTCCGTGAACGGAAGCGCGCCGGGCGATGGCAGCTCCGATACCCGCACCGATGGAAGCGACCCGCGCCTCGACGGTGCTGTGGATGCGACCATCGATGCGCCCAGCAACTGCTTCGGCCGGGGCATCGGCTCGGTCTGTCTCACGTCGCCGCCGACGCAACCGCTGACGCTCGGCAACACGATCTTCGACACCGGCGGCACCGGCTGCATGGAGGTCATCACCAAGAACGGCGTCGCGCTGTGCGTGCTCGCCGGCACGACGGTGTCGCTGCCGACCGGAACGTTCCG
Source organism: Kofleriaceae bacterium (assembly GCA_035539815.1). Classification (GTDB taxonomy): domain Bacteria; phylum Myxococcota_A; class Polyangia; order Haliangiales; family Haliangiaceae; genus JABFXX01. Next base: position 4,248 of record DATLHR010000446.1, read on the forward strand.
CGCGACCGGCTCGCGACCACTCGTCGTCGTCGCGCTCACCACGATGACGATCGGCGCCACCCTGGACGTGTCGTCGAACCGCGACGGCACCGCAGGCGCGGGCGCGGGCACCGGCGCGTGTGGTACCGCGGGTATCGGCGCGAACGACGTGGGCGGCGGTGGCGGCGGCGCCGGCGGAAGCTTCGGTGGCCGCGGCGGCGACGGTGGCCCGGGCGACGCCAACGATAATGGCGCGCCGTCTGGCTCGAGCGCTGGTGGCGTCGCCGTCGCGCCGGTGTTGCCGACGACCGTGCGCGCGGGATGCCCCGGCGCGACCGGCGGCAACAGCAACGTGAATGGTGGTGGCGGCGGTGTCTCGGGCGGCGCCGTCTACCTGATCGCGGGCACGACCTTGGACATCCCCGGCAACGTGCGCGCGAGCGGCGCGGGCGGTACCCCAGGTGACGACGGGAGCGGCGGCGGTGGCGGCGGCACCGGCGGCATGATCGGGCTCGACGCGCCGATGATGACCGTCAGCGGCGCGCTCGCTGCCAACGGCGGCGGCGGCGGTGAAGGCGGCGGCGTCGGGGCGGGCTTCCCCGGCGACGACGGCAGCGATGACGATCGGCGCGCGCCGGGAGGCTTCGGCAACTCCAACGGCGGCAACGGCGGCAACGGCAGCGGCGGCTCGACGATCACCGGCGATCCGGGTGACAGCGACGACGGCGGCGGCGGTGGTGGCGGCGGCGGCGCCGGCTACATCTACGCGAAGGGCACGCTACAGACCTCGTCGGCGGTCATCTCGCCGGCGGCCGCGGTCTCGCCGTAGTCGCCTCGCTCACTCCGGCAGCTTGATGGTCGCGGCCTCGCGCGCCATCCATGCCTGCATCCACGCGGTCGACTTGTAGCGATCCCACAGGTCGGCGGCCACGGTGACCACCGGGCCCTGCAGCCCGCCGCGCTGCGCGACACGGATCGCCGCGACGACGTTGACGCCCGTCGAGCCACCGACGGTGAGCCCCTCTTCTTTGACCAGGCGCTCGACCATCGCGTAGGCCTCCGCATCGCTCACCGACTCGGCGCTGTCGATGACTTCGCGGTGCAAGTTGCCGGGCACGGTGCCCGAGCCGATGCCCTCGACCGTGTACGGCCCATCGGGACCGAGCACGCCCGTGTTGACCCAGCTGGCGATCGAGCTGCCCACCGGATCCGCGAGCACCATCTGGATGTTCGCGTCGTGCTCCTTCATGCGGCGCCCCACGCCGGAGATCGTGCCGCCGGTCCCCGACGACGAGACGAACGCGCCGAGCGTGCGGAACCCCGCGGCCTGGATCTGCGCGAGGATCTCCTGACCGGTGCCGGAGTACTTCGCCGTGCCGTAGTGCGCGTCGAGGTTGGCCGGGTTGTGGAACTGGTTGGTCAAGAACCACCCATTCTCCTCGGCGAGCCGCGCCGCGACGTTGCGGAAGTTGTGCGGTGCGGTCAGCGGCCCGCCCTTCGTGATGATCACCTCGGAGCCGAGCTGGCGCAGCGCGACGCGCTTGTCGACGGCCATCTTCTCGGGGAGCACGCAGATCAAGCGGTAGCCGCGCGCGGCCGCGAGCAGTGCGAGCCCGACGCCGGTGTTGCCCGCGGTGCCTTCGATCATCGTCGAGCCCGGCTTCAGCAGGCCCTTCTCCTCGGCATCGACCACGATCGCGCGCGCGGTGCGGTCCTTCACGCTGCCGCCCGGATTCAGGTGCTCGCACTTGATGAAGATCGGCACCGGCAGTCCGGCAGCGACCTTCGTGAGCTGGATCAGCGGCGTGTTGCCGATCGCGTCGATGACATCCATGGGAGCTGAAGATACCCCACCGCAGGCGAATGCACGGCTTTCTCGCGGCGGTAGCTCTTGCGGTGGCCGTCGACGAAGCGACGCTCGTCCCACACCCGATGGGTGATCGTGGCGGTGTTGCCGGCGACCTCGATCTGGTTGTAGCCGTTGGGCTGAGCCGGGCGCGAGCCTCAGGGCAGCGCGGGCGCGACGCCGGCGGCGACCTTGCGATGGAACCAGTGCGGGCCGAGCTCGTCATCGGGCGCGAAGCGACCACGCGGCGCGAACCCGGAGCGCAGCCCGCGGCTCACCTGCGCGAGCGCGTCGACGTCCTCGGCGTCGACCTGCGAGCTCAGCCAGCGCCGGTCGCGCTCCTGGTACTTCGCGGGATCGATCGCCCACTGGTACCAGAGGAAGCGCGTCGCGTCGGGGCGCCCGGGAATCGGCTGGTACACGTTCACCGAGAGTCCCCAGGGATAGAAGTTGAGCGTGAGGTTCGGCCACACGAACCACCACAGCGCGAACACGCGCCGGCCCTTCGGATCGTGGAAGCGCTCGGGCAGCCACGCCGGATCGAAGCCATCCTCGGGGCGCGATGCGTACACCCACTGCAGCACGGCGTCGTCGTACAGCTCGGTCGTGTAGCTCGCGAGCTCGATCGCGTCGGCGAGCCCGCCGGGCGGCCGGTGCACGTAGCCGATGTGGAAGCGGTCGAGGTAGTTCCACGCGTGCTGCTTCCAGTTGCCGGCGATCTCGCGCACCTCGGTCGTCGGGATCCGCGTGGTCGGCGGCGGCATGTTCACCAGCGATGCATCGATCTCGCGGAACACGTCATCGAACGCGGGCGCGGCGGGCGAGCCCGGCGTCAGACGAGCGAACAGCATCCGCCGCCAGCCCGCGACGCCGAGCGACGTCAGGTGATCGCACGCGCGCGGGAAGTCCGGTGCCTGCTTGAACCCCGGCTGCGACACGAACCGCCCCTCGCAATCGAAGCGACGGCCGTGCTGACCGCACACCAGCGTGGGGCCGCGATCCGCGCCGAGCACGAGCGGGTACCACGCATGCGTGCACGTGTTGGGGAACAGGCGCAGCGTGTCGTCGTCCCAGCCGCGCTGGAGGAACAGCGGCCGCCCGAGCAGCGAGACCGGCACGCGGCTGCCGCGCGCCGCGACTTGCTCGTCGAGCGGGCGCGGATCGTCGCCGCGCTCCGGCAGCAGCTGCCAGCTGGTGCGGAACACCGTCTCGAGCTCGGCGGCGTGGAACCCCGGCTCGGTGAACGCGGCGGCCGGCAGCGTCTCGGCGCGGCGGATATCGTCGTCGACGCGGCAGTCGCCGGCGGTCAGCGTCATGCGCCGAGGATAGTCAGCGCGGCCGCGCCGCGCGATAGCCCTCGGGCCATTTGGCGGCGGCCCGCTCGACGATCGCGCGCACCTTCCCGACGGACTCGGCGGGCGCGACCAGATCGATCGCGCGGACCCGGTTGCGCCGGAGGATCGGCGTCGCCATGCGGTTGCTAACCGCCACCAGCTCGTTCAGCGGCACCAGTCCGCCGATGCCGCTCCGCACGAACAGCTTCGTCACGCGCGTCGGGAGATCACGCGTGGACAGGCGCATCAGCACGGGCCATTGCTCGCCATCGAGCCGAAGCTCGCCGACGCGTGCGTCATCCGTCGCGAGCCGGAGCGTTTCGGCTAGATCTGCGGACGTGATGCCATACCTCGCCGCGCGATCGCGGTCGGCGTCGAGCACGACCTCGGACGCGCCAGGCGAGGGATCCCGCTCGACGCCCGCGATGCCCGCCGCCTTGGCGTCCGCGATCGCGGCGTCGGCGAGCCGCGCGAGCTCGTCGAGATCCATCCCCACGATCGAGACGGCGAGCTGCTTGGCTGCGGGGAGTGACTTCGCGGGGACCTCCGTGACCTTCACGCCGAGCGGCAGGCTCAGGTTCGGCAGCTGCTTCCGGACCGTCTCCGCGACGTCCATGCGCAGCACGCCGAGCTGCGCGTGCACCTCGATCTGTGCCGGCCCGCTCTCGGGCGCGCGGATGAAGTCGTCGAGCACCACCGCGACGTCGCGCACGCGCACCGGCACGTCTCCTACCTGCCCGACGACGAGGTCTTGCAGCGATTCGAGGT
>DATLHR010000447.1:0-2488 GCA_035539815.1 Kofleriaceae bacterium
CCGAGCTGGCGATCGGCGTCGGTGAGCATCGCGTACGCGGCCTCGCGCACGATCGCGTGGCGGAACTGGAGCTCGTCGTCGCCCGGGAACCGCGACACCGGCACGCGCGCGATCAGCTCGCGCTCGACGAGCTCGTCGATCCACGGGCGCACCGAGGCATCGCGCGCGCCGCCGCCGAGCAGCTTGGTCACGCCGCCGCGCCAGAACCGTGCGCCGAACACGCTGCCCGCGCGCAGCACGCGCCGTGCATCCACTTCGAGGCGCTCGAGCCGGCCTTGCACCACCGCGAGCACGGTCTCGGGCATCGCGTCGCCCTTGCCCTCGGCGACCGCCCGGATCAGCTCCTCGAGATAGAACGCGTTTCCCCCGGACTGCTCGACGATGCGGGCGACGAGCGCATCGCTCGCACGCTCGCCGAGCACCTGCCGCACGAGGCGCTCGCTGCCTCTCCTCGTCAGCTCGTCGAGGCGCAGCTCCTGCACGCCGCGCTCGTGCCACAGCCGCGGGAACAGCTCGTGGACCTCGGGACGGGCGAGCGCGAGCACGAACAGCGGGCGATCCGGCAGCGCGCGGAGTGCGGCTTCGACGAGCTTGACGGTCGGCAGGTCGCCCCAGTGCAGATCCTCGAGCACGATCACGACGGTCTGTGCCGAGGTCTCGACGGCGAGGAAGTGCTCGAACGCGCGCGTGATCTGATCGAGCATCAGCGGCGCATCGAGGCGCGCGGCGCGCAGCTCGACGGAGTCCTCGTCCGGGAACGGCACGCCGACGAGCTCGCCGAGGAACTGCGTGGTGCGCGCGAGCTCCATGCTCGTGTGGCGCGCCACGCGTGCCCGCAGCTTCTGCCGCCGGACCTCGAGAGGCTCGCCGTCATGGATGCCCGCGGCGCGGCGCAGCGCAGGCGCGATCAGGCCGAACGGCGCGGCCGTGTGCAACGGATCGCCGCGCCCGTGCCAGATCTCGACGGGCTCGCCGCGCTCCGCGATCCGGCGCAGCAGCTCGAACCGCACGCGCGACTTGCCGATGCCTGCCGGCCCGGTGACCAGCACCGCGCGTGCGAGCGGCTCACCGACGCACTCGTCGTACAGCCCGGCGAGCGTGTGCAGCTCGCGGTCCCGTCCGACGCATGGTGTCGGTTTGCCGAGCAGCGTGCGCGTGACCTGGACGTGATCGCGCTCGCCGAGGACATACAGGCCGGCATCGTCACCAGCGACCTCGAACCGCGTGTCGAGCAGACCGGCGGTGACTTCGTCGATCCGTACGCGGGACACGCGTGCGCGCTGCGCGTCGGCGAGCAGCGCCGTCGCCCGATCGATCGCTTCGCCCACCGGCCAGCGGCCCGCCATCACACCGCGTCCGGTGGCGAGCGCCATCGGCGTCGTACCGAGCGCAGCGTGGAGCGCGAGGGCGCAACGCGCGGCCTGCATCGCCTGATCCGACGTGGTGCCACTGCCCAGCAGCGTGACCACGAGGGAGCCGTCGACGAGGCGCTGCAAGCGCGCACCGTGCGCCTCGGCGATCTCGCGCAGCGCCGCCAGCTCGGGCCGTGGTTGCTCGGCGAGCGTGTCGTGGGCACCGGAGTCGATCGGGTCGCCGAGCGAGGGCTCGCTCGCGCGCGTCGCGTCTAGGTCCACCGCCTCGCGGCGATTCACGTCGATCAACACGACGCACAACAGGCGTCGCTCCGTCGAGGTCAGGGCACTCGGCGGGGACGTGGGCGCGCGCTGCGGGCCGCGCACCGTCACCACCATCGCGAGCTCGGCGGCGAGCTCCGTCCCGTCGCGCGGGCGCACCTCGGGCTGCTTGGACAGCGTGCGCGCGAGCAGGTCGTCGATCAGCTCGGGCAGGTCGTCGCGCAGCGTGCCGACGCGCGGCGCCTCTTCGAGCAACACCTTCGCGAGCACTGCCATCACGTTGTCGCCGACGAACGGCGCCCGGCCGGTGAGGCACTCGAACAGCAGACAGCCGAGCGCGAACACGTCCGAGCGCGGGCCCACGTGGCGATCGCCACGGGCTTGTTCGGGCGCCATGTAGCCGGGCGTCCCGATCAGCATGCCGGTGCGCGTGCTCGTCGTGTTCGCGACTCTCGCGACGCCGAAGTCGAGGATCTTCACGCGCTCGAGGTCGCTGTCGACGAGCCACAGGTTCGACGGCTTCACGTCGCGGTGCACCACGCCGCGCTCGTGCGCCGCGCCCAGCGCCTCGGCGATGCGGCGCACGAGCTCCACGCCCTCGGTCACGGACAGCTGCGCACGCGCGAGCCGCTGCGCCACGCTCTCGCCGTCGAGCCACTCCATCGCGAGCCAGAGCTCGTCGCCCTCCGTCCGGCCATCGGCGATGTAGCGCACGATCGCCGGGTGGCGCAGCGCCTCGAGCACGCGCGTCTCCCGTACGAACCGCTCGACCGCGTCCTGCGAGCTGCTCTTCAGCACCTTGAGCGCGACGTTCGCGCCCGTCGTGCGATCGAGCGCGCGATAGACCGTGCCCA
>DATLHR010000448.1:0-2254 GCA_035539815.1 Kofleriaceae bacterium
GAGGCGCAGGCGGGCGAGGCGATCCGCGCCGCGCTGGGGACGCTGACGGTGCCGGTGCACGCGGTCTCGGTCGCGACGGAGGCGCCGCGTGACGCGAGCGTGCGCGCGGTGCGAGCGGCAGGCGCGGCGGTCGCACATCAGCCGCTCACGTTGCGGGTCGAGATCGGCTGCGCGGGTGGGCTCGACTGCGACGAGATCCCCGTATCGCTGCGTGAGCTGCGCGAGAGCGGCGAGCCGACGTTGCTCGCGTCGGGCAAAGCCAACGCGTCGAGCGGATCGGCGACGCTCGAGCTCGAAGTGACGCTCGATCGCGCCGGCGCGCGTATCCTCGAAGTGTCGATCGACGCGCCCGACGGCGACGCGGTGCCGGACAACGACACGCGGTACATGACGATCGACGTCGCGCGTGATCGCGTGCGCGTGCTGCACGTGGCCGGGCGGCCGACGTACGACGTGCGCGCGCTCCGTATGTGGCTCAAGGCGGACGCGTCCGTCGACGTCGTGGCCTTCTTCATTTTGCGCACGCCGACCGACGATGTCGTCGCGCCGTCGGAGGAGCTCGCGCTCATCCCGTTCCCGGTCGACGAGCTCTTCAGCGAGCACCTGCCGAGCTTCGACGCCGTGGTGCTCCAGGACTTCAACGCTGCGCCGTACGGCCTCGCGAAGCACCTGCGATCGCTCGCGCGGTACGTCGACAAGGGCGGCGGCTTGATCATGGTCGGCGGCCCGGACGCGTTCGTGCCCGGCAACTACGCGGGCACGCCGCTCGCCGAGGTCCTGCCCGTCGAGCTCGATCGCGGACCGGACGCGCAGGGCGCCGACGTGGCCTCGTTCGTCCCGCGCACGACCGAGGCGGGCCGCGCCGCGCCGGTGCTCGGGCCGCTGCGGGATCTCATCGGCGAGGAGTGGCCCGAGATGCCGGGCGCGAACGTGGTCGGCGACGCGCGGCCGGGCGCGACGGTGCTGCTCGAGCATCCGACGCGCAGGACGCCGAAGGGCGGGCCGATGCCGATCCTCGCGCTCGGCGAGCACGGCAGCGGGCGGACGATCGCGCTCGCCATCGACGGCTCGCACCGGCTGCTCTTCAGCGCCTTCGCGGCGAACGCGGCGGGAAGGGCGCATGGCGCGTTCTGGGACGCGCTCCTCGGCTGGCTCATGCGCGATCCCCGCTTCGAGCCCGCGGTCGTGGAGCTCGCGGACGGGTGCATCGCCGGGGAGAACACGACGCTCACGCTCCGGCCGCTGCCCGGGCAAAAGGGCGACGCGAAGATCACGATCCGCAAGCTCGGCACGGGCGAGGAGGCGCGTGCTCTCTCGGCGCGGCTCGACGGCAAAGGCGAGCCGCTTTCGCTCGACGCGGGCAAACTCCAGCCGGGCGGTTATTCGGCGACGGTGGAGATCGTGCCGAACGAGGCGGGCGTGGCGTCTTCGGACGGGTCGGCTTCGGCGCAGCGTGGTCCGACGACCCGGCGCGACTTCGCCTGCGAGCGCGGCGGCGACGAGTGGGCGGACACGCGACCCGATCCCGAGCGGCTCGCGGCGATCGCCGCGGCGACCGGGGGCAAGAGCGTGACGGTGGATCAGATCGGGAGCCTACCGCTGCCGGCGGCGACGCAGATCGCGGCGGAGCGGCGGGTCTCGCCGCTCCTACCGCCCTGGGCTTGGACGCTCGGTGCGGCGATGCTTGTTGGGGTGCATTGGATCGTGCGGAGGCGGGGCGGTTTGTCCTAGAGCATCGACCGGTCGATGCTCGGAAGATCGCGAAGCGATCTTCCCTCGGGACAAAAGAGCTTGAATATCGAGCGGTTGCAAACCGATCGATGTTCAAGCGGAGGCGGGGCGCCTTCAGCTCTCTTTTTCTGCGGGCTGCCCGATCTGGAGCGCCTCGCGTTCGCGCTCGGTGTTTGGATCCCCCTCGGCGCGGAGCGACCACCCCGTCTTCAATCCGAGGACGAACCACCCGAGCGCGAGCGCGCCTGCGGCGAAGATCGTATCTCCGAGGACGCGTAGCCATCGCAGCGTGTCCATGCGCGGCGTCTGGAGGAACTCGGCCGATCGCGCGTACCACATCCCGTGCTCGACGCTGGCCCAGGTCTGGAGCAGGCCGAGCGGCAGCAGGCTGAGGAGCACCATCAACGCGAGCCCGATGTTGATGGTCCAGAACGCGAAGGAGAGCGCGCCCGTCTTCCACGCGCGGTGCGTCGACAGGCCCTTCAAGCAGAAGAGCATGAGGCCGATGCCGAGCATGCCGTAG
>DATLHR010000449.1:0-21583 GCA_035539815.1 Kofleriaceae bacterium
GCCGGGACAGCAAGCGCCGGGCCACGGCTAACTCGGCGAGACCACGTCTCCTCCCGTGAACGCTGCTTGACGCGTGTGTATAACCGCGCCCATGGCGAGCTACGAGAAGCGCACCTGGTGGTCCCGTCACCGCATGACCGAACGCCTCACCGGCGAGGCCTTCCTCGAAGGGGCGGTGACCTGCGCGTTCCTCATCGCGGCGGCCGACGGCAACGCGAGCGAGCAGGAGTACGACGCACTCCTCGATCGGCTCGAGATCCTCGGCGGCGTCGATCGCGACAAGGTAGACGAGCTGCTGACCGTCGTGACCAACGAGCTCGAGGCGTCGGGGTTCGAGCCGCGCATCGCGCGCGTCGCGGAGCTGCTGACCGATGCGGGCGACGCGGAGGCCGCGCTGCGGCTCGGGATCGCGATCGCGCTCGCCGACGATGACGTCTCGGCGCAGGAGCGCGAGATCGCGGCGCAGCTCGCGAAGGCGCTCAAGCTCGAGGCGCTGTCGCTGGACGCGGTGATCGCCGAGCAGCAGGGCTGAGCACTCAGGGGCGCGTGACGGCGTCCTCGTCGACGAGGCGGGCGTCTTCGATCGCGACTTCTTCGAGGATCGCGCGGACCTCGGCGACGCGTGACGTCGACGGGGTGTGGGGCTGCTCGCCGAACGCGTCCTCGTCCTCGGTCGCGCGAAGCGCCTCGTCGACCTCGGCGATCGATGCGCCGGTCTCGAGGATGCGCGCGATGACCGACGGGTTCACGTCGCCGAGCAGGAGCTCGATCTCGGATGCACGGGCAGGGCTCTCCATGAGGTGCTCGTCGGTGCACGCCGCGCGCCACCGGCCGACCGTGCGCCGGCGCCACGCGGTCTCGGCGAGCGTCGCGGAACGGTCACTCGGTTCACGTCCGGTTCACGCGTCCCGGCGGATCGGGAGATCTTTGGGCTTGCGGCCGGTGGTGGCCCGCTCGTCCTCGCGCACGACCAGCTTCTGCCCACATCGCGGACACGTGCCGGGTCGGTGGCTCTCGACCTCGGAGTGCAGCGGACACGCGTAGATGGTCATCCTGGAGGCTCACGCAAGATGAGTTCCCGACGTTACGTGGCGTTGTTCGTGCACTTCGCTCCCACATGAGGATCTTTCGCGATCGCCGCGATGCAGGAGCGCAGCTCGCCCTCGCGCTGCAAGGGTATGCGGAGCGGCCCGACGTCATCGTGCTCGCGCTGCCGCGCGGAGGCGTCGTCGTCGGCTACGAGGTCGCGACGCAGCTGCAAGTTCCGCTCGACGTGCTCGTCGTGCGCAAGCTCGGCGTCCCCGGCCGCTCGGAGCTCGCGATGGGCGCGATCGCGTCGGGCGGCGTGCAGGTCGTCGATCACACGATCCGAGAAGCCATGAACGTCTCCGAGGAAGCGCTCCTCGCGGTGGTCGACGAGGAGCTCGCCGAGCTCGACCGCCGCGAACGGCTCTATCGCGGCCGCCGCGCGTTCCTCGATGTCCACGAGCGCAGCGTGATCCTCGTCGATGACGGGCTCGCCACCGGCGCCACGATGCGAGCGGCGATCCAGGCGCTGCGCCAGCGCGAGCCGTCGGAGGTCATCGTCGCCGTGCCGGTCGCGGCGCCCGAAGCCGTGGCGATCATCAGCCCGCTGGTCGACGATGTCGTGTGCCTCGCGACGCCGGGCTACATGGCCGCGATCGGTCTGTGGTACCGCGAGTTCGATCAGACCAGCGACGCCGAGGTCCGCACGCTGCTCGACGATGCCGATGCGCAGTACGAAGCACGCAAGCAAGCCGCGGCGACGCACGAGCCCGCCGCTCACCCGTGAGGTCGTCATGGACACCGCGCCCATCTCCGTCGTCGTGCGCGCCGCGCGTACCGCGCTGCGCGGCGACATCATGCTGCCGCCGGCCGCGCGAGGCCTGATCGCGTTCGCGCATGGAAGCGGCTCGAGCCGGACGAGCCCGCGCAACCAGGTGGTCGCGCAAGCACTGGCGGACGCGGGGTTCGCGACGCTGCTGTTCGATCTGCTCACGATCCACGAGGAGGCCGCCGAGCGCTACACGCGTCACCTCCGGTTCGACATCCCGTTACTCGCGGCGCGCATGACAGGGGCGCTCCACTGGGTCGCCACGCAGCGGGACCTCGCGAGTCTGCCCATCGGCCTGTTCGGGGCGAGCACCGGCGCGGCGGCGGCGTTGCTCGCGGCGGCGGCCCATCCCGGCGTGCGCGCCGTGGTCTCGCGCGGGGGGCGGCCCGATCTCGCAGGCGAAGGTCTCGCAGACGTGCGCTGTCCGACGCTGCTGATCGTCGGATCGCACGATCGCGACGTGCTCGAGCTCAACCGGCGCGCGATGCGGCTGATGACCTGTCCCACCAAGCTCGAGGTGGTCGCCGGTGCGACGCACCTGTTCGAGGAGCCCGGCACGCTGGACGAGGTCACGCGCCTCGCGATCGCTTGGTTCCGCGATCACGTCGCGACCACGCACGCGTACGCGAGCTCGCCTGCTCCCTGACGAGCGCGTAGAGCTGCGCACGTCGCGCTCCCGTCGTCCTTGGTGCATCGCGCGCATGCGCTCGCTGTGGCGTCGGCGACGCGAGCCGCCGCCCCGCATCGCGCCGGTTCGCGGGCACCGGTCTTGCTCCCCGCGTGGATCGCCGACAGGAGGATCGCGATGGGCAGCAAGTCGAGAATGCGGAGTGTAGGACGCCGCGTCGCCGTGCGCCGACGAGAACCGAGGTTGGCCCGTGGCAGCAGCGCGACGATCCAGCCTCTGCCGGCCGATGCGGATGCTGCTCCGCTCGAACCTTCGGATGCGGTGCCGGTCCGCGCCGACGACATCGGGGAGCCGTACGTTCGGGTCTCGATCGACACCGCGCGCCCGGGGCGTGCGGATGCGTTGACCACGTGGAACGCGATGTGCCGCGTCGAGCAGATGCTCCGCGAGCGCCGCGGGGCGTGAGCACGCTGGAATGTCTCGTGCACGCACTCGGCGGGCAACCAACACGGAGCGAGACATGCCAGAGAAGGCCACCGTCGAGAGGGCCCGCCGCAAGCTGCGCAGCGGCCGGAGCCCGCGCACCGCCGCCGGCGAGTTCGTGCGCGAAGAGATCCACCACGTCCGCAAGGGCAAGCACGGCGCGCGTTCGTCGAAGCAGGCGATCGCGATCGGCTTGTCGAAGGCGCGGCGCGCAGGAGTTGGCGTGCCGGCGCCGCGCAAGGGAACGACCTCGGCACGGACGCGCCGCGCCGCGCGGCGCGAGCTCGAGGCTGGCAAGACCTACCCCAAGCGCAAGCCGTCGCGCCGCCGCGCGAAGGCGACGACGCGTGCGCTGCGCCGCGAAGGCCGCGCCGCCGGAACGCGTCGCTCGCTGTCCACGCAAGGTCGCCGCGCGTCCGCTCGCCGGACCCACGAGCAGCGGTCACGCGCTGCTCGGAAGGGCGCGGCGACCAAGGGATCACGCGTGCGTTCGCAGGCGGCGCGCAAGGCCGCGCGGACGCGGCAGCGGCGAGCGCGCTCGTCCTGATCAGAAGGCGAACGCTGGTCGATGCCGGAGCGCGCGCAGCCGCGCGAGGTCGCCGGTGACGGTGGCCCGCGTGAGCCCGGTCGCGATCGCTTCCGCGAAGCGATCGATGTCCGCGGGACTCGACACCGACAGCTCGTGCCGGCGGGTGATGTGGTGGAGCAACCAGCGCATCATCGCGCCGTGCTTGGCCTCGTCGTCCTGGAACGCGCAGGCGAGATCGGGGCGCCAGTGCAGGCGCGTCACCATGTCTGCGATCCCGCCGAGAGGATCGTGACCGACTCGGCACGCTTCGTAGACGAGAAACAGCGCGGTGGCGACCTGCGCGAGCTGGCCGTGTGCGCGCTCGAGATACTGCGCGATGGCGCGCAAGTCCTCCTCGGAATCGGCGAGCGCACCGAGGACCAGCGCGTCGTAGTCCGCCGACAGCGCGGCCGGCGATTCCAGGACATCGGCGTGATACCCGCGGGCACGCAAGCGTTCCGCGAGCGCTTCGGCGACGAAGCGAGGCGAGGGATGCTCGGTTGGGAGCAAAATAGCGATCCGGCCCGGCCACGAGGGAACGGGCACGACCGCCGAAGAGATGGTTGCGGCGATCATCGATAGCTCCAGATGTTTGTGCCCCCACACTTTGCAAGGGGTGCACCACTCGCCTACGCCTTCTTCTTCGGTCGGCGGCGGCGCGAGCGCTCCAGGAACGCGAGCCCGCGCGGCGAAACTTCGTAGCCGACCTCGAAGCTCTGCGTGAGGCCCAGCCTCTTGAGCTTGCGGACATCGACCTTGAACGGAACCGTCTCGCGCCCGAGCTTGGCCGCGAGCTTCGACGCGGCGACGCGCGGGTGCTTGCGGATCAGCGCGAGCGTCTCGCGAGTCCACGGCGCGCTGCGATCCAGCCGCGAGAGCTTGGCCTCGAGCTCGGCGACGTGTGCATCGGACAGGGTGGTGTCGAGCGCGTTCTCGACGCGGTCGCCATCGCCGCCGTAGTGAAGCTCGACGCGATACAGCGGCGTGTCGTCGGTGAGCGGGCCGAGCTCGGCGAGATAGGCGACGAGGTCGCGGCGTGAGGCGAACCCCGCGCGCGCGGCATCAGCCTCGGTGAGCGTGCCGGCGGTGACCTGGGTGACCCGGTCGACCTCGAGCACTCCGATCGGATGACAACGATAGCGGCCACCGGCGCGAACGTGCGGCTTCTCCCACCGCCGGAACGTCAGGGTCACGGCGCCGCTCGCGAGTCCGGCATGGAACGCCTTCTTGAACAGGAGCATCCGTCGGTGTCCTCGCTCTCGCGCGTTCCATACACCGATCGCGCTCGGATGACACGCCCACAGATGCGAGACTCGGCGTCGATGCTGGTCAGGGTGCTCGTCATGCTCGCCGTCGCCGTGGCGTGCCGGCCGCCGGCCTCGGCGCGCCCGGGGCAGGACATCCCCGTTGCGGAGCGCCGCCCACACGAGGTGGTGTCGCCGCATGGGGTGCGCGTGGACCCGTACTACTGGCTGCGCGACGACACGCGGCAGGACCCGGCGGTGCGCGCGTACCTCGCGGCCGAGAATGCGTACGCCGCGCGCGTGCTCGGCCCGCTCCGCGCGCTCGAGGACACGCTGTTCGCCGAGATGCGCGCGCGGCTCCAGGAGGATGACGCCACCCCACCGGTGTTCGACGACGGCTATTGGTACTACACGCGCTACGCGGCCGGGCAGCAGTACCCGATCTACGCGCGCAAGCGCGGCACCCTGGCCGCGTCCGAGGAAGTGCTACTCGATGGCAATCTGCTCGCGCGCGGTCACGCATTCTTCGCGATCGGTGACTACGCGGTGTCGCGCGACGGGACGCTGCTCGCGTGGGCCGAGGACACCGTCGGTCGCAACCAGTTCTCGTTGCACGTGAAGGACCTCACGACCGGCCGCGTGCTCGCCGACACCGCGACCAACATCGCGCCCCATCTGGCGTGGGCCGATCGCACGTTGTTCTACGTCGGCAAGGACGCCGCGACCCTGCGCGAGGATCGCGTGATGCGCCACGTGCTCGGCGGCACGCACGACGTGGTTTATCGCGAGGCCGACGGCGCGTACTACGTCGGGCTCGCGCTGTCGAAGTCCAAGCGCTACATCGTCATCGACCTGTGGGCGACCGACACGACGGAGGTCCGGCTCGTCGACGTGACGCGCCCGCACGACGCGCCGTCGGTGTTCCTGCCGCGCTCGCCGGGCCACTACTACGAGGTCGATCACGTGGGCGAGCGATTCGTGATGCGCACCAACGAGGCCGCGCCGAACTACCGCCTCGTCGAGGTGCCGGCCGCGCGCGCGGCGGAGCGCAGTGCCTGGAAGGAGCTCGTCGCGCACCGCGCCGACACGTTCGTCGAGAGCTTCGCGCTGTACGACACGTTCATCGCGCTCGACGTGCGCAGCGGAGGGCTGCGCCGCGTGCGCGTGCTGCCCACCACGGGGGCACCCTTCGAGCTCGCGGGCGATGACCCGAGCTACGCGATGACGCTCGACGACACGCCGGACCCACGTTCGACGCGCGTACGCTACGCGTACGATTCGCTGACCACGCCGCACACGATCTACGAGGTCGACGTCGCGGCGGCCGGGCACCCGCGCACGCTGCTCGAGCGGACGCCGGTCCCGACCTACGACCCGTCACGCTACGCGAGCGAGTACCTGCACGCGACCGCGCCCGACGGCGCACGCGTCCCGATCTCCGTCGTCTATCGCAAGGACACCCGGCGCGACGGCACCGCGCCGCTGATCGTCACCGGCTACGGCGCCTACGGCGACACGTACGAGCCCGAGCTCGACCTCCACGCGATCAGCATGCTCGATCGCGGCTGGGTGGTCGCGATCGCGCACGTGCGGGGAGGGCAGGAGCTCGGCCGTGCGTGGTACGAGGCCGGCCGGCGCCTCGCCAAGCGCAACACGTTCATCGACTTCATCACGGCGACCGAGCACCTCGTCGCGCATCGCTACGGAGCTCGCGACCAGGTGTTCGCGATCGGCGGCAGCGCCGGCGGGCTGCTCATGGGCGCGATCGCGAACCTCCGCCCCGACCTCTATCGCGGCATCGCGGCGCTGGTGCCGTTCGTCGACGTGGTGACCACGATGCTCGACGAGTCGATCCCGCTCACCACCAACGAGCTCGACGAGTGGGGGGACCCGCGCGACGCCGCCGCCTACGCGTACATGCTCGGCTACTCGCCCTACGACAACGTCACGGCACAGGCGTATCCGTCGATCTACGTGCGCGCCGGGCTGTGGGACAGCCAGGTCCAGTACTTCGAGCCCGCGAAGTGGGTCGCGAAGCTGCGCGCGACCAAGACCGATCACAACCTCGTGGTGTTCGAGGTGGATCTCACGGCCGGCCACAGCGGCGCGTCCGGACGCTTCGATCGCCTGCGCGAGTGGGCGCGCGTGGGTGCGTACTTCCTGCACGTGAAAGACCGTCCCGACCAGCGCCGGCAAGGCGCGCAGCTACCGCGCGAGTGAAGCGCGGGCGAGGGCGGCGCGGGCGCGCGCGAGGTCCGCGGTCGCTTGCGGGACGTTCGCGAGCGCGGCGATCGCACGCTCGAGGGCCGGCACCGCGAGGTCGCGGCGGCCGAGCTGGAGCTGGGTCTCGGCGAGCGCGACCTCGGTCGCGACGGTGAGGTGATGATCGGCGCCGTACAGCTCGCGGTGCACGGTGACGGCTTGCCCGAGGACATTCGCGGCGTCGCGCGCGTGGTTGGTGGCGAGGAGGGCGTTGCCGAACCAGGTGAGCACGTCGGCGGTGACCTCGCGGTCCGCCCCGGAGGCGGCGAGGGCGATCCCTTCGCGGTGAGCGTCCCACGCATCGCGCAGGGTGCCGGTGCGGACGCGCGCCCCGGCGAGCATGCCGAGGAGCTTGGCGGTCGTGCCGCGCGCCCCGCGCAGGCGGCGCTCCTCGGGGAGGATCTGGGTGGCGTAGGCCACGGTCTCGTCGACGCGCCCGAGATCGAGGAGGCGCTCGACCATGTTCACGCGTGCGGTGCCGATCCAGGCGTGCTCGGCGGGGAGCGCCTTCTCGAAGCTCTCGAGGGCGCGGCTGGACGCCGCGTAGGCCTCCTCGTGGCGGCCGCAGGCGTCGAAGGTGTTGGCGAGGTTCGTGCGCGCGGCCGCGACCTCGACGTGGTCGGGCCCGAACGCCTTCTCGCGGATCTGGATCGCGCGCTGGTGCGAGGCGATCGAGTCGTCGTAGCGCGCGAGGTAGCGGAACGAGCCGCCGCGGTTGGTCAGCACCATCGCGACCTGCGGGTGCTCGGGGCCGTACTTCGCCTCGAAGATCGCGAGCGCGCGCGCCGACGCGGCGAGGGCCTCCTCGTGGCGGCCGAGGCCGCTCAGGGTGTTGCCGAGCGTGTTGTAGACCGCGGCGAGCGCGACGCTGTCGGGGTCGTGCTGCTCGGCGATTCGCCGCGCCTCCTCGATCAGCGGCAGCGCCTCGGTGTAGCGCGTGGCGAGGCCGAGCACGCGGGCGCGCGTCTGGAGGAGGAGCGCCTCGAGCTGCGGGTCACCGCCGAGCCGGCGGATCGAGGCGGCGGCGTACGGCACGATCTGCGCCGCCTCGTCGGGCTTGCTCTGCGTGTAGCCGATGCTCGAGACGAGCAGGATGCGCGCCTCAGCCGCTGCGCGATCGTGCTTGCTCGCATCGGCGGCGACGGCGGCGGCGTGGAGCTTCGCGGTGGCTTCGGCCCCGCGCACGAGCAGCGTGAGCATGCGGCCCGCGATCACGCCGGCCTCCGCCTCGTACCACTCGCGGCCCTTGCTCGATGCGAGCGCGCCGTCGGCGAGCGTGAGCGAACGCGTGTAGTTGCCGAGGTCGCCGGCCGCCTTCGCAGAGCTGAGCTCGCCGCGAAGACGGGCCTCCAGCTCGCGATCCGCGGGGGCGAGGGGAGGGGCATGCCGCAGCGCCAGCGCCTTCGGATCGGCACACGCCGAGAGCGGCGCGAGCGCATCGACGGCCTGCATCGCCTTCCACAGGTCGGCCTTGTCGACGGCGAGCTCGGCGGTCAGCGCGCGCAGCCCGCCGAGCCGCTCGGTCAGGCACTCCATGCGGAGGTCCATGCGCTCGGCGGACTGCGTGCCGTGCACGAGCGTCGCCTCGCACGCGTCGGCGTGCCCGCGCAGCCACGCGCCCGCGTACGCATCGAGGCCGGCGATGACGCGCTCGCCTTGCGCGCGCAGCTGCGTGTTCGTGGAGGAGGCGAAGATGCCCTGCACGCGCGCTCGTGCGGCGCGACCCCACACGCCGTCGACGATCGCGGCACCGCCGGCGCACGGGGAAGCCCCCGCCTCGCCCGGTGTCTTGCCGAGCGCATACGCCGCGCCGGTCGCCGCGAGCGCCACGCCCGCCGTCGCGACCGCGATCGCGATCCGCCGCCGCTGCACCGGCTCGCGCGCGAGCGCCTCGACGAGCTCCTTCATCGACGAGTAGCGCGTCGAGGTGTCGAGGGCGAGCCCACGCTCGACGATGCGATCGAGCCAGCGCGGGTGCTTGCGCGGCGCCTTGCCGTCGAGCGCGATGCCACGATCGAACGCCGCGAGCACCGCGGCCGCGGTGGTGCCCGGATAGGGCGTCGTGCCGTGCAGCGCCTCGAACAGCGACACGCAGAACGCGAACTGATCGCTCTGCGCGTCGACGCGCCGCCCCTCGAGCTGCTCGGGCGCCATGTAGCGCACGGTCCCCATCACCGTGCCGGTCTCCGTCAGCTCGGCGGGCGTCTCGCCGGGTGGCGCCGGCACCATCTCCGCCGGCGCGTGCGCGAGCCCGAAATCGCCGACCCGCACGCGACCGTCGTCGCCGACGAAGACGTTGTCGGGCTTGAAGTCACGGTGAACGATGCCGGCCTCGTGCGCGGCGATCAGCCCTCGCCCCGCCTGCACGAACACGTCGACGATCTCCTTCCACGTTCGTGGTCGCGCCGCGAGCCACGACCGCACGGTGGCGCCGGTGACCAGCTCCATCGCGATGAACACCTGATCGCCGTGGGTGCCGACGTCGTAGACCGCCACGACGTGCGGCGAGGACAGCGCGGCCATCGCGGCCGCCTCGCGCAGCAGGCGGGCCCTCCGCTCGGCGCTTCGCCCGTCGTCACTCGAGCGCAGCAGCTTGAGCGCGACGCGCCGCCCGAGCTCGAGGTCACGCGCCGTGTACACGAGCCCCATGCCGCCGATGCCGAGCAGGTCCTCGATCCGGTAGCGGCCGATCAGCTTCTCGGCCTCGCGCTCGGCGTACTCGCGCGGGGAGGGGCCATCGATGGTCGAGCTACGCGCCAGCTCCGCGATCAGCACGCGGCACCGCTCGCAGCCGTCGACGTGCACCTCGAGCTCGCGGCTGACCGCCGAGGCGAGCTTGCCGGCGGCGAACCGCGCGATCGTCGCCTCGTCGGGGCAGAGCTGCGAGACCACTGCGCTCACGCGCCGACCACGGTAGCACCCCCGCGGGATCGACGCCCGGCGTGGTCGCGCACACTGAACGGCATCCGGTTTGATGTGCCCGCCGGCCAGCCCCGAAAAACGGTGCGCGAACTCCGACGCACTTCTGCTAGCGTGCGCCGCCAGGAGTCCACATGCGCCTGCTCGCGTGCCTTGTCATCATTGCGGCCGGATGCGGTCCGGAAGATCGGCCCACGGGCCCGACCGACGGGCCGCCTGGGCCACCCGATGCATGTGTCGGCCTTCAGTGCCAGAAGGTCGACTGCGCGGCGCAGGGCATGCAGCCCACGCAGATCGCCGGCCGCGTGTTCGCGCCCAACGGCACGCTCGCGCTGTACGGCGTGAATGTCTACGTGCCCAACGAGGATCCGGGGCCGCTGCCGACGAACCTCACCTGCGATACATGCAGCGAGAACCTGCCCGGCAAGCCGGTGGTGAAGACGACGAGCGATGTCGCCGGTGGCTTCGTCCTCGACGACGCGCCGGCGGGCGAGAACATCCCGCTCGTGATCCAGGTCGGCCGCTGGCGCAAGCAGATCACGATCCCGAACGTGCCGGCGTGCACGACGACGACGCTGGGCACCGAGGTCACGTCGCTGCCCAAGACGGCCGCCGAGGGCGACATGCCGCGGATCGCGATCACGACCGGCGGGTTCGACGCGCTCGAGTGTCTCGTGCGCAAGCTCGGCGTCGACGACAGCGAGTTCACCACCGACGCCGGCACGGGCAAGGTGCACTTGTTCCATGGCAACGGCGCCGCCGAGTTCGCGGCGGGCTTCGTCAACACGGGCACGTTCTCCGAGGCGATGACGCTGTGGGACGACTACCTGAAGATGGAGACCTACAACATCGTGATGTTCTCGTGCGAGGGCGAGCAGCGTCCGGCCGACAAGCAGCTGGCGTCGATGAACAAGGTCAAGAAGTACGCCGACCTCGGCGGCCGCCTGTTCCTCTCCCACTGGCACAACGTCTGGATCCAGGGCGCGAGCTTCTCGGGAGGCTCGCAGGCACCGCAGGTGTGGCCGCTCATCGCGACGTGGAACAACACCGGTCCCGCGTTCACGGGCGACGACATCATCGACGAGGTCAACAACCCCAAAGGCGTGGCGTTCGCCGACTGGTTGCTGAACGTGATGGGCTCCGCGACGCGCGGCGTCGTGCCGATCACGGACGGGCGGCAGACCGTCGCGACCGTCGACGAGACGAAGGCGGATCGCTGGGCCTTCCGGAACGTCCAGGGCCTCGAGTACCCGCAGACGTTCCAGTTCACGACGCCGAACGAGCTGCCCGAGGCGCAGCGCTGCGGCAAGGTGGTGTTCACCGACATGCACGTCTCCGGACGCGGCGGCGACATCGCGAACACGACGCCGTTCCCGGACGGCTGCTCGACGGAGCCGCTGACGCCGCAGGAGAAGGCGCTCGCGTTCATGTTCTTCGACATCTCCGCCTGCGTGGACGTCGACATCTTCTGAGCACGGCGGTCGCCTGAAGTGACGTGACGTCACGGGCCCGGTCCCGCGCAAGCTCGCCGTGGAGCAGCTCGGCGCAGACCACGCTCACCTGGACCTGGGTCGATGGAGCTCGGGTGATCGCCGAGGGCACGCTGACCTGGCCCGACTCGTATCGCGCCGGTAAGGACCACGCGGTCGGTCTGCTGCGCGTGGTCGAGGCCGGGGTCGTGCCTGTTTGCCCGCCGGCGCCGCTGCCTAACCCGATCCTTCAGGGTTGCGGCAAAGGTGGCGTGTCGGCGATCGACAGCAGCCCGGCGAGCCTGTGCAAGGTTCAGGCGGAGCTATCGGCGCGGCTCGCCGGCTTCAGGTGTAAGAAGCGCTAAAGTCAGCGTCCTCGTGACGCCCGACCGCAAGCGGCGCCTGCTCCGCTGGGCCAAGAACGCGTTGATGGTGGTCGCGTTCGGCGGGATGGCGTACGCGCTCGATCACCTGCTCCGGTCGTACAGCTACGCCGAGATCGCGGACGCGTTGAGCGCGATGCCGGCATCGGCGCTCGTCGGCGCGATCGGCGTCATCGTGCTCCAGCACGCGATCGCGAGCGTCCGCGAGTGGATCGCGGTCGGCTACGCCGGCAGGCGCGTGGTTGGCGTTGGCAAGACGGCGCTCGCCTCGGTCGTCAGTCGCTCGTTGAGCACGCTCGGCGTGCCGTCGGTCACCGGCGTCGGCCTACGGCTTCGGCTCTACGGCGGCTGGGGCCTCGACGCCGCGGATGTCGCACGGATCACGGCCTACAACGAGCTCGTGTTCTTCGTCGGCGTGATCGCGCAGTTCGCGATGGTGTTCTCGCTGCTGCCGGTGCCCTCCACGCTCGCGGGTTGGCTCGGCCCGACCGCCGTCCGTGCGATCGGAATCGGCACGACCGCGCTGTGCGTCGGGTTCGTCGTGGTGTGCGCCCGCGGACCGGCGGAGCTGCGGCTGCGCTCGTTCCGGATCCCGATGCCCAACGCGACCCAGCTCGTCGGCGTGTTCGCGATCCCGATCTCCGAGCTGTTGCTCGATGCAGTGATCGTCAAGCTGTGTCTGCCGTCGGCCGTGCCGCTCTCGTACACCGACGTCGTCGTGGTGTGCCTGCTCGCGAGCATCGCAGGCTCGCTGACCCAGATCCCTGGCGGGCTCGGCGTGCTCGAGGGGATGGTGCTGCTGTTCGTGCCGGGCGATGCGCTCGCCCCGGCGATCGTCGGCGCGCTGCTCGGGCGTCGCATCATCACCAACCTCCTGCCGATCGTCGTCGGAGCAGGCCTGCTCGTGGCGATCGAGCTGCGGCGCCGCCCGACCACCGAGCGCCCGGAGTGGCTCGCCGAGGCGACCGCCGGCGCGCTCGCCACGCTCACGTTCGTGATCAGCGTGATCGTGATGGTGCTCGCGGCGTCATCGCACGGCGACCGGCTGGGCGACATCGGCCAGATCGTCGCGCTCGCCGCGGGCACGGCAGGGCTGTTCGTTGCCCGGGGGCTCCAGACCCGCAGCCGCCGCGCGTGGCAGATCACCGTCGGTCTGGTCGCGGTGCGCTCGCTCGCCGGGTTCCTCGCGCCGCCGCCGCTGCTGGTGATCATCATCCTCTTCGTCCTGATCGTGCTGCTCGCGCTCAGCCGTCAGCTGTTCGACGATCAGCACCGGGTCAGCGAGCGGTCGTTCGGATGGCCGATCGCGATCGGCCTCGTGCTCGTCGGTACCGCGTGGATCGGCTTCGGGTTCCAGGGCCACCACGCGACGACCAAGTTCCTCGTCAGCGGCGCGGTGATGCTCGCGGTGGCGGCGTTCTGCGCGGGCGTGCTCGTCGTGATGGTCCGGCGGAGACGGCTGCGCACGATGCTGGCGCAGGAGCCGCTGCTCCACGCACCTCACCCGCCCGGCGCAGCTCGTTGATCGCTCGGATGATCGTCAGGCGATCGATTGGACGTCCCGCAGGCGCTCCTCTTTGGCCAGGTGCAGGAGCAGGACGCTGCGCAGCTTGCTCACGAGCTCGAGGCCGCGGCGCTCGTCCGATTGATCGATCGCGATGGCGATCGCACTGATCAGGCGGCGCAGGCTCGCGTGCTCGGTCTTCACCTTCGCGAGCGGGCCCGGTCGAGCGAGACGTCCGGAGGCCGCCGAGAACGCGCTCTCCTCGCTATGGATGCAGTGCTCGAGCTTGAACGCGAACTCCGCGAGCTGCAGGCACGCGAGCAGGTTCCTGCTGCTTCGCAGCGAGTCCGCGAGGCGCGCGAGCTCGTGATCGAGTTGGTCATGCTCGTCGTACATGCACGGAGAGCGTGCAAGGAACGTGCATCGCCGCTGACCGCGACAAAGGGCCACGCGCGCGCACGGAAGGTGGGTGGTATCGATCCGATAACGCATGATGGAACCGTTGTTCGCGTTCGCCTCGGACCTCGCCGCCGACCTCGAGGCCTCGGAGCGCTACCGGCGGATCCTGTCCGTCGCGCGGCACCTGGTTCCGTGTGATTCAGCGGCGTTGCTGCGCCTCTCGGAGGGGGTGCTCGTGCCGCTCGCCGTCGATGGGCTGCGTGCCGAAGCCCTGGCGCGCCGCTACCCGCCGGCCGATCACCCGCGCCTCGCGCGGATCATCGCGGCGCGCGTGCCGACTCGTTTTGACGACACGGCGATGCCCGACCCATTCGACGGACTGTTCGCGCACGCGGGTGATGCGTTGTCGCAGGCGCACGCATGTATGGGCTGCCCCCTCATCGTCGGAGGGGAGGTGATCGGCGTGCTCGCGCTCGATGCACTCTCGCCGCAGGCGTTCGACGATGTCGACCCCTCCACGGTCGCGATGCTCGCGGCGATGGCGGGCGCGGCGATCCGCACGAGCGCGCTCACGGCCGCGCTGGAGGAGCTGAGCGCGAAGGACCCGCGCCCGCCGCGGCAGCTGATCCGCGAGGCCCTCGATCGCATGGGCGGCGAGATCCTGGGCACGAGCGAGACCATGGCCCGCATTCGCCAGGACATCGAGCTGCTCGCGCGCTCCGAGCTCACCGCGATGATCACCGGGGAGACCGGCGTCGGCAAGGAGCTCGTCGCACACGCCATCCACGCGAAGTCGGCGCGCGGGGCGAAGCCGATGGTCCACGTGAACTGCGCGGCCTTGCCCGAGTCTCTCGCCGAGAGCGAGCTGTTCGGTCACGTGCGCGGCTCGTTCACCGGGGCGATCGATCACCGTGCAGGCAAGTTCGAGGTCGCCGACGGCGGCACGCTGTTCCTGGACGAGATCGGCGAGCTGCCGCTGTCGATCCAGCCCAAGCTCCTGCGCGCGCTGCAGTCGGGGGAGGTCCAGCGCATCGGCTCGGACCGGCTCCTGCGCGTCGACGTTCGCGTGATCGCCGCGACCAACCGCGATCTGTGGGAGGAAGTCCGCGCGGGGCGCTTTCGCGCGGACCTGCTTCACCGACTCGGCGTGTTTCCGCTGCACGTGCCGCCACTTCGACAGCACCGCGAGGACATCCCGGTGCTCAGCGGCCACTTCCTCGACCTCGCGCGCGATCGCCTCGGCATCGGGCCGCTGCGGCTGAGCGTCGCGGCGCGCAAGAAGCTGCGCGAGTACGACTGGCCGGGCAACGTCCGCGAGCTCGAGCACGCCCTGATGCGCGGCGCCTTGCGCGCGTCGCAGGGACAGCGGCGGAGCACCGTCTTGATCGACGTCATGCACCTCGGGCTCGACCGCGCCTCGGATGCCGCACAGCCGCTCTCCGAGAGCTCGCGCGCTCCGCTGCGCGAGGCCGTCGACGACTTCACGCGCAGCCTGATCGACGCGACCGTCTCCCAGTGCGACGGCAACTGGGCCGAGGCCGCACGCAGGCTCGGCCTTCAGCGCGGGAACCTGCATCGTCTGGCGACCCGCCTGCGCCTGCGCGACCGCGCGTAGGACCCGTTCTCATTTCGAGCAGCGTGTTCTCGTTTCGAGAACGACGTGGACCGCGTCCACCGCGTGGGCCGATCGGCGACCCGGCACGACAGTCGCAAGGTTCGCGGACATGGCAGCTGTCTTGTGCCTCATCTTCTTGCCGCTCATGGCTTCGATCGGCTTCATGTTCGGCGTGACCACCGGCGATCTTTCGTTCACCACCGTCACGGGTGGTCTCGCCTTCCTCCTCCTGGGTGGGGGCATCTTCTTCGGCGCGATGAACATGTCGCGCGGATGGGATGGGGGGGAGGAAGGCTGAGCTACTGGCCGAAGCTGCGCACGATCTTCACGAGCTCGTCGACGACGAGCGGCTTGTCCTTGAGCTGCGGCGACGGGGGCATCATCTGGCTCTTGCCGACCGCGAGGCCGCCTTCGAGGATGATCCTGCGGATGTCGTCGTCGGTCACGCTCGCCTGCCACGCCTTGTCGGTGTAGTTGCGCGGCTTCGGGTTCAGCGACGCGGCCCCCGGGCCGTCGCCCGCTCCGCTTTGTCCGTGGCAGCTCGAGCACAGCGTGTTGAACATGTTGCGCGCCTCCTGCGCTGCGGGTGACGAGCTTGGGGTTTGCTGCGGTGACGGATCCGACTTCTTGTCAGCGCAACCGAACAGGACCATCGAGGCGAGGGCGAATCTCAGCATGCTGGCGTGCCCTGCAACTCGCGCTCCTTGGTTTGTCGCTTGCTACCTGGGATCCGTGATGAGCGAGCTCGTGTCGGTCTCCTCGTTGCTGTACGCCGCGCGCGAGCTGGTGCGGGAGGAGGCTCGCGCCAAATCGCTGCGCGTCATCATCGTCGGCGTCGACGAGCAGGTCATCGTGAACCGCGGCCACGTGGTGCTCGTCATCGCCTCGCTGTTGCGCGACGCGATCGACACGGTGCAACCGGGCGGGCGGGTCGCCGTGACCGGGCAGGAGCTCGATCGAGAGCTGGTGTTCGCGGTCTACGATTCGGGGACGCCGAGCGCCCCGGCGAGCCGGTTCGACGAGTTCGCCGCCGAAGCGGCGCATGCGATCGGTGGGCGCGTGTGGACGGCGCATCCGCTCGACGGCAACCTATCCCTGTTCTCGCTGCCGCTCGCGCACGCCGATAACTGAGGCGCGCGCGTACGGTCGACCACGCATTCGTGGCCCACGTCGCGCGCGGGCTTACCGCCGCCTCACGTGCGCGCGTGGAGGCGCGCCGTATACCAGCCCCATGACGTTCCACCGGGCGACGGGGTTCAGGGTGCGGCTGGCGACGCCGGATGATCGGCCTCGGATCATCGACGCGATCGGGCGGATGCTGCGAACGCGGACGGACGTCGAGGCGCGACATCGCTGGCTGTACGAGGAGAATCCGAACGGCGCGCCGCTGACGTTCGTGGCCGAGGACGCGGCCACCGGCGAGTTTGCCGGCGTGACCTCGCTGTTCCCATGGCGGATCACCGTCGCTGGTCGCGAAGCCACGGCCGCGCTCGCCGGCGACGGATTCGTTCACCCACGCTATCGACGACGCGGCATCGCGACGGCCTTGCACGGCGCGGCACGCGACGCCATGCAGCGGACGGGCATCGAGGTGAGTTTCGGGATGCCACGCGCGGGTAACGTGACGCCGCTGTCTCGCCACGAGACCTGCGACGTGTTCGAGGTCGTGCGGTACGTGCGTCCCGTCAGCGGCGCGGGCCTCGGGCTGCCGCGGCTCCTCGACCCGGTGGTGCGGCGCGCGCTGCGTCCGACCGGTCATGGCCTCGCGCTCGACGAGCTTCGCCCGCTGGACACGCGCGTCGACGCGATCTGGGAGCGCACGCGGCCGGACCTCGGCATCGCGACCGTCCGCGACGCGAAGTTCTACGACTGGCAGTTTCGCCGGGTGCCCGACGTCGAGGCGGCGACCACGCCGTTCGTGCTGATGGACGCGGGACGCCCGTTCGCGGCGTGCGCCCTCGAGCGCCGCGGGCGACGGGTGCGCATCCTCGACCTGCTCGCGCCGCGCGACGCGTGGGGGCGTGCGCTGGCGGCGATCATGGCGTTCGCGGGCGACTCCGACTTCATCGATGTCACGCTCGCGCGACCCGCCGCCGAGGCACGGCGGATGTGGGCGCGCGGGTTCCTCGCGCGCGACGCGAACGCGATCAACGTCATGGTCCCCAAGGCGTCACCACACGTCGAGGTCTACTTCGACGCGTCGCGCTGGTTCTTTACTTCGATCTGAGCCTCGGGAACGGGTGCGCCTCGTCGCGCCCGGCGCGCGACGCCCACGACATACCAGGGCATCAGCGCACGCAGCGATCGGCCGTAGATGCCTACGTCGTAGAGCAGACGCGTCTGCGTCGCCCACCGGCGGTGCCAGGGTTGGTCGGTGACGAAGTCGACCTCGGCGATCTCGCCCGAGCGGATCGCGCGCTCGAGGACGAGGCCGACCAGCACGCTCCCGGGGGCGACGCGCGAGAACGACTCGTCGTACGAGATCTTGTCGAGCACCAGCCGGTCCCCGACGCGCTCCATCAGCATCGCCGCGATCACGCGACCCTCCGCGCGCAGGAGCGCCCACGACAAGGCGCCGGCGCCCGCCAGCCGCGAGACCGTGGCCCGATAGTAGGCGGTCAGCGCCGTGCGCCGCGCGATCGCATTTCCGCCGTCCTCGCGCGCCTTCCATCCACTGGCTTCGACGGCGATGTACGCATCGAGGTGCGCCTCCGTGGCTTCGCTCGCCGCCACGTGTTCGACCTCCGCTCCCGGCATCTCGAACAAGCGCCGCGTCTGACGCCGGAGGTTGTGCCGGACGTGAGACGGCAGCGTCGCCAGGTAGGCGTCGTACGTGGCAGGCAGCACGAGGTACGAGGCGCGCCCGCTCGGCGTGAGCAGGATCGGATGCCCACCGGCGCGACCTGACTGGTCGACGGTCGGGGAGCTCTCCGGGAGGTCTCCGAGGCGCAGCGCGATCCATCCGGGCGCCGCCTCCTCGAGAGCAGCGAGCAACGCCGAGGTCACCCGAGCCTCGTCGCCGGCGGCGACCACGATGTCCGCCTCGAGCGACTCTCCATCCAGGTGGCGCGCGGCGGCCATGAACGGCAGCACCCCGACGAGCGCTCCGCGCCGGCGCGCGACGATGCAGGCCCACGGCGTGTCCGGACTACGTAGGTGCTCGAGGTACGAGGCGACGTAGGCGTGGGACGCTTGCGGCCGGTAGCGCGTCGAGGTGAACACGAGGCGATCCCACTCCGCGCCGATCGAGGCGAGCCCGTCGAGCTCGGTGATCACGTCGAGCGCGAGTGCGTCGTCCGCGGCAAGAGGACGCCGTGCCAGGGAGCGGACCGCTACGACAACATCCTCGGTGAGCATCGATAGCGCACGTCGAAGCTGCAGGCCGGTCGGCGGCATGGCCGCCGCGCGGTGCAACGGCCAAGCCAGTCGCCGAGCGCGGCGATGCTGCGCCGCGCTTGAGCATCGGAGAGGGGCTCGCGTACCGTGCGCCGCATGGTCAGCGAGATCTTCGATGTATCCCAATGGAGCTCCGTCCCCGGCTTCGAGCTCACCGACATCACGTACCACCGGCACGTGCGCCTCGGGATGGTGCGCGTTGCGTTCAATCGCCCCGAGGTTCGCAACGCGTTCCGCCCGCATACCGTCGACGAGCTCTACGCGGCCCTGGAGCACGCGCGCACCTCGAGCGACGTCGGTGTCGTGCTGCTGACCGGCAACGGTCCATCGCCGAAGGATGGCGGGTGGGCGTTTTGTTCCGGTGGCGATCAACGGATCCGCGGTGATCACGGGTACCGCTACGAGGTCACCGGCGCGTCGGCGGCGGAGGCACCGAAGGTCCCCGACCTGGCCAAGCTCGGGCGCCTGCACATCCTCGAGGTGCAGCGGCTCATCCGCTTCATGCCCAAGGTCGTGATCGCCGTGGTCCCCGGCTGGGCCGCGGGCGGCGGACACAGCCTGCACGTCGTGTGCGATCTGACGCTCGCCAGCGCCGAGCACGCGATGTTCAAGCAGACCGACGCCGACGTCGCGAGCTTCGACGGTGGCTACGGCTCGGCGTACCTCGCGAAGATGGTCGGCCAGAAGAAGGCGCGGGAGATCTTCTTCCTCGGCGACGCCTACTCGGCCGAGCAAGCCGCTGCGATGGGCGCCGTCAATGCGGTGGTGCCGCACGCCGAGCTCGAGAAGACCGCCATCGCGTGGGGAGAGAAGATCCTCGGCAAGAGCCCGACCGCGGTCCGCATGCTGAAGTACGCGTTCAACCTGACGGATGACGGCATCGTCGGTCAGCAGCTGTTCGCGGGCGAGGCGACGCGCCTGGCATATGGAACACCCGAGGCCAAGGAGGGGCGAGACTCCTTCCTCGAGAAGCGCGGCCCCGATTGGTCCGGCGTCCCCTGGTACTACTGACCGGGCGCGGGCGCCGGCGTCGCGCGACCTGCGGTCACTAGCACGCCTTGCACGACGGCTGCGAGCGTGGCGTGAAGTCCGTGGGCTTGCCGCGCGCGTCGAGCGCGATCTCGCAGCATCGATCGAACAGCTCGCGGAGCTGGGCGCGCCCGCGCTGCACGCGCGACTTCATGCCCGACACCGAGATGCCCGCCATCTCGGCCGCTTCCTTGGTCGTGCGACCCTCGAGCTCGACGAGCGTGATCGCCTCGCGATATGGCGACGACAGCTGGGCGACGAACATCGAGACGCAGCTCGCGAGCTGACGTGCCGCTTCGCGGTCGTCCTCCTCGGTCTCGGGGGCGGGCTCCTGTTCGGTATCGCCGTCCGCGATCGGATGACGCGCGCGCGTACGCATGTGCTCGGCAACGGAGTTGCGCGCGATCTGGAACAGCCACGACGTGAAACGCTCTTCGTCGCGCAGCTGCGGAAGCCCGCGCTGCATGCGAATGAACACGTCCTGCATCACATCGTCGATCTCGGCAGGCGACACGCGACGCGCGATGAATGGTCGCAGCCGCGCCGCGACGTCCTGCCACGGTGCGGGCGACTCGGTCATGGGCAGCAACCCGGTGGGCAGCACGCGGCGTCTTCGGGCTTCGCCTTCTCCGCGCCGCGGCGCGCTTCGATGGTCGCGGACGCGATGTACTTCGACGCGCCCTCGAGCCACGAGTCGACGATCTCGGCCGAGCGCGGCGCGATCGTGACCTCGATCGACTTGAAGCCCGCCTGCTGCAGCATGCGCTTCACGTCGTCGAGCAGGGCCGCGCCGCCGATGCAGCCCGCGATCGCAGCGGCCTGCGTCCGTAGCTCGTCGGGGATCGGCGCGATCGCGACCACGTCGCTGATCGCGAGCCGCCCGCCCACGCGCAGCACGCGGAATGCTTCGTCGAACACCGCCTGCTTCTCGGGCGACAGGTTGATCACGCAGTTCGACATGATCGCGTCGACGGTGCCATCCGCGACGGGAAGGTGCTCGATCTCGCCGAGCCGGAACTCGACGTTCTTCGCCTCGAGCTTGCGTGCGTTCGCGCGCGCGCGGCCGATCATCTCCGGCGTCATGTCGACGCCGATCACCTTGCCGGTCGGGCCCACGGCACGCGCGGCGAGGAACGCGTCGAAGCCGCCGCCGGAGCCGAGATCGAGCACGGTCTCGCCCGGGCGCAGCGATGCGATCGCCGTCGGGTTGCCGCAGCCGAGCCCGAGGTCCGCGCCGTCCCCGACGGCCGCCATCTCCGCGTCGCTATAGCCGAGCAGCTTCGACTGGTCGCCCGGCATCACCGCGCAACAGCCGGGCGCGCAGCCGGCATTGCCCGTCGAGACTTTCGCGTAGTGGTCCCGCACGAGGTTGCGGGTTTCGTCTGCAATCGCGTCACTCATGGCTCTCTGCCTCCTATACCAGGGACGAGCTTCTTCTCCGAAGGACGCAATGTTTCTACAGCCCCCGGCTCACGCCGCTGGTCTCGCCTGATTTCAAGGCGCTAGCTCGCCGCGCGCGGCCTCGAGTTTCTCGCGGATCGTGTCTCGCGCGGTGCGGAATCGGAGGAGCAACTCCTCGCGGCCAAGCGATGGATCGTCGCTCGCCGGGTCCGGAATCGGCCAGTGCAGCCGGCGTACGTTCCCGAGGAACACCGGGCACACCTCCTCGGCGCAGAGCGTGATCACGACGTCCACATCTTTCGCATCGACGTTCTCGACCGACTTCGAGCGATGCGAGCCGAAATCGATGCCGAGCTCCTTCATGACCTCGATCGCGTACGGGTTCACGCGCGACGGCTTGCTGCCGGCGCTCGCGACGACGGCCTTCG
>DATLHR010000450.1:0-4295 GCA_035539815.1 Kofleriaceae bacterium
TGGAGCGTCACAATCTCTCGCCGAGGATGCGTGACAGGCCCGAAAGAATCTCGGCTTGGCGATCTTGGCGATCTTGGCGGCTCACGATCTGTGGCACGCAAACCACGCGTGGACCGCGGGGCTTGCTTGCCGCAATCTCGTTAAGTGACCGGCATCGCCGCTAGCGCCCGCTGCCCGAGCGGATCTTCTTGAGCTCGGCGAAGAACAGCTCGATCTCGGACGCCTTCGTGTAGAAGTGCGGCGCGATGCGGATGCCGGCGCCCGGCCGGTGATCGCAGAAGAACTTGCGGCGGTTGAGCTCGCGGCACACGTCGGCGGCGCCCACGAAGTCGAACACCACCGAGCCGCCGCGCGTCTCCGCCGAACGCGGGCTGTTGAGCGTCATGCCGAGCTCGTCGACCCAGTCGATGCACAGCTGCGTCATCACCAGGCTCTTGTCGCGGATCTTGCGCACCCCGATCTCGCCGACGATCGTCTGGCCCGCGCGCGCCTGGTACAGCGCGGCCACGGCGGGTGTGCCGCCCATGTAGCGCCAGATCGTCTCCGCGTAGGTCTGCTCCGGCATCGTGAACGCGAACGGCGCCTCGTTGCCGAACCAGCCGGTGACGCGCGGCGAGAACTGCTCGATCAGATCCGGCCGCACGTAGAGCCACGCCGCGCCCGGCCCGCCGCACACGTACTTCACCGAGCCTCCGGTCGCGAACGACACGCCGAGATCGACGACGTCGAGCGGCACGGTGCCGATCGACTGATAGCAGTCGAGGATCACGTGCGCGCCCACTTCCTTCGCGCGCGCGACGATCTTCTTCACGTCCTGGATCTGCGCGGTCGCGAACACGACGTGCTGGAGCGGCACGAGCAGCGTGTGCTCGTCGATCGCGGCGCACACCGCGTCCGCATCGATCATGCCGTCCTTCGCAGGCACCACCACGCACTTCGCGCCGCGCCGCTGCTCGGCCTGCCACACGTACGAGACCGTCGGGAACATCAGCGCCTCGTAGACCACCTTGTTGCGCTCGGGCGTGTAGTCGAAGCACGACGCCAGCACGCTCATCACCGTCGAGACGTTCTGATGCATGATCACCGAGCCCGCCGGCGCCGAGATGATCTTGGAGATGCGCGCCGCGGCGCGGTCGACCTCGGGGAGCCAGTCACTCCACGCGGTGATCGACTTCGTCTGCCACTGCTCGAAGAACTCGCCGAAGTCCTCCTTCGCCTGCGCGGGCACGCAGCCGAGCGAGTGCGAGATGAAGTGCACGCAGTGCTCGAGCGAGGGGAACAGCTTGCGGTACTCGAGCAGGCTATCGGCGACGGGGTCGGCCATGCCCGTGGATAGCACGGCGTCCGCGCCGGCTTACAGCGTCGGCGAGCGGCGGCGGCAGCGTCGGATCCGGCGACCGGCCCGAAGCAACAGCCTACGGCATCGGCGGCGGGCTCGTCGGTGTCGGCGGCGGAGTCGGCGCCGGCGTCGGATTCGGATCCGGTGTCGGCGGCGGGCTCGTCGGCGTCGATGCCGCCGGCGCCGGTTCCTGATCGAGCGTCGGGTCCTGCGGTACCGGGCGCTCCGGTTCGGCCTCCGCGCCGCCCTGCAGCACGGTGTCGCCCGGACCACCAACCGCGATCGCGACCCACGTCACCAGGCCGAGCACGGCCGCGGCGCCCGCGGTGACGATGCCGCAAGCCGCATGCTCCTCGAAGTCCGTGCCGAGCTCGCAGGTGACGAGACCGATGCTGCCGCCGAGGATCGCGGCGGTCGCCGGCGGATGCTTGACGGCGAACGTGCAACCGCCGACGGAGATCGCGATCGCCAGGGCGATCGGTGGTGCGTGTGCGCGCATCAGGCGTGATCCTCGCGATCGGGTAAGCGCCACGCGAGCTTGTTACCACGATACGTTCGGCGTTGCGGTCGGAGCGGCCTCCAGCGACAATCGGTCTGCCGTCCGCGCTCGGCCCACGGAAAGGAAGCCATGCCGAAGCTCGGAACTTCGCTCGTCCCCACGCTGCTCCTCACGCTCGCCGCGCCCGCGGCCGCACAACCCGGCATGACGCCCGAGCAACCCGCGGGCGGTCCGCCCGTCGAGCAGCCGCACGGCGATCCGCAGCCGCTCGGCGATGCGCGGGCCGGCGAAACACCAGCTGCACCGCAGGGTCCGCCACCCGGCTCCACGCAAGCGACGTTCGTGTCGACGTCGTCGGAGGGCTGGGAGGTGCTCCTCGATCGCCAGCCCGCATGCGCCACGCCGTGCTCGCTCTACGTACCGCCGATGCGCTACGTGACCCTGCGCTCGCGCGACCGCGTGCT
Organism: Kofleriaceae bacterium; assembly: GCA_035539815.1. GTDB lineage: Bacteria > Myxococcota_A > Polyangia > Haliangiales > Haliangiaceae > JABFXX01. The sequence continues at coordinate 2,303 of DATLHR010000450.1, forward strand.
GCTCGACGTCGGCTACCTGCCCGCCGGCTCCGTCGTCGTGCGCGGCAAGCCGCTGTCGCAAGGCGCCTACGCCGGCGGCATCGTCGGCACCACGTTCGCCGGCATGGGCCTGGCCGCCGGCATCACGCTCACCGCCGTCGGCTGGGGCACGGGCCGCGACGGCATGCGCACTGCGGGGATCATCACGACCGTGCCGTCCGCCGTCGGGCTGTACCTCTCGATCAAGCTCATGCAGCGCGCGGCCCCCAGAGCCGACGTGCTCCCGGGCACGCCGTACGTGGGCGGCAATACGGTCGGCCTCGCCGGCACGTTCTGAGCGTTTTCGGCGCGGCCAACTAGCTGATTTTTCTACTGGTTTGGAAATTTTGTTAGCACTCGACGCGGGGGGTTGCCAAGGTGCGAACCGGTGTCTATAGAAGCGGCCATGAAGATCCGTCCACTGCACGACCGCATTCTCGTGAAGCGTCTCGAAGAGGAGACCAAGACCTCGGGTGGCCTGTTCATCCCCGACTCGGCGAAAGAGAAGCCGATCCAGGCCAAGGTGATCGCCGTCGGCGCGGGCAAGACCGACAAGACCGGCAAGGTCATCCCGCTCGACGTCAAGGCGGGCGACAAGGTGCTGTTCAGCAAGTACTCGGGCTCGGAGATCAAGATCGACGGCGAAGAGCACCTGATCCTCCGCGAGGACGACGTCCTCGCCGTGCTCGACTGATCCCCTCACCCACGCTCATTTTTTAGACACAAGGAATCACAGCCATGGCTGCCAAAGAAATCATCTTCTCGTCGTTGGCTCGCAGCGAGATCGCTAAGGGCCTCAACCTCCTCGCCAACGCGGTGAAGGTCACGCTCGGACCCCGTGGTCGCAACGTCGTGATCGAGAAGTCGTGGGGCGCCCCGACGGTGACCAAGGACGGCGTCACGGTCGCGAAGGAGATCGAGGTCGAGAACAAGTTCCAGAACATGGGCGCGCAGATGGTGAAGGAGGTCGCCTCGAAGACCTCCGACGTCGCCGGTGACGGCACCACCACCGCGACCGTGCTCGCGCAGGCGATCTACAACGAGGGCGCCAAGCTCGTCGCCGCGGGTCTCAACCCGATGGACCTCAAGCGCGGCATCGACGCGTCGGTCGCGGCCATCGTCGACGCGATCAAGGCCATGTCGACCCCGACCAAGGGCAAGGAAGACATCGCGCAGGTCGGCACGATCAGCGCGAACGGTGATGCCGAGATCGGCAACATGATCGCCGAGGCGATGAAGAAGGTCGGCAAGGAAGGCGTGATCACGGTCGAGGAGGCCAAGACCATGACCTCCGAGCTCGACGTCGTCGAGGGCATGCAGTTCGACCGCGGCTACCTCTCGCCGTACTTCGTCACGGACAGCGAGCGCATGGAGGTCGTGCTGAACGACTGCTTCATCCTCGCCCACGAGAAGAAGATCTCGAACATGAAGGAGCTCCTCCCGGTGCTCGAGCAGGTTGCCAAGCAGGGCAAGCCGCTCCTGATCATCGCCGAGGACGTCGACGGTGAGGCGCTCGCCACGCTCGTCGTGAACAAGCTCCGCGGCACGCTGCAGATCTGCGCGGTCAAGGCGCCCGGCTTCGGCGACCGCCGCAAGGAGATGCTGAAGGACATCGCGACGCTCACCGGCGGCCAGGCGGTGACGGAGGACCTCGGCCTCAAGCTCGAGAACCTCACGCTCAGCGACCTCGGTCAGGCGAAGCGCATCACGGTCGACGTCCTCGGCGATGATCAGGAGCGGCTTGCCTTGCTTGGCAACCTGCTCGAGCACCGGGAGGAGCTCCTTCATGTTCGAGATCTTCTTCTCGTGCGTGAGGATGTAGCAGTCGTTGAGCACGACCTCCATCCGCTCCGTGTCGGTCACGAAGTACGGCGAGAGGTAGCCGCGGTCGAACTGCATACCCTCGACGACGTCGAGCTCGCTGTTCAGCGTCTTGGCCTCCTCGACCGTGATCACGCCTTCCTTGCCGACCTTC
>DATLHR010000451.1:0-12756 GCA_035539815.1 Kofleriaceae bacterium
CCATCAGCGCGAGCGCGAGCAGCGTGAGCACCGCCGAGAGCCTGAGCAGCCGCTCCTGCGTGAGCACGGCGGCGAGCCGCTGCAGCAGCCGGCGGATCACTTGCGTCCCACCTTGCTGAACGGGTGCGCGGGTCCATGGCACCCCGCGCTCGCGCAGCTCACCTCACCGCTCCGCACGCGATCGACCAGGCTCGCGTGCTCCTTGACCGCGTTCCAGCTCTGGCCCGTCGTCGAGTGGCAGTGCATGCAGGTCGAGTTCTTGAACGGCTTGCGGATCGTGATCGTCCGCAGCGACTCCTCGAGCGGCATGTTGCGGTAGTTGAAGCTGTACTCGTAGACGTGCCGCAGCCCGCCGAGCTTCGTCGTGATCGTGCCGAACATGCCGTAGTCGGCGTGGCACGCGTAGCAGTTCTCGTGACCGAAGAGGTCGTTGCGCCCGTGGCGCGCGGCGAGGGTCGTGCTCGCCGGATCGTCGGAGTCGAGCTTGTAAGGCGTCATCACGTGGCACGAGCCACAGAACGTGCGCGCCTTCGTCGCCTCGTAGCCGGCGACGTTGCCGGTCGCCGCGGTGCCCAGGGGGAACACGCCGATCCCCGCGAGCAAGACGAGCTTGGTCGCGTTCGTCAGCGGCGGTCGCCGCACCAGGTACCAGAGGATCAGCAGCGCCGAGATCGACGCGCAGCCGATCGCTGCCGCCTGCAACGGGTTATGGAGAATCCACGACACCATCGATGTGCCTGCTGCCTCCGTTGGTGACGATGATGTTGCCGAACGTGTCGACGGTGAGCGGGTGACACGTCGCGCACGACGAGACTTGCAGATCCGGCGTGTGGCTCGCATCCGCCGGCGGGATGCCGTGGCAGCTGCCGCAGCTCACCTCGCCCGTCGACGTCCACCGCGGGCGGGCGGGCCCGTGGCATGACTGCGCGCACGTCTGCGCGTCGCGATCCCAGCCGAGCGCGGCGTTGACCTCGGCGGGCGCCGGCGTGTCGAGGTGGCCGGGCGCCGCCGTCGACGCGGGGACCAGGTGACAGGTCGCGCACGGGATCGGCGCGGCGAGGCGCGAGGCGCCCTGCAGGTGCGCCTGATGCGCGCCGACGCCGAGCGCGGTGGTGAACGTGTTGCCCCCGAGATCCGTCGGTGGCGCGGGCGATGCGGCGCTGCCGTGGCAGCCACTGCAGCCGTCGACGCGTCCGAGCTGGACCTCGCCGTCGATATGCGGTGCGCTCGCCGGGTGACAGGTCGCGCAGTCGATGCGCGCGTGGCTCGGGGGCGGGCTCGCGTGGCAGCGATCGCAGCCGCCGGTCGGCGCGGGCGCATCCCACCGCGGCTGCGGCGCGCTGCCGCCACCGGCATGCAGCACGTCGCCGTGGCAGTACACGTTGGCGCACGTGGCGCCGTCCCAGCTCGGCGGCCCGCGGCGGTCGGCCGGCACCGGCGTCGCGTTCGCGCGCGCGCCGAACGTGATCTCGGCGGGGCGCGCGTCGGCGACGCCGCCTCGCAGGAGATGCCCCTCGGCGTCCCACCGCTCGGGCACGACGTGGCACTCGTTGCACGTCAGACTGCTCGCCGCGTGGGCGCCGTGTGCGCCGCTCGTCGGGCCCTGGCCGTGACACGTCACGCACGCGGTCGGGCCCTCGCGATGACACGCGAGGCATGACACACCGGCCGCGCCGCCGTCGAGCCGATCGCCGTGGCAGGTCGCGCACAGCGCGAAGTCCCAGTCGCGGCGCGCGAGCTCCTTGCCGTGGAACGCATCGCTCGTCACGTCGAGGATCCCGATCGGATGCACGCGCTCGGTGCAGTCACCCGCGCAGGGCTCCGGCGTCGCGCGGTGCTCGGCGCACGCGGTGGTCGCGACGATGATCACGACCACCCACTTCACGGAAGGCCGTGGATCACGCCGACGTCGTAGGTCGTGCCCGGACCGTGGCACGTGGCGCACGCCTCGACGCCACCCGCGGTCGTGTTCAGCTGCGCGTGCGCCGCGACGTACGGCTGGTCATGGCAGCTCGTGCACACCGAGGTCTCCGGCGGCAGCTTGAAGGTCTGCGTCGTTATCCAGTACGGCGCGTCGCAGTACGCGTTGGTGTCGTCGGCCGCGGGCTCCGAGCAGGTGAGCCGGAGCTCGATACTCGGCAGGTACGCATTCGACCGCGTCATCGGCAGCGTCCAGTTCTTCGCAGCGTGGCATGCCTCGCACTCGCGCGTCGAGCGCGGGTAGCGCGTCGCGCCGAAATCGACGGGCGTCCCGAGCGGGTTATCCATCGTCGGTGTCGGGTTGCCACCGAGCAGGTACGGCTTCGAGAGCTCGTCGCCGCGGTGGATCTTGTGGATCATCACGCGGAAGTCGACGCTCGGCGCCAGCACCGACGAGCCCTCGAAGCGCGCGATGCGCTGGTCGCCGGCCTTGTTCGGGTTGTGACACATCACGCAGTAGTTCGGGTTCTTGCGGCCGCCGCCGTGGCCGGCCAGATCGCGGTGGCAGCTGTTGCACGAGGCGGCATCGACGATCTGACGGCGCGGCTGCGCGACCGCGTCGGTGACGGGGAACGCGAACACCGGGGACACGGCGGCGAACCGCGGCCCACCCGTCTGCTGGACGTAGCCCTCGAGCCCGACGGTGTAGCTGCCGGTGGCGGCGAGCGGGATCGCGGCGCTCGCCGGGAACGTGTACGCGAACATGCCCTCCGGCGCGTCGACCGCAGCGAGCGTGCCGACCGGATTGGTGCCCTGGATGCGCGCTTGCCAGAACGTCGCGTAGTCCGTGTTCGGTCCCGCGATCGTCGCCGTCAGCTGCGTGAGCGGCGCGGTCGACAGGTTCCGCGGCGCGCCGTCGACGAGCGCGCGGAACGTGAGCACCGGGGTCTGGCCAGGTGCGGTGTTCGTCATGCCCTGGATCTGGAGCTCGACCTTGGTCGCCGTCGGCGAGATCTGTCCCACGAGGTGCTTCTCCGAGATGCCGGCGAGGCTACCGCTCGCGGGATGGCACACCGTGCACGGCGCGTCGTCCGGCTGCGTGCCACCGCCGTGCAGCACCATGCCCGCGGGCACCGGCGACTCGAACGACGTGGTGTCGTGGCACGACGTGCACGCCGCCTTGCTCGGCGCGGTCTTCCACCGATCGGCATCGGCGCCCGCGTGACACGCGGCGCAGCGCGCGATCTCCTGCGGGAACACGACGTCGGAGAAGTCGTGGTGCGACTGCCCGAAGCCGATGATCTCGTAGGTGCCGCCGGCGACGACGCTCGGCAGGCTCGCACCGCGGTGGAGCTTGTGCACCATCACCTTGAAGTCGAGCGTGTTGCCGGTGTCGGGGTCGGTGGTCTGCGGCTGGTGACACAGCACGCACTGCTCGGGCTTGTTCCAGCGGCCGCCGTGACCGTCGAGCTCGCGGTGGCAGGAGCCGCACGAGGCGTCGGTCACGAGCTCGCGCTGGGCGACCGTGCCCTGATCCGGCCGCACCGAGAACGTCGTGCGCGCGACGTCGCCGTTGCGCATCGCGAACGCGCCGACGGTCTGAGTGCGAGCCGCATCGAAGCCGGTCAGCGGCGCGGCGAACGTGTACGCGTAGGTCCCCGCGGTGACATCGACGACCGACAGCGTGCCGGTGTTCTCGGTCGTCGCCTGCGTCGCGCTCGCGCCGGTGATCGAGCTCGTCTGCGTCCGCGTCGTGTACGCGGTGTACTGGCCGGCGGAGCCGTCGGGGTTGGCCGCGAGCTGCGCGAGCACGAAGCCCAGGCTGACCTGGCCCTCCGTCAGCTTGCCGCTCGCATCAACCGCGTCGCCATCCCCATCGGTCAGCGTGAACTGGACGGTCGCGGCGGTGGTCGACACCGTGAGCCCGGTGACCTCGATCGCGATCTCGTCATCGGTCAGCCACGGCGATGGCGTCGCGGGCGTGCCCGGCGGACCAGCATCGCCGGTGGGGCCGATCGGGCCGCCGGGGCCGCCCGGCCCGGGATCTCCAGCCGGACCCGGAGGGCCGGCGGGGCCCTCGCAGGCAGAGACGACAGCGACCACGAGCAGGAGGGGCCAGCGCATGGCGGCGTCGAGTATCACGACCCGTGCCGGCGATTCCCCCCAGGCGAGCCGGATCTTTGCCGCAGAAAGTGCGACCCCCGCGCACCGGCCCGCAAACTTTGCGGGCTCAGTACAGGGGCCAGTCTTTGGGCCGCATTTGCACGCGGTTATCGGCGTAGGAGTAGCGGTGCGGCGGCACGTAGCGGTGCTGCTGCTCGACCTCGACCACGTTCAGGAGGTCGACCTGGGGGTAGGTCTTCGCCCGCGCGATCTCGACCGTGCAGCCGGCCTCTCGCACGACCCGCTCCGCGACGGAGCCGAGGACGAAGTGCTCGACGCCGGTGAGCCCCTTGGTGCCGACGACGATGCGATCGGCGCCGACCTCGCGCGCGAGCTCCAGGATCTCGGCGGCGGGCTTGCCGAGCCGGGCGTGCACGAAGAAGTGCTCGCGGCCGGTGAGCTCCGCGCGTCGCAGCTCTTCGGTGATCTCCCTGGCGAGCTGCTCCTGCACGCGCCCCGCGTACGCGTAGTCGGCGCCGTGCGCCTCGACGACGTTCACGAAATGGAGCACGGCGGCGGGCTCGCGCGCGGCGATCTCGATCGCTCGCAGCAGCGCGTGCCGGCTGCTCTGGGTGAAGTCGTAGGCGACGACGATCTGGATGGGTGTCGGGTTCATATCAGTGTGCCTCCTTTCCTTCGTGCTCGGTGTCGCTGATCAGCCTCAGCGCGCCGAACAGCACGCCTGCGCCGAGAGCGAAGAACATCGCCATGGCGAAGGCACTCGACAGCGAGCCGTCTGCACCGGCGGCGCCGGTGAAGAAGCCGATGGCGGCGAGAAGTGGAACCATCACGAGAGCAAGAACTGCGGCCATGCCCGGCTGTATTGCTTCCTGCGTGCCAGCCCAAGTCCGCGCCGCGCGTCGGAGTGGTGCGAATGGGATGCGTCGCTTGCGGTGCGGCGCGCAAAAGCTGCGATCTCACGTCTCGGCGAACAGGTGCTCGCGGAGCCGATCGAGCGTCGCGCGCAGCTCGTCGGTGATCGTGGACGCGACGTGCGCGCGCGGCTCTCGCCGCACGGCCCGGTGCGGCGGCGGAAGGCGCGGCTCGCGCTCCTCGAGCTGATGGAGGACATCGAAGCATGCGCGCAGGCGCGAGACCTCCGCGAGCAGCGCCTCGGGCGCGACGCGATTGGCGTCGAGGTCGTCGGCCAGGAGCTCGCAGCGGGCCACCAGCTCGAGGAGCTCAGATCGTCGAAGAAAATCCGGCACGCGAGCCTCCTTGGTGGTAGCGGTCGAACACCATGCAGACGTTGCGGACGAGCACCTTCCCCATGGGCGTCGTGCGGATCGTGTGCGCCGTGGGGTCGTAGGTCGCGAGGTCGTCGAGCTCGGCGAGCGCCGCGAGCTCGCGCGCGAAGTAGGCGGCCGGATCCACGGCGAGCTCGCGCCCGACCGCGTCGAGATCGACCTCGCCCTCGCACATGAGCTTGCCGATGATCGTGCGGCGCAGGCGATCGTCGCGGTCGAGCATCACGCCGCGCTCGACGGACAGCCGGCCCGCGTGGATCTCGCTCTGCCAGGCCTCGAGCTCGCCCTGGTTCTGCCACAGCATGTTCGGCGTCGACGAGATCGCGGTGACCCCGACACCGAGGATCGCGTCGGCGCGATGCTCGACGTAGCCCTGGAACGTGCGCACCATGCGGCGCTCGGCCGCGGCACGCGCGAGCGCGGAGCCGGGCCGCGCGAAGTGATCGAGCCCGAGGTGGAGGTAGCCCGCCGCCGAGAGCTTCTCGATCGCGAGCAGGAGCAGGCTCGCGCGCTCCTGCGCGTCGAGGATGCGGCCCGCGCGCTCGACGATCCGCTGGTGCGGCAGCTTGCTCGGCAGGTGCGCGTACCCGAACAGCGCGATGCGATCGGGGGCGAGCTCGAGCACGGCGTCGAGCGTGGCCGTGAAGCTCGCCTCGGTCTGCCGCGGCAAGCCGTAGACGAGATCGGCGTTGATGTCGGTGAACCCTGCGGCGCGCCCGTGCTCGACGAGCCATCGCGTCTGGGCGACCGACTGGTGACGGCGGATCGCATCCTGGACGCCCTTGTCGAAGTCCTGGATGCCGATGCTGAGCGCGCGAAACCCGAGCGAGCCCAGCGTCTCGAGCTGGTCGTTCGTCGTCGTCCGCGGATCGAGCTCCACCGACTTGCGCGCATCCGGGGCCATGGCGAAGTAGCGCTCCATCGCGTGGACGAGCCAGCGCAGCGATGGGGGTGACAGGAAGTTCGGCGATCCGCCACCGAGCGCGAGCTCGCTGACCGGGAAGGCTTCGCCGAGCTTGCCGGACAGCACCGCCAGCTCGGCGAGCACGTCCTCGACGTACGCCTCACCGCGCGACGCGTCGCGCGTGGGGATCACGTTGCAACCGCAGTAGGCACACAGGCTGCGGCAAAACGGCACGTGGACGTAGAGCGACACGGGGGCGCGCGCGGCGGCGATGCGTGCGAGCTCGGGCTCGATCGCATCGCTCGCCATCGGCGCGAGCTGCGTCGCGGGCGGGTAGCTCGTGTAGCGCGGCCCGCGCGAGGCGCGCTCGGCGAGGCAGGCCGCGGTCAGCGTGAGAGGCTCTGTCCGCATCGGGGTCCTTAGCTGTGGGGAATCGGTTCGAGTGCCGGCCGCGGCACGTACACGCCCGCCCCGTCGTCCCAGGTCCATAGGATGACCTCGCCCGTCGGTTCGCGGTGCAGCAGCGCCTTCGGCAACAGCGTCACGTTGCCGCGGAGGACGCGGTCACCGTCGCGGTGCTCGATCGCGCCCGCGAACACCGCCTCGAGCCGGCCGCCGAACCCGACCCGGTACAGGCCGAGCCACGTCACCGCTTCGCGCCGGCCTCCGGTCGTCAGCACGGCGGCCACGGTCGGGACGCCGAACGCGTTGCCGACCGCGAGCACCTCGAGCTCGTCGGCGCTGCCCGCGCACGGATACCCCGGCGTGCCCGCGAGGCGCATGGCCTCGGCGTCGAACACGGCGATGCCGCCCGCATACGAGGCGACCACGTGCTGGCGGCCTTCGCCGAGATCGACGGTGAGCCCCAGCGTCACGCGCGCGCCGGCGCTGCATTCCCCATCGGGCGTCCCGAGGGTGTCGTCGGGGAGCTGGGCGCTGAGGTCGTCGGAGGTGGCCACTGCCAGCACCTCGAAGTTGGACAGCGAGGGCAAGCTCGGGTGCGGGGTCGCGAACACCGCGGCGCTGCCCGGCAGGAACAACGCCAGCGCGGCCACGAGTGTCGTCGAGTGCATGCTCGTACGTAGAGCATCCGGCGTGCCCGACGGATCCGCACGCGCGGCGAGGAGGACGCGCAGAACTTGCGTCGCGAGAGACCCGCAGCGCAGGACCTGCGATTCAGTGCTCCGCCTCTTCGGGATCCGCCAGATAGGCGTGGAACGCGGTGAGCGCACGGGACACGTGCCAGCCATCGACGTAGCGGTGGTCGATCGTGGCGCTGATCGGGAGCGTCCGCTGGACGGCGAGCTGGCCATCGACCGCGACCGGCTGGTCGGCGATCTCCCCGACGACCAGCAGCACCGGCACGTCGTACATCCAGGCGAGCGGCGCGAAGCCGCGGCTCAGGCCGAACATGCCGACGCTGCTCACCATCGCGCTGCCGAACGGATCGCGATGGAGCGACAGGCGCGGGATCTCGAGCCCGAGCTCCTGCGTGACGAACGCGGTGGTGCGCAGGGTCGGCCGCAACAGCCATGCGGGCAGCCGATCGATCATGTGCTTCGTGCGCGTGAAGTCGGCGTCGTCGCCGCGCTTCATCGCGGCGCTGCGCGCTTCGAGCTCCTCGGCGATCTCGAACACGGTCTTGCGATCCGCATCGTCGACGCGCACGCCCGAGAGGTCGTGACCGCCGCCGACCGCGGTGATGAAGAACACGTCGACCGATCGCCGTGGCCGTGCGCGCCCGCGCCGGATCCTGACGTTGAGCTCGGGGACCTGGTCGAGCGCATGGGCGAGCGCACGCCCGACGAGGTGCGTCGGGGTCACGCGCCGACCCTCGGCACGCGCCCGCGCGATGAACGCCTCGGCGGGGCGCGCATCGACATCGAGCGTGCCGTAGATCTGCGGATCGTCGGGTGCGTGCCACATCGCGCCTGCGACGCGACGCCAGCCATGGATGCGTTGGGTTCTTGCCATGGGAGCCTCACGGTGCATGTCGGGCCTCCGCCAGGGCGGCGGCGAGCTCGTGCCACCACGGGCCGGGCCACTGCACGCTGGTGGTCGGCTCGTAGCCGAGCGCGTCGCGCGCCCGCGTTCCGTCGAGCACGCCGCCGAAGTGGAAGCGGGGGAGGTTCATGTCATAGCGGAACGAGAAGCCGGCGAGCCAGCGCCGCAGCCCGTACAGCGGCGACAGCAGCGGTCCGGGCACGGGGATGTCGACGCGCGCGCTGCGCTCGATCGCCGCGGACAGCGGCAGCGTGTCGCGCCCGGGGATGTTGAACACGCCGGTCGCGCGGCTGCGCGCCGCGCGCACGAACGCCTCGGCGGCGTCCTCGAGCGCGAGCACGTTGAGCATCGGGTCGAACCCGAGCGGCCGCAGACACACGCGGGACTGCAGGTAGTCCCAGATCTGGCTGCCCGTGCCCGGGGCGAGGATCTCCGCGCACCGCAACACGGCGACCTGGAGCGCGTCGGCGTGCGCGCACACGAGCAGGTCGGCCTCGACGCGATCGCGCACCCACTGGGTCGTCGTCGGATCGAAGTCGAGCGCGCCGTCCTCGTCGATGAGGTTCGACGTGGTGTGCCGCAACGTGTAGACCTCCGCGAAGCTGCGGTACACGAGCCGGCGGACGGATGGATGATCGCGGCAGGCGAGCAGCAGGTTGCGCGTGGTCTCCACGTTCTGCGTGTGCACGCGCCGGCCGCGATCGCGGGCGTCGCGGTGGTGCATCGCATGGATCACGAGGTCGACGGACAGCTCGCGTCCGAGGCCCCACACGAGGTCGTGCACGGCGCGGCTGTGCAGCAGGTCCACCGTCTGGCGCAGCAGCTTGTCGTGCTGCGCACGTGGCTGCTCGCGCTCGTGACCGATGGCGATCACGATCTCGACCTCGTCCGTCGCGAGCAAGCGGTCGACGATCGCGCGGCCGAGCGGCGCCGTCGCTCCGGTGACCAGGACCTTCAACGGAACCATCCCCTGCGCGCGAGGCGCGAATCGCCGACGAGCTGCGCCAGGGCATCGCGTACGCTGGCAGACGCGCGCGCGACGGCCGCCGGATCGTCGGCCTCGCCGGCGTCGGTGCCGACGACCATCGGTGCGCCGTAGCGCACCCGGTAGTGCGCGGGCAGCGGCAACGGCACCGCGGGCACCGGGATGTAGGGCGCACCGAAGGCGCGCAGCGGGAGCTTCGCGATCAGCGGCCAGCTCTCCTCGGAGCCGATGATCGCGACGGGGACGATCACGGCGCGGTGGCGGATCGCCTGCTCGGCGAACCCGACGCGCCAGGACTGCAGCTTGTAGCGATCGCGGAAGCGCTTCGCGGGGCCGGCGACACCTTCCGGCCAGATCACGAGCAGCTCGCCGCGCTCGAGGAGGCGGCGCACGTTGGCGCGCGTTCCACTGACCACGCCGAGCCGCGAGAACAGGGTGCCGATCAGCGGCAGCTTGGGGATGAACTGGTCACCGACGGGGCGCGGGATGCGTGGCGGCGAGGTCTGGTACAGCACGTCGAGGCACAGCAAGGCGCCGTCGACGGGGAGGATGCCGGCGTGGTTCGCGACGAGGATGACGGGACCGCTGGCCGGGATGCGCTCCGCGCCCCGCGAGTCGACCCGGAAGTACCTCTCGTAGAGAGGGCGCGCCCACGAGATCGCGGCCGCGAGGTGGGGCGGGTGCAATCCGAACACGTCGAACCCATGCCCTTCATCGAAGAACGGCGCCTCCCGTGCGATTCGCGTGAACGTCGCCGACTCCATCATCGATCCCGCGAAGCAAGTAGCGAGCCGATCGGTCTGCGAGGGCTTCGCGGACTGGCGCGTGGAGTGCACGATGAGGGGACATGAAGCGCATCTTCGTGGCCATCGACTCCTCTCCTCGCGCCGCCACCGTCCTTGCCGCCGCCGCTCGGATGGCGGAGCTCGCAGACGCTTCCCTCGTCGTGTTTCGCGCGGTCGGGATCCCGCCCGACATGCCACGGGAGATCCTGGAGATCTCGGATCAGAGCCTGGAGGACATCCTCCGCCGCAACGCATCCGCTGACCTGGAGCGTCAAGCGCAAGCGCTGCCGAGCGGGCGGGTCGAGAGGATCATCACCGAGATCTCGACGGCGTGGGATGGCATCGTCCGCACTGCCAAGGAGGTCGATGCCGACCTGATCGTCATCGGCTCCCACGGCTACGGCGGGCTCGACCGCCTGCTCGGCACGACCGCGGCGAAGGTCGTGAATCACGCCGACCGCAACGTGTTGGTCGTGCGGACCGCCGTGTGATTCAGTCGTGTGCGTGCCCGGCCTCGAGGTCGAGGGCGGCGCGCCGCTGCAGCTCGCCGACGAGCTTGGGGTCGCGGATGGACAACGACAGGGTGACGCCGCTGGCATCACCGCGCGCGTCGAGGACGAGCCCGGGGAGATCGAGGGGGCAATCGTCCATGCCGGCGGGCGCGAGCATCATCCACGCGCGGTGGCACGCGAGCTCCGCGAGCAGGCGATCGGGGTTTCCGGCGGCGCTGGAGAGATACACGATCACTCCCGACGTCGTGTTCCATCCGCCGGTGCCGTAGAGGCGCAGCGGCGAGACCGAGACCTGCGCGAGCGGACGCGTACCGCACGCCTCGTCGTATGCGGCCTGAATCGCGGCGGCGGTGCCGCGATGCGAGGCGGCGAGGCGCTCGTGCTCCGCGGCGGTATCCCAGGTCCGGAACCACGGTAGCCCCATCGTCGTCGGCGGACTGCCCGGTGCGATCGCGGTCGCCTCCGGCCACGTCGATTGACGGACGGCGGCCTCGTCGTGCTCGTACGCCGCCGCCATGTGGTCACTCGCGCGCATGCCGCGCGGGCCCCCCGTAGGTGCGCGTGGACTCGAGGCACAGGCGGTGAGCAAGAGGATCGCGGAGAGGACTCGCATGATGATGCGTCGTCGAGCATGCGGCGTGCCTGCACCGGTTCCCGGGCGGTCCGCAAGACCTGCGCTGCGGACCGCAGGAGCGCAAGCGATGCGCGTTCGCCCGACCACGCGGATGGCAGACGGGTTGCAACTCGTCCGGATATGACGGCCAGGAAGATCATGTTCGCGACCGACTTCTCCGAGGGAGCGCGCGCCGCACTGAAGGTCGCTGCGAAACTGGCGGGGAAGGCCAACGCCGAGCTCGAGATCGTGTACGCGTGGCAGCTGCCGATCACGGCGCCGGTCGAAGGGACGGTGTTCCCCGTCGGCGTCGTTCAGCAGGTCGTCGAGGACGCCGAGCGTGGGCTCCGCGACGTCGTTCCGGAGGCACGAGCCGCGGGCGCGTCGCGCGTCAGCACGAAGCTGCTCGAGGGCGCCGCGTGGGATGCGATCACCAGGGAGGTCGAGCGCGACCCGACCATCGACCTCGTGGTCGTCGGCACGCACGGCCGCACCGGATTGTCGCGCGTCGTGCTCGGCTCCGTGGCGGAGCGCATCGTGCGCCACGCGCCGTGTTCGGTGCTCGTCGTACGTACGCCGGCGACGGAGTTCGATCACGTCGCGTGTGCGATCGACTTCTCCGAGGCGTCGCGCGCTGCGGTCCAGCTCGCCGCGGCGTACGCGAACCCCCGGGGCCGCGGCATCACGCTGCTCCATGTCCTCGATCTTCCGGTGACGTTCAGCGGCCAGTTCATGGCGCCTGGCTTCATCGAAGATCTCGATCGCAACGCCAGCAGTCAGCTCGACGACTGGGCGGCGAGCGCGCGCGTGTTGACCACCGCTCCCGTCAAGGCGGTGCAGCGGATCGGCGGCGCGGGCGCGCAGGTCCTCGCGATGCTCGACGAGGAGCCGACGTTCGACCTCGTCGTGGTCGGCAGCCATGGCCGCACCGGGATCAAGCGGCTGCTCCTCGGCTCGATCGCCGAGCGCGTCGTTCGCCACGCGAAGGCCTCCGTGCTCGTCGCGCGGGACCGCAAGGCGACCTGAGCGCGGGCGTGCGGTTGCGTGCGCGCACCCTGCCCGCACGTCGGCCGCACGCGAACGCAACGAGCTCCCTGCAATGATTCCAGCAGGTTGGACATGGCCTCGCGGTTGCTCATGGGTCCGCCCATGCTGACCGCCGCTCCCACCGTCACCGCCCCGGCCCACCGCATCGACGCGCTGTTCGACCACGCCCTGCACGCACGCACCGCGAACAGCGCCGTGGGTGCCGGGAACCTCTACGGCGGAGAGGCGGGCCCCGAAGCGATGCTGTCCGCGTTCCGGCTGCTGATCCAGGACACGCCGCTGGTGCGGTTCGGGCACGTCGGCGCGAATCGCGTGATCGACGGCGCGACGTTCTGTGCCTCGGCGATCCACATCGTCGACCTCGGCATCGGCCATGGCTTGCAGTGGGACGACCTCCTCGCGCGGTTGGCGTCGCGTCCCGTGCGTCCGCGCGTGCGGATCACCGGCGTCGACCTGCCGAGCCCCGGGGCATCGCCCACGGAGGCGCTCGAGCGCACCGGCTCGCGGCTCGTCGCCGTCGCTGCCTCGTTCGGCATCGAGCTCGAGTTCGAGGCGATCGCGTGCGCGATCGAGGAC
>DATLHR010000452.1:0-14809 GCA_035539815.1 Kofleriaceae bacterium
GTCGAGGATCTTGTGCTGCGGCACCATCACGCCGAGGTCGGTGACCTCGTAGCCGTTGCAGCGCAGCACGACGGCGACGATGTTCTTGCCGATGTCGTGGACGTCGCCCTTGACGGTGGCGATCACCATCTTGCCCTTCGAGGACGTCAGGCCCGACGCCTTCTTCTCGGCGTCCATCAGCGGCTCGAGGATCGCGACCGCCTTCTTCATCACGCGGGCGCTCTTCACGACCTGCGGCAGGAACATCTTCCCCGCGCCGAACAGCTCGCCGACGATGTTCATGCCGTCCATCAGCGGCCCCTCGATGATCGCGAGTGGCTTGGGATAGACGGTCAGCGCCTCGGCGACGTCGGGATCGATGTAGTCGGTGATGCCGTTGACGAGCGCGTGCGCGAGCCGCTGCGCGAGCGGCTGCATGCGCCACGCGAGCTCGTCTTCCTTCTTCGCGGCCTCACCCGACAGCGTGGCGGCGAACGCGAGCATGCGCTCGGTCGCATCGGCGCGGCGGTTGAGCACGAGGTCCTCGACGTGCTCGCGCAGCGCGGGGTCGAGCTCGTCGTAGACGGCGAGCTGCCCGGCGTTGACGATCGCCATGTCGAGGCCGGCCTTGATCGCGTGATAGAGGAACACCGCGTGCATCGCCTCGCGCACGCGCGGGGACGTGCGGAACGAGAACGACAGGTTCGACACACCGCCCGAGACCTTGGTGCCCGGCAGCTCCGCCTTGATGCGCCGCACGGCGTCGATGAAGTTGACCGCGTACGCGTCGTGCTCCTCGATGCCGGTGCCGATCGTGAGGATGTTCGGATCGAAGATGATGTCCTCGGCCGGAAACCCGACTTGCTCGGTGAGGATCTTGTAGGCGCGGTGCGCGATCGCGAGCCGGTGGTCGACGCTCGTCGCCTGGCCGGTCTCGTCGAACGCCATCACGACGACCGCGGCGCCGAACCGGCGCACGATCTTCGCCTGGCGGATGAACTCGGCCTCGCCTTCCTTCAGCGAGATCGAGTTGACG
The DNA here is from genome assembly GCA_035539815.1 of Kofleriaceae bacterium. GTDB lineage: Bacteria > Myxococcota_A > Polyangia > Haliangiales > Haliangiaceae > JABFXX01. Next base: position 1,016 of record DATLHR010000452.1, read on the forward strand.
ACACCCTTGCCCTGCAGGCACTCGAGGCCGGCCTCGATCACGCTGAACTTCGACGAGTCGACCATCACGGGGATGCGCGCGATGTCGGGTTCGGCGGCGATCAGGTTGAGGAACCGCCGCATCGCGGCGATGCCGTCGAGCATGCCTTCGTCCATGCAGACATCGAGGATGTTGGCGCCGCCTTCGACCTGCTGGCGCGCGACCGCGACCGCCTCGTCGTACTTGTCTTCCTTGATCAGCCGGCGGAACGCGGCCGAGCCCGTGACGTTCGTGCGTTCGCCGACGACGACGAAGTTGGTCTCCGGCGTGATGGTCAGCGGCTCGAGCCCCGCGAGCCGCATCACGTGTGCCGGCGTGACGATGGTCCGCCGCGGCACGTCCGCCACCGCGGCCGCGATCGCCCGGATGTGCTCGGGGCGCGTGCCGCAGCAGCCACCGACGAGGTTGAGCATGCCGTCCTTGGCGAACGAGCCGAGCACCTTGGCCATCGACTCCGGCGTGTCGTCGTAGCCGCCGAACTCGTTGGGCAACCCGGCGTTCGGATAGCACGCGACGCGGACGCCCGCGGCGCGCGCGAGCTCGGCGACGTGCGGCCGCATGTCCTGGGCGCCGAGCGCGCAGTTGATGGACACCGCCATCAGGTTTGCGTGCGAGATCGAGTTGTAGAACGCCTCCACCGTCTGCCCCGACAGCGTGCGCCCCGAGCGATCGGGAATCGTCACCGACGCGATCACCGGCACGCGCCGCGCGCCCTCGGCGAACACCTGCTCGAACGCGAACAACGCCGCCTTGCAGTTGAGCGTGTCGATGTGCGTCTCGGTCAGCAGCAGATCCACGCCGCCCTCGATCAACGCGCGCGCCTGTTCCGCGAACGCGTCGACGAGCTGCTGGAACGTCACCGACCGCGCGCCCGGATCGTTCACGTCCGGCGACAGCGAGGCGGTCTTCGTGGTCGGGCCGATCGACCCGGCGACCCAGCGTGGCCGCCCGTCTTCTTTCTCGGCGCGCTCCGCCGCCCGCCGCGCCGCCACCGCGCCCGCGAGGTTGATGTCGCGCACCACACCCTCGAGCCCGTAGTCCGCGAGCGCGATCGACGTGCCCGTGAACGTGTTGGTCTCGACGATGTCGGCGCCCGCCTTGAAGTACGCGTAGTGGATGTCCTCGATCGCCTGCGGCTGCGTGAGCGCGAGCAGGTCGCTGCAGCCCTTGAGCGCGTGCGCGTGATCCTTGAACCGCTCGCCGCGCCACTGCGCCTCGTCCTTGAGGCCGAGCCCCTGGATCATCGTGCCCATCGCACCGTCGAGCACGACGATGCGGCGATCGAGAGTGTCGACGAGGCGGTCCAGGCTAGACATCCCCGGCTGATTACCATCGTTTGGCCGCCGCCGCTACGTGCTGGCCCGAGGCTTCCTCGGCGTGGCCTCGTGCGTACGACGCGCTGGCGCTGGTGATGACGCGCGCCGCGCATAGGTTAGACTGCGCGCTCGTGCTGCCACGCCTGTGGATCCTGCTGCTGACCGTGCTGCTCGTCGTAGCGCCGGCCGACGGCATGGTCGCAGACGTCTTGCCCGAGGCGCCGAGCCTCTCGGCATTCGACGACGAGATCGTCGAGCTCCCCACGATCGCCGTCGAGCACGTGCCCGTGCTCACCGTGTCGCCACCTCGGATCGACGATCTCCCACCCGCCTCGCCTGCCCTCGCGCGCATCTTCCGACCTCCGCGACCGACGTTCGACTGATCCACGTCACTCGAACCTCTCTCTCGTCACGGAGTTGGAAGCATGTCTAACAACGTCCCGGCCTGGGCATGGGCGCTGCTCGCCCTCGTCGTCGGTATCTCTGTCTCGATCGATCTGTTCGCGCATCGCGGTAACCATGTCGACTCCAAGCGGCGCGCGCTCGCGTGGAGCATCGCCTGGATCTGCGTCGCGCTCGCCTTCAACGTCTTCGTCGCGGTCCGCTTCGGGCTCGTCGCCGGCGAAGAGTTCCTCGCGGCCTACCTGCTCGAGAAGAGCCTGTCGGTCGACAACCTGTTCGTCTTCCTGCTCGTGTTCTCGGCGCTGCAGATCCCGGTGACCGAGCAGCGCCGCGTCCTCACCTGGGGCATCGCGGGCGCGATCGTCACACGCGGCGTGTTGATCTTCGCGGGGGCGGCGGCGGTGCGCGAGTGGCACAGCCTGCTCTACGTGTTCGGCGCGATCCTCGTGATCGCCGCGGTCAAGCTCCTGCGGGAGCCGAAGCCCGACGCCGAGAGCCCTGTGCTGCACTGGCTCGAGCGCCACCTGCGGTGGACGCGCAAGCTCGACGGCCACCGCTTCCTCACGCGCATCGACGGCCGCCTCGTCGCGACGCCGCTGATGCTCGCGCTGATCGCGATCGAGCTGACCGACATCGTGTTCGCGGTCGACTCGGTCCCCGCCGCGTTCGCGGTCACCGAGGAGCCGTTCCTGATCTACAGCTCGAACTTGCTCGCGATCCTCGGCCTGCGCGCGCTGTACGTGGTGCTCGCGGGCGCGCTCGCCGACCTGCGCTACCTCCGGTTCGGCCTCTCGGCCGTGCTCGCGTTCGCGGGCTGCAAGCTGCTGCTGTCGAAGTGGTTCCACGTCCCGCCGCTCGTCTCGGTCGGCGTGATCGCCGGCGCCATCGCGGTCTCGGTGGTGCTCAGCCTGCGCGCGAACCGCCGAGATGAGCCCCGGTGATCTTTAGCGCGCCGCCACCATCGCTGCGCCGGCCGGATCGAAGCGCTCGCGCGACGTCCGGCGCGCGTTGAATGCCGACAGCTCCGCGGGTGTGAACGCGTTGGGGCCGAGCCGCTGCTGCGCGACGGCGATCAGCGTGGCGCGAGCGGCGCGCCCCGCCGCGACGAGCGCGGGATCGCCGGTCTCGGCGCACTCGTCCCACAGCTCGAACAGCGCCTGCTTGCGCGACGCGGTATCGGGAAGCCGTGCCCACATCGCATCGATGTTGGCGAGCATGATCGCATCCGCATGCGCGAGCTGGTCGGCGCGGAACGCCTTGCCTTGTACGACACGCAGGTCGCGCGAGCGATCGAGGAAGTCGAGCTTCGCGCTCGCGTATGGATCGTCGCCCCGGCTGCGCATGAACGCATCGGTGACGTCGAACGTGGCGCCGAGGATCGACGGATCGGGCTGAACGTTCGGAGCATCGCGCAGCGCGACGGAGCCGTCGGGAGCGATGCGCGCGACGTAGGTGCCCTGATCCGAGGTCATCGTGCCGTCTGGATGAACGACCCAGACGTCCTGGCGCTCCTCGGGCTGCGCGTGCGCGACCGACAGAGATCCGACGAGAGCCACCGCCGCGCGCAGGAGAGACCTCATGTGCCGCGTGCAGTGCAAGTTCTGGCCCTCGACTGGTAGAGTGCGCCCGCGATGGCAAGCCCACAGATCTACGACTCCATCCTCGAGACGACCGGACACACGCCGATGGTGCGGCTCGCACGGATCGGCAAGGGCCTGCCGGGCGAGCTGCTCGGCAAGTGTGAGTTCATGAACCCCGGCGGCTCGGTCAAGGATCGCATCGGTGTGCGCATGCTCCTCGACGCCGAGCGCGAGGGACGCATCAAGCCGGGCGATACGCTGATCGAACCGACGAGCGGCAACACCGGCATCGGCATCGCGATGGCGGCGGCCGTCCGCGGGTACCGCGTGATCATCACGTTGCCGGAGAAGATGTCGCAGGAGAAGCAGGTGGTGCTCGAGGCGCTCGGCGCCGAGATCATCCGCACGCCGACCGAGGCTGCGTGGGACTCGCCCGAGAGCCACATCGGCGTCGCGCGCAGGCTCAAGGAGATCATCCCGAACTCGCACATCCTCGACCAGTACTCGAACCCGTCGAACCCGGTCGCGCACGAGGAGGGCACGGGTCGCGAGATCCTCGATCAGTGCGGCGGCAAGCTCGACGCGGTCGTGATGACCGCGGGCACCGGCGGCACGATCACGGGCGTCGCGCGCGTGATCAAGCGCGAGCTGCCGAGCTGCAAGGTCGTCGGCGTCGACCCCGAGGGCTCGATCCTCGCGGGCCCCGGCGAGATCAAGAGCTACAAGGTCGAGGGCATCGGCTACGACTTCATCCCCGACGTCCTGGATCGCCGCCTCGTCGACAAGTGGATCAAGTCGAACGATCGTGACTCGTTCCTCGTCGCGCGCCAGCTGATCCGCCAGGAGGGCCTGCTGGTCGGCGGCTCGTCGGGCTCGGCGGTGTGGGCCGCGATGCAGGTGTCGCGCGAGCTCGGCGCCGGCAAGCGCGTCGTCGTGCTCCTGCCGGACTCGATCCGCAACTACCTGACCAAGTTCGTCGACGACAAGTGGATGCGCCAGCAGGGCTTCGTCAAGGGTGACTGGGAGGTCGGCACGGTCGCCGACGTGGTGCGCTCACTCGGCCGCCGCGAGGTCATCTCGCTCGATCTCAACGACAAGCTCGGCCGCGCGACGGAGCTGTTCAAGGAGCACGGCATCTCGCAGATGCCGGTGCTCGACGAGGGCAAGCTCGCCGGCATCCTCACCGAGAGCGACCTCCTCCATCACCTGGTAGCCGGACGCGTGAGCAAGGATACGATCGCTGCGGAGATCATGGAGCGGAAGGTCTCCACCGTCGGCCTCAACGCGAGCTCGAGCGAGCTTCCGCGCATCTTCGAGCGCGGTGAGGTCGCGATCGTCGTCGACGACCAGCGCTCGGTGCTCGGGATCGTGACCAAGATGGACCTGATCGAGATGCTCGCGGCTCGCAAGAACGCGATGCCGTGATATAGGTGCGCCCAAGGGCGTGCGGATGAACGAGCGGATCGGCGAGTACCGGATCGAGCGCCAGCTCGGCAAGGGAAGGTCGTGCGTGGAGTTGGTGGGGGCGCACCTCGTGCTCCCGCGCCGCGCCGTGCTCAAGGTCATGGTGCCGTCGGCGCGGCCGGACGCGGTCGGCGTGCTGCGCGAAGCGTGCCTGCTCGAGGCGCTTCATCACCCCGGCGTCGTGCGCGTCTACGAGGCGGGCCTGTTGCCCGACAAGCGCCCGTGGTTCGCGCGCGAGCTGGTCGAGGGACCGACCATCGCGTCGAGCCTCGCGCCCGGCGCGATCGATCGCATCGACGTGATCGCGCTGTTGCGCGACGTCGCCGAGGTCCTCGCGCACGCGCACGGGCGCGGCGTGATCCACGCGAACGTCCGGCCCGACCGCATCGTGATGACGGGCCGCACGCGCGAGTTCCCGATCTGCATCACCGACTGGAGCGACGCGCGCACGCACGACGCGACGTCATTGCCGGCGATCTCGTCGGTCGCGAGCTGGTTCTACACCGCCCCCGAGGTCGCGATGTCGTCTGGCCCTGGCGACGCTCTCGATGATCGCGCCGACGTGTTCTCCCTCGGGGTGATCGCCTACCGGCTGCTCACCGGGAGGCTGCCGTTCGACGGTCCCGTCGCCCGCACCACCGACGGCGTGGCGCAGCACGTGCCCACCGAGGTCCACTGCCCCGAAGCGCCGCGCGAGCTCACCACGATGGTCGACCAGATGCTCGCCTTCGATCGCTGGGATCGCCCGAGCGCCTCCGAGGTGTTCGCGGATCTGTCGTGGCTCGCGCACGTGATCTCGATGCCGGCCGCGAGCGCGAGCGGGCTCGTCCGCATCCGCCAGCCGCGGTGGACGCCGGCGTTCGACATGCACGACGCAGAGGCCGATGCAGCCTCGCTCGGGCCGAACGTCGAGCGCGACTAAGCGCGACTAAGCGTGGGTGCATCCAGTTCGTTGGTCGCGACGAATTGCTGCACTACGATGGCGCCCAGCGTCGACAAGGGGCGCACGGAAAGGCTTCAAATGCGCGTAGTTAAGGCTCTTCTCGCTGGTTCGATGGTGCTCGCGATCGCCGCCTGTGGCGGCAAGGGCAAGCCCGAAGCCACCACCGCGGCCACGGACAACCGCCCGCTCTACGACCGGCTCGGCGGCACGCCCGCGATCACCGCCGTGGTCGAGCGGTTCGTCGCGGTCACGGGCGAGGACCCGCGGATCAGCGTGTTCTTCACGAACACCGATGTCCCGCGCCTCAAGAGCATGATGGTCGAGCACGTCTGCGAGATCACCGGCGGCCCGTGCAAGTACACCGGCAAGTCGATGAAGGAAACGCACACCGGGATGAAGGTGAAGGAGGAGCACTTCGCGGCCTTCATGGAAGACCTCGGCAAGGTGCTCGACGAGCTGAAGGTCCCCGCGCGCGAGAAGGGCGAAGTGCTCGGCGCGTTCGACAGCCTCAAGCCCGACGTCGTCGAGCCGTAGCTACTTCCCCGGCGTGATCGCGGCGCCCGCCAGCTGCGCGAGCTCCTCGGCGCGCTCCGGCGTGAGCCCGAGCGCATCGCGCAGCTGGGTGAGGAAGCGATCCTCGGAGGGCGAGATCGCGATATCGATGATCGTCAGCACGTGCGCGACCGCATACGCGAGCTCGCGCGCGTCGGCATCCGAGAGCTGCCCGGCGAGCGACCGCAGGCGCTCGTCATCGTCCTCGTCGACCGCGAACGTCGGCGTCGGCGTGTCGGTCAGCCCGGCGAGCTTGAACACGGCCTTGCCGAGCGTGAAGAACATGCGGATCTCCGCCGTGTCCTCGCTGCCATCGGCATCGACCGCGAGCTGAGCGATCGCGACGATGGTCTCCGCATCGGCGGCGCACAGCTTGCCCCCGTGAATCACGGTGACGAGGTGATCGAGACGACTCGCGTCGACAGACATCTCGAACAACGTATCACCTAGCGGTACGGGCCGGCGCCGGGATCGAGCGTGGCGAGCACACCGCGCAACGCCTCGACGAGCTCGCGGACGCGCGTCGCATCGACGACGGGGCGCTCGCCCTCGGGCAGCACGAGCTCGGCGCTCGCCACACCGTCGCGGACGCGCAGGTTCGCACGATCGAGGGGCCACCGGGTCACCGAGTCGACGAGGCGCTCGGCGGCGTTCGCGCGCAGCACGTCGGCGGCGGGGCGAGCCAGCGAGAGGTCGAGCGAGCGGAGCTCGGCACTCGCGGCCTCGGGCTCGCCGACGGCGACGTGGACGAGCGCCGGCGCGCCGTCGCGCCACACTAGCTTCGCGTCGACGGGCAGGCCATCGAGCGCGCCATCGAGGGCGAGGTCACCGACGGTGAGCCGCCCGTCGAGCTTGGCCGCGACCTGCTGCCAGGCCGCGAGCTCGACCGTGACGTCGGGAGGCGGCGCGATCGCGGCCCGGGCGGTCGCGAACGTGCGGGCGAGCAGCTCGAGCAGCTCGGCTGCCTGCGCGAGGGTGCTGGCGTCGACCGACGAGACCGGCCGCTCGAAGACGAGGGCGTCGTCGGTCCACCGCACCAGCCGGCCGAGCCGCTCCGCCTTCATCAGCGCGGGCACGACCTCGCGCAGGAACGGGATCGCCTGCGCGGGCGAGCGGGCGACGACGTGGTGCGCGCGGTCCCACGCCGCGATGTCGACCTCGACGTCCGCGAAGAACACGTGCCGCAAGGGCGAGCTCGGCGTGACGCCGAGGCCCAGGCCGAGCCGCGGCGGCACGAGCTTCGCGACGAGGTACGTCCCGTCGGCGCCGCGGTACGCGTACGAGATGGTGAGCTCGCAGTCGGCCACCTCGCGTGCGATCGCGAAGTCGCCGTCGATCGGCGCGTCGTTCTCGCCCTGCCAGCCGTGGCGCGCCGCGAAGTCGGCGAACAACGTCGCGACCTGCTCGTCGCCGAGCCGCGGCGGGGCGACCAGCGGTGACAGCACGTTCGACGCGCTCGCGTCGACGAGGACGAGCGGCACGCTGACATCGATCCGGCCGCCGCGGAACATCGAGCCCGTCTGCGCGACCAGCCACCACGCGACGGAGTGCGTCTGGGTGACGAACGTCGGGATCAGCGCGCGCGGCACCGGGATCCGGAACGGCACGCTGCGGCCCGCGCTGCCCGCAGGGAGCGTCACCGTGTACGCCACCGGCGTGCCTCGGTACTCGCGGGTGCGCCGCCCGGTGATGTGGATCATCGGCACCAGCGACACCTCGACCTCGCGCGGCTCGCTGTCGTCGAGGTGAAACACCGCGCACGAACCGACCAGCTCCTCACCGACGGCGAGCGTCGTCGACGCGAGCCCGAGCTCGATCCGCGGCTTGTCATGCGCCGCCTGGCGGGACGTGCTGCGCACGGCATGGGGCGAGCGCTGCACACCGGACGGGGGCGGCACGCGCACCTCGAACTCGTAGTGATAGCGGCCGTCGATCCTCCACGGGATCGAGATGTGAATCTTGAGCCGCAGGCGCGCCCATGCCGGCGCCATACGATGGGTCGGCGCCGTGCTGGGCGGCAGCATGAACCGCGCGGAGAACCGCGTCGTCGTCTCCGCCGGCAGCACGCCCTCTCCCATCAAGTTGGCGACCACATCGGGGAGCGTGGCCTGGTGCGTGATCCGATGCTTGCCGGAGCCGATGCGCCAGCCCTGCTCGCCGGTGAGTCGCGCGTCGATGAATTCGACCTTGGTGTCTTTCTCCACGGTCACGTCGAAGTCGACCGTGAACGTCTGCCCGGCGAACACCGGGTTCTGCGCCGAGATGCTGACGTCGGGCTTCGCCACGCGCCGACGGTACCGCTACCAGCCCGCGTCGGCGACGAGATCGAGGAACGTGTAGCGATTCCGGATCTCGCGCGCGTGCTGCAGCGCCGCCGCGAAGAACGCCTCCGACCAGCCGAGCTCGCCGGGCAGCGCCGCCGCTCCTGCCGCGCGCAGCACCCGCGTGAGCGGCGCCGCGCCCAGCGTCACCGCCGCGAGCCGCGCACGGATCGTGCCCCACTCGCGCGCGAGCCGCGCATTGAGCTCCTCGGCGGCCGCCGCATCGAGCCGCTTCTGCGCGAGCTCCTGCCAGCACGCCTCGCCGGCGATCGGACCGAAGTGCGCGATCACGTCCTCGCGGGTGACCGCGGTCGGGCGCACCACGGGCGCCACATCACTCGCGAGCACGCGATCCTGGAGGCTCGCCATCGCGATCGAACACACGCCGATCTGCTCGCCGTGGAACGGCTCCGGAACGCCGTGCGGCCGCATCATCTCGGCGTAGTGGCTGACCAGGTGCTCGCCCTGACTCGCGGGAAAGCTGCCGCCGCAGAGCGTCATGCCGAACCCCGACAGCACGAGCGTGCGCACGAGGTGGCGCATCGCGACGAGGTCACCGGCGACGAGGGCAGCCGCGCGCTCGAGCAGCTCCGGCTCGTCACTCGCGAGCAGCGCGAACGGCGCCTCGCGATAGGGCCGTCCGAGCAGCAGGTGCGAGAGCAACCAATCCGCCTGCGCCGTCGGCCGGCACACGCTATCGCCGAGCCCGGCGCGGATCATCCTCGGCGGCGCGGCCGCGAGCACACCGAGATCGAAGAACGCCGCGATCGGCGTCGCCGCACGCACCGAGCGCTTCACGCCGTCGCTCGTGATCGAGGCGCTCAGCGACGTGTAGCCATTCATCGACGGCGCCGTCGCGAACACCAGCTGTGGACAGCCGCGCTCGAGGGCCACCATCTTCGAGAGATCGTTCAGCGTCCCCGATCCCACCGCGACCACCGCGTCCGTCCCGGGCGCGAGCTCGCGCGCGATCGACGCCACCGTCTCCGCATCCGCGTGCGGGGCCTCGCGGATCACGAGGCGCTGCACGGTGAACCGCCCCACGAGCGCGCGCTCGACGCGTTCGCCGAGCACGCGGTACGTCGTCGCATCCGCGATCAGCGCCAGCCGCCGCCCGACGTTCAAGGCGCCGACGAGGTCGGCCTCGTCGCCCGCGAGCGAGTCGGCGATGACGACCGACCTGGCCTCCGCGCGCAGGAGCTGCCCGGTCTCGGGATCCGCGTACCGGCCGTCGAGCAGCAGCGCGATAGGATCACTTGCACGCATCGAGGACCGCTCTCAGCTGCGAGCGCAGCGAACCCACGTGGGGCGAGAACGAGCCGTCGAAGGCCGCGGAGCCGACGGTGAAGGCGTCGGCTCCGGCCGCGGCAAGTGCGCGCACTTGCGCTGGCGTCTTCACGGCGCCGGCGACGAGCAGCACGCCGTCGGTGGCGCGCCGGGCCGCGCGCACCATCTCGAGCGGGTCCGCCTCGGTCGCGCGGTACGCGAGCAGGTCCACGCCGGAGCAGCCGCGCTCGCGATACCGCCGGCAGTCGGCCTCGACGTCCGCCGCCGAGCCCGCGAGCTTCGTCGGATGGTCGAACGGCTTGCCCGGGAATGGCAGGTACTGCACCTGCGAGCCCGCGAGGATCCGTTGCACCTCGTCGACCTGCGTCCCGCCGAGCAAGCAGTCGACGCCGATCTCGCGCGCGATCCGCGCCGAGCGCAGCACCGCTTCGGGCGCCGGGCTGACGACCTCCATGTAGCTCGTCGCGCCGCGCGCCTTGATCCGGCGGTGCAGCTCGACGAGCACGTCGGGCGTGACGCCGACGTCCTTGCACCCGATGTGCTTGAGGGGAACCGACGCGATGTCGTCGAGGACATCGAGCGCGTCGGGGACCGTCTGGTCCGCCCGAGTCAGCATGAAGACGAAGTCCATGTCTTCAGTGACCACGCCACCGCGGGCTTGGCAACCGCGACGCGATTCGCGGCGGGAGTGCGCGATGCGCAGGTTTGGCTACAGCTCCTCGAGCGAGCTCATCAGCTTGGACGGATCCGCGCCGGCCTTCATGGCGCACCCCGCGAGCGTGACCAAGTCCGCGATCACCTTGTCGGTGCACGCGGCGTCGGTGCACTGACAGGCGCGATCGGCGAGCGCTTCGATGTCCGCGGTGACGTCCTTCTTGCACGCGGAGAGGTCAGGCGCGCCTCCCTCGGCGTGGGCGGCCGAAATCCACGCGAAGACGTCACTCGTAACGGTCCACATGTGGGTGATATCGTGAACGTCATGAGAGCGTCACTCTCGGTCGTCTTGTGCCTTGTCGCCTCCTGTGGTCCGCGGGAGGTCGATCCCGCCGCCGTGCTGATCGGCCTCGAGATTCAGCCGGCGAACGCCACGCTGACGTACACGGGCACGCCGGTCACGCTCGAGTACACCGCGATCGGCACCTACGCTGACGGGCACACCGCCGAGCTCACGGAAGTGACCTGGTCGCTCGATAGCGACGGCACACGCCTCGGCGCCTTCGCCGACGCGACGTTCGCCGCGAATGGCCAGGCCGCCGGAAAGGGCGGCGTGTTCGCCACCATCGAGGATCAGGTCGCGGCGACCTCGGTCATCGTCAACGTGCACCCGACACGCCTGGGCGAAGGCGTTCCACCCGACGGTGCGAGCAATTTCCCCGACGCGCCGCCGGTGGGCGCAGGCTCTCCGACGATCGTCTATCCGCTCGACAACGCCGTCATGCCGACGAGCGTGAAGTCGCCGAACGTGCAGTGGGAAGGCCCGGGCACCGACGGCGACCTCTACCGCGTGCGCCTCGTCGCGGGCAACGCGACCGTCGACACGATCCTCGCCGTCGCGCCCGGGTTCACGTTCGCGTCGCAGCTGACGCCCGAGGACTGGCGGCTCCTCGTCAACAGCGCCACCACCGGCATCACCGTCACCGTCGACCACTGGGATCCGACCAACGGCGCGAACGGCGGCACGCCGGTGAAGCTCGCGCTGATCCCCGCCGACGTCTCGGGCGCGATCTATTACTGGAACCTCAACGAGGGGAAGATGGAGAAGATCGACGCCAATGGGCGCTCGGTCGCGATCCCGAACCCGCCGGCGAACCCCAATGACGGGTCACGCTGCATCGCGTGCCACTCGGTGAGCAAGGATGGCCGCTACCTCTCGGGCTCGCTGTGGGGTGGTGGCCTGCAGGGCGCGGTGTTCGACATGTCCGATCCGACGATCACCACTGCGGATCCCGCGCCGACGCTGGCGCCGGTCTCGACCAGCTCGTACACGCAGCTGTTCTCGACGTTCAACCCCGACGCGTCGCGCCTGCTGATCAACGTCGGCCTCACGTTCAGCCTGATCGATCCGAAGACCGGACAGACGGTCCCCTCGAACGGACTGCCGACGGGCGCCGTGGCGCACCCGGCGTGGTCTCCCGACGGCCAGTCCGTCGTGTTCATCAACAACCACAATGGTCCGACGTGGGGCGTGGACTACACCAGCGGCGATCTCGCGATCATGTCGGCGACGCCGGGCGATGCGTTCGGACCGGCGACCACGCTCGCCCCGCACTCGCAGGACACCAACGGCTACACCGCGCCGTCGTGGCCGTCGTTCTCGCCGGACTCCGGCTTCATCGCGTACGGCGCCGGCACGCACTCGCGCGGCGACGTGAGCGGCACGCCCCACCCCGGCTCGCTGTTCGTGATCGATCGCGACGGCGGCACATCGCACGTCCTCGACATCGCGTGCGCGGGCCAGCGCAACTGCCACTTGCCGAACTTCAGCCCGTACGACGCGGGCGGCTACTTCTGGCTCGTGTTCTACAGCTTCCGCGACTACGGCAACGCGCAGGCGGGCACCAAGGGCACGCGGCGCCGCCAGATGTGGGTCACCGCGATCGACAAGGCCAAGCTCGCGAGCGGCCAGGGCGACCCGAGCTCGGTGCCATACTGGCTCCCCGATCAGGATCACCTCACCAACAACATGAGCGCGTTCTGGGCGCTCCCCGCCCCGATCTTCTGATCCGCTACGGGCAGGCGGTCGCGCCGATGTGGAACGCGAGCGTCTCGACCGTGAACATGCAGCCCTCGGGATCGACGGTCACGGTCTGGCTCTGCAGGTCGCCGACGATGCCGCGGAAGGTCGCGTTGGTCAGCGTGCCCTCGACGGAGGTGCTGCACGCCGACGTCAGGTTCAACGTGCCCGCCGTGGCGACGTAGTTCGCGTCGGTGGTCATCGCCGTCAGGTCGAAGCGATAGGCCGCCCCGACGAACGGCGCCTGGCCGAGCGGAATCGTCGACAGATCGATGTCGGTGTCGAGCACCGGATCCGTCGCCGGATAGCCGATGATCACGGGGTTGATCGAGCCGTTGATGTTGGGCGAGATCGCGACCTGGACACCGCCCGAGCTATCGAGCTGATCGAAGTTCGTCGGTGTGAGCGTCGCGGGCACGAACGGCGTCGGGCACACGCATGTGGTCTCGCACGCCTGGCCGCCCTTGCACTCGACGCCGCAGTCGCCGCAGTTCATCTCGTCCTCGTTGACCGCCAGGCACGTGGTGCCGCACAGCTTCGTCGGCGCGCCGCACACGGTGCCGTCGAGGCCCGGCGCCTGATCGATCGGCGCATCGGCGGGCGAAGAGGAGCCGCCGTCGTCACCACAGCCCGCGAGCACGAGGAACAAGAGACCGAGTCGCTTCATGGGCGCATCCTGCGCCAATCGGCGCTAGCGGCGCCAGCGAAGAACGTCGATCGTCGCGGGCGATTGCCGGGCGCGGCCAGAGTGAGCACGACGAGCGCAAAACGACGCATCTCCGGTCAACGCGCGGAGGGTCGTGCGTGTTCCCGCTCGATCCGGACCTACAGGATTAGTGGCCGCTCCACTGCGACTTCAGGAACAGCACCAGGCCAACGAGGATCGCGAGGGCGATGAAGACCGACTCGAGGACGTACGTCTTGGGGGCAGGACCGCTCACGCCCGGAACCTACACGATCTGCCCCGGCCCGCGAAGGGCTACTACGTCTCGGAGGACTGCTGACGCGAGGGCTCGAGCCGGCGATAGATCGATCGGCGATCGATGCCGAGGATGTGCGCCGCCTGCGTCTTGTTGCCGCCGACCGCCGCGAGCACGTGCCGCACGTACCGGTGCTGCATCTCGTCGAGCGTGAGCAGCTCCGCCGGCGACGCCGT
>DATLHR010000453.1:0-15382 GCA_035539815.1 Kofleriaceae bacterium
GCGTGTCACTTGTGCGGACTCACCCGTCAGGAGGGAGAGGTCGAGCGCCAGCGCCTCCGCGCGGACCACGACGCAATCGGCGGGCACGACCTCGCCGGCTGCGAGCATCACGACATCGCCGGGCACCAGCTCCGCGGCGGAGCTCGTGCATTCGACGCCAGCACGGACGACGCGAGCGGTGACCGCGGCGCGCTCGAGCAGCGCTTCGACGACGCGCTCGGCGCGCCGTTCCTGCAGGAAGGCGAAGGCACCGTTGATCAGGACGACCGTGATGATCGCCGCCCCGAACTCGGGGGAATGGGCCGCGAAGGCCATCACCGCGCCGAACCACAGCAGCAAGGCGAGGGGATGGACGAGGTTGCCCGTCAGGGTACGCGGCCACGCACGCGCGCTGGACGTTTCAGCGACGTTCGCGCCGTACCGGCGCGGCGTTCCGCGACGGCGTCGTCGGCGAGTCCATTCGGAGAACTGCCGAGCGCGTCGAAGCGCCGTGCGGGCGCGAGCGCGCACACATGGGAGACGTCGACGGTCATGGCCCGGCGCGCAGACCAGGCTGCATCGACCATTCCAGGCGAGTGCAGCGGTTGCGCGACGCGACGGTGATGGGATTCGCCGAGACCCAACCGCCGCGCGCTGCGACTTCTCCCAATGCTCGGGACTACGCTGCGAGGACGTGTTCCTCCCGGCGGAGGACGTACAACGTCTCGGCACGATCGACGAGCTCGTCGCCTATGTCCACGCGCGCGGCGCGGCGTGACGCTCGACCGCGATCTCGAGCAGAGCGCGCCGCTCGGCGGCGGCGATCGTGGAGCGCACGGCATCGACCGCGTCGGCGTTGACCGAGACCGAGGTGATGCCCGCACGCACGAGGTACTCGGCGAACTCGGGACGGTTCGACGGTGCCTGCCCGCACAGCGACGAGGTGATGCCGGACTCGCGGCACGCGGTGATGATCCTGCGGATCGCATCGAGCACCGCCGGGTCACTCTCGTCGAACAGCTCGGCGCAGACCTGCGAGTCGCGGTCCACGCCGAGCACGAGCTGTGTGAGGTCATTCGAGCCGATCGACGCGCCGTCGATCCCTAGCTTCGCGTACTCGGGGATCCAGTACGCCACCGACGGGACCTCGGCCATCACCCAGCGGTGGAGGCCGCGCTGGCGTCCGAGCGGGCTACGCTCGATGAGCTCGAGGCAAGCCTCGAGCTCCCACCGCGTGCGCACGAACGGGATCATGATGTGGAGGTTCGGCGTCTCCTCGCGCACGTGAGCGAGGACGTCGAGCTCGACCTGGAACAGCTCGGGGTCCCGAACGTAGCGGTAGCAGCCGCGGAAGCCGATCATCGGGTTGTCCTCGACGGGCTCGTGACGCTCTCCGCCCTGCAAGCCGCGGAACTCGTTGGTCCGGAAGTCGTACGTCCGGTAGATCACGGGCCGCGGATGGAAGGCGCGCGTGATCTGCAGCAACGAGGAGCTCATCTTGTCGCGGAACTCGCGCGCGCCGCCGGCGGCGATCAGCTCCTTGGGGTGCCGGCCGCCCAGCGCATCCGTGATCATGAACTCCGCGCGCAACAGGCCCACCCCGTCGGCGGGCAGCATCGCCGCACGCTCTGCTTGATCCGCCATCGCCAGGTTGATGTAGACGCGGGTGGCGAGGGCCTCGAGCTCGTGCGTGCGCACGGGCGCCGGCGGTGGCGCGGCAGGTGCGGCGGCCTCGATGCGCGGCGCGCCGGCGGTCACGCGTCCCCGCGCACCGTCGACCGTGATCTCGTCGCCATCTCGCAACGTCGTCGTCGCCGTGCGCGTCCCGACGACGCACGGGATGCGCAGCTCGCGGCTCACGATCGCCGCGTGGCTGGTCATGCCGCCGCTGTCGGTGACCAGCGCCGCGGCGCGGCGGATCGTCGGCACCCAATCCGGTGACGTCATCGGGGCCACCAGGACCTCTCCCGCGACGAGGCGGCTGCCCTCGTCCGGCTTGCGCAGCACGCGCACCTTTCCATGCGCGACGCCGGGCGACGCGCCGAGGCCGGTGATGCGCACGGCGCCATCGCCATCGGCATGTGCCTCTTCGACGAGCGTGGTGATCGGGCGCGTCTGCACCAGGTACCAGTTGCCGTCCGCCTCGGCCCACTCCACGTCCTGGGGCGCACCGTAGTGGCGCTCGACGGAGAGCCCGAGCTGCGCGAGCGCGAGCAGGTCGGCGTCGGCGAGCACGCGCTTCGTCGCGTCGGCCTCGGCGAGCTCGACTCGCTGCTCTCGGCCGTCGTCGCCGCGGACGAGCGCGAACGCCTTGCGACCGACGTGGACGTCGATCACCCGTGGGCCGTCCTTGGCGATCGTGTACGTGTCGGGCTCGACCTGGCCGCCGACCACGACCTCGCCGAGGCCGAACGCGGCTTCGATCACGATCCGCGAGCGGTCACCGCGTGCGGGATCCGCGGTGAACATCACCCCGGAGCGCGCCGAGCTCACCATCTGCTGCACCACGACGGCGATCGTCGGCTCCTCGTCGAGCCCGCGCGCCTTGCGGTACGAGAGCACGCGCTGCCCGTATGCGGAGGCCCAGCACGCCTTCACGCGATCGATCAGCGCATCGACGCCGACCACGTGCGTGAAGGACTCGTGCATCCCGGCGAACGACGTGCTCGCGGTGTCCTCCGAGGTCGCGGACGAGCGCACCGCGACGGGCGCGTCGGCACCGAGCTTCGCGTAGGCCTGCTCGAGCGATGCGCGCAGGGTTTTCGGAAGCGCGAGCCCCCGCAGCAGGTCTTGCATCTCCTGCGACTTCGTCGCGAGCGCCTCCGGATCATCGACGTTGACCGTCGCGAACAGCTCCGCGAGCCGCTGCCGGATTCCGCCGCTTTCGAGCGCGGCGAGGAAGGCGGGCGCGGTGATCACGAACCCCGGCGGCACCGGGAGCTTGGCGCGCGTCATCTCTCCGAGGTTGGCGCCCTTGCCGCCGGCGACGGGCGTGGACGTCCGGGACAACGCGTCGAACCAGAGGATCGGCTCCATGCGGAGCCGTGGCTGCATGCTGCACGCCAGGCCCCTCGGCGATCGACCGAGTCAGCGCCGAGGCAAGCGGACGCGGAACAGCGTCCCTTGCGGGCCGGTGTCGAAGTCGATCGAGCCCCCGTGCAAGCCGACGAGGCTGTGCACGATCGACATGCCGAGGCCGGTCCCGGTCTCCTTCGTCGAGAAGAACGGCTCGTAGATGCGCGCGCGCGCGGCTGGAGGGATGCCGGGGCCGGTGTCCGCGATGGAGATGATGCCTTCGTCGTGGGTCGCCTCGACGCCGACGATGACCTTGCCGTTCGCGCTGACCGCCTCGACCGCGTTGCGGACGAGGTTGAGCACGATCTGCTGCAGCTTGGGGGCATCGACACGCGCCGTGATCGGGGCGCCCTCGGCGCGCAGCTCGAGCGTGGCGCCACGCTGCTCGGCGGCGATGCGCTCGAGGTCGCAGACATGACGGACGATCTCGACGAGGTCGGCCTCGTGCGCGTCGAGCTCCGGCGGGCGCGCGAACGCGAGGAAGTCGTCGAGCAGCGCGGTCAGCCGCTCGATCTCCTTCTGCGCGAGCGAGCTCGGCTCGAGCAAGCGCGCATCGTCGAGCTGGCGGCGCAGGCGGCGATCGAGCAGCTCGAGCTGCAGCTTGGCCGCGTTGAGCGGGTTGCGCACCTCGTGGGCGAGGCCGGCGGTCATCGTCTGCATCGCGGTCATGCGATCGACCTGCATGCGGCGCTCGCGCGCGATCAGCTTCTCCTCGGAGTCGAGCTGGTAATGCCGCACCATGATCGCCAGCTCGACGTCGAGCAAGCGGTTCACCGCGCGCACCACGTCGCGCGCCTCGGCCGGCGGGTAGAGCTCCGTGATGAGGTCCTGATACGCGGTGCGCACCACGTTCATCGACGTGAACATGTAGTGGTGCGCGAGGCCGATCTGGACGTGGCGGCGGCCGATGCGGGACCGCTTCTCGTAGAAGCGCTCGTCGTACGGGCCGAGCAGGCCGCTCGACATCCAGTCGATCAGCGTCACGCGCAGGCGCTCGACCTGCGCGGGCCCCGACATCACCGCGGCGGCGCCGGGGTGCGCCCACACGGCCTCGTAGAACCGCTCCGCGATCGCGGGGAAGTGCGGCTCGAGCCGCGGGTGAAGCGCGACGAGACGCGCGTGATCCGCGGCGTCCAGGCCGACGTAGTCGAGCAGCTCGTCCAGCAGGGTGCTCACGTCTTCTCGGGCGTGCGCACCACGTCGACCTCCGAGCGCGGTGCTTCGTTGTACTGGTGGAGGCGGTACTGGATCGTGCGCACGCTGATGCCGAGGATCTCCGCCGCCTTCGAGGTCGAGCCACCGGCGGCCTTGAGCGTCTCGAGGATCGCGTAGCGCTCGATCTCTTCCAGCTTCGAGCCCGGGATCACCGGCATGCCGGCAGGCGTCGCACGCGGACGGACATTGGGCGGCAACGCCTTGGGCTCGATCTGAGAGCGCGTCGTCAGCACGACCGCGCGTTCGATCGCGTTCTCGAGCTCGCGCACGTTGCCGGGCCAGTCGTACGCCGCGAGCAGCTCCATCGTCTCGGGCGCGAAGCCCTCGATGGTCTTCGCGTTCTCCTTCGCATACCGATCGAGGAAGAACTTCGCGAGCGCCGGGATGTCCGTGCGGCGCTCGCGCAGCGGCGGCATCTCGAGCGAGACGACGTTGAGGCGGTAGTAGAGATCCTCGCGGAACCGGCCCTTCGCGACCTCCTCGGAGAGGTTGCGGTTGGTGGCCGCGATCACGCGGACGTCGACCTTGATCGTCTGCGTGCCGCCGACGCGCTCGAACTCGTGCTCCTGGAGGAAGCGCAGCAGCTTGACCTGGATCGACGGCGAGATCTCGCCGATCTCGTCGAGGAACAGCGTGCCGCCGTCGGCGAGCGAGAAGCGGCCGTCCTTGCGCGCCATCGCACCGGTGAACGATCCCTTTTCGTGACCGAACAGCTCGCTCTCGAGCAGCGACTCGGCGAGCGCCGCGCAGTGCAGCTTGATGAACGGGCCGCTCGTACGCGGCGAGCGCTGGTGCAGCGCATTGGCGACGAGCTCCTTACCGGTGCCGCTCTCGCCGGTGATCAGCACGGTCGCCTTGCTCGGCGCCACCTGGTCGACGACCTCGAACACGCGCTGCATCGGCGGGCTCGCGCCGACGATGTTGTTCGGGGCCACGCGATCACGCACGCGCGCGCGCAGCTGCCGCGCCTCGCGCCGGAGCGCCTGCTGCTCGAACACCTTGTCGAGCACGACCAGCAGCTCGTCGAAGTTGAGCGGCTTGGTCAGGTAATCCGCGGCGCCGGCGCGCATCGCATCGACGGCCGAGGACACCGCGCCGAACGCGGTCATCACGATCACGGAGGAGGCGTCTTCGAACGAGCGGATCTTCTTGACCAGCTCGATGCCATCCATGCCGGGCATCTTGAGGTCGGTGACCACGACGTGAGGAAGGAAGCCCTCGTACTTGCCGAGCGCCTTGAACGCGTCGGCGGCGGTCTCGACCTCGAAGCCCTCATCGCGCAAGAGCTCCGCGAGCGCGGTGCGCGCGTTCACTTCATCGTCGACAACCAGGATGCGGCCTGATCTCATGGCTCTGCCCATAGCCAGGAGCGTGCCAGCGAATTCCAGCTACTTGGGGGCCGGAACGTGCAGGAGTTGCGTCACCGTTGCGCGACGCGCAGGATTTGCGCGAATTCAGGCGAGCAGCTCGGCGAGCGTCTCGGTCAGCTCGGCGACCTTCACCGGCTTGGTCAGGTAGCGGTCGAAGCCGGCGTCCTTGGCTCGCTTGCGGTCCTGGACCAGGGCCGCGGCGGACAGGCCGATCACCGGGATCGCCCTGGTCTCGGGCCAGCCGCGCAGCTGGGCGACCGCGTCGAACCCGCTCATCCCGGGCAGGTTGATGTCCATGATGACGAGCCGCGGGAGGCGTCCGCGGATCAGCTCGAGTCCGATCTCCGCGGTCGGCGCGGTGATCAGCTCGATGCCCGGCAGGTCCTCGATGAGGTCGCGCATGAACGCGATGTTCGAGGGGTTGTCCTCGACATAGACGACGAGGTGACGGGCACCGTCGGTCGCGACCTCCGCCGTCATGGTGCGCGGCGCGGTGACGGTCGCCGCGGGCGCCACCTGCTGGACGATCGGGATGTCGATCCAGAACGAGCTGCCCTGGCCCTCGCTGCTCGTGAAGCCGACGGCGCCGTGCATGAGCTCGGCGAGGCGCTTGCTGATCGTGAGGCCAATGCCGGTGCCCTCGATCGGCCCGGCCTCCTGCCCCGCGCGCTGGAACGGCTCGAAGATCTTGTCGCGCTTGCTCTCGGGGATGCCGATGCCGTCGTCGACGACGGTGATCCGGAGGAGCCGACCGCGCGCCGCGACGCGGAACGAGACGTTGCCGTCTTGCTTGCCGTACTTGATCGCGTTGGAGCCGAAGTTCATCAGGATCTGCGACAGCCGGGTGCGATCGGCGAGCACGCGCGGGGTGTCGTCGGCGAGCTTTGCCGGCGCGATGCGGATCTGCGCCCGCGTCGCCATCGGCTCGAGCGTGCTCACGACCTCGGCGAGCACCGTCTCGAGCCCGACCGGCTCGACGGAGATCGCGATCCCACCCGCCTCGATCTTCGAGAGGTCGAGTACGTCGTCGATCAGCCGCAGCAGGTGCTCGCCGCCGCGCAGCACGTGCTTGAGTCGATCGAGCTGACGCGTGTCGAGTGGGTTCTTGCGATCGCGTTCGAGCAGCTGCGCGAACCCGAGGATCGCGTTGAGGGGCGTGCGCAGCTCGTGGCTCATCGACGACAAGAACTCGCTCTTGGCCGCGCTCGCCGCCTCCGCGACCTCACGCGCGGCCCCGAGCTCCTCGGCGTGCTGCACGTCATCGGTGACGTCGGTGACCATCGCGACGGTGCCGTGCTCGGCGGTGCGGCGCTCGGTCACGCGAAGGTAGCGCCCCGTTCCCGTGCGCACGTCGAGCGTCCCCTTGGGATCGCGGTGATACGCGAGCCAGCGCTCCAGGAACGACGCGCGGGTCTCGTTGCTGAAGTCGAACGCGCCCGCGCCGAGCGCCTGCTCGAGGACGGTCGCGAACGGCAAGCCGATGATCGAGGAGCCGAACGTGCGGCCGAACAGCTGCCGCCCGGCGCTGTTCACCATCACGAGGCGATCGCGCTCGTCGAACAGCGCGAAGGTGTCCTGGATGACGTCGACGGCAGAGGTCAGGTACGCCGTGGCCTTGCGCTTCTCGTCCTCGAGGTGTCGCCGCTCGCTGATGTCGCGGATGCCCGCGGTGATCATGAGCCCGTGCGACGTCTGGATCGGAGACAGGCTGATCTCGACGGGGAACTCGGTGCCGTCCTTGCGTGCTCCGTGAAGATCGAGCCCCGAGCCCATCGGGCGCAGCCGCGGCGCCGTCGTGAAGCTGGCGACGTGGCTCCCGTGATGGCCGCGCACGGCGGCGGGCACGAGCATGTCGATGCGGTTCCCGATCAGCTCCTCGCGCGTGTAGCCGAACATGCGGCTCGCCTCGGCATTGACGAGGAGGATCGCGCCTGTGTGGTCGCACACGATCATGCCGTCGGGCGCGGCCTCGACGAGCTCGCGGAAGGGCAGCTCAACCTGGGACATCGGGTAACCTCACGCAGAACGCCGCTCCGGGCGCCGCATCTTCGATCCAGACCTCACCGCCGTGAGCTTCGACGACCAGCTTGCAGAACGCCAGCCCGAGGCCGCGATTCCGCGTTCCACCCGTGGAGTGGAACCGATCGAAGACGCTCGCACGCTGCACCTCGGGGACGCCGGGCCCCCCGTCGATCACGCGCAGCTCGACACCACCGGTGGCCGCCGCTTCCCCGGTGATGCGCACCGTGCTGCCTTCGGGGGCGTGGCGGATCGCATTCTCGACGAGGTTGACCAGCACGCGATGCAAGAGGTCGCGGTCGGCGGTGATCTGAATGGTGGCGCGGTTGACGAGCGTCACGTCGGTGGCGGCGGCGGTCAGCGTCAGCTCGTCGATCACCGCGGCGACCTCCTCGCCGAGCGGGAACCGCAGGCGGGCGAGCGAGAGCCGGCCCTCGTCGGCGCGACTGACGTCGAGCAGGTCGAGGATCATGCGCATGAGCGAGCGCGCCTCGCTGCGGATGGCGGAACCGGCGCTGCGGCTGCGCTCGCTGGCGTTCGGATCGCGTAGCACGCGCTCCGCCTGGAGCTGGATCGAGTTGACCGGGTTCTTGAGGTCGTGGACGAGGAAGCTCGCGAGCTGATCCTTTTGCAGCTGCAGGCGCTGGAGGTCGTCGCGCTGGCGCTTGACCTCGGCGTACAGCTCGCTGCGCTCGCCCGCGAGACGGCGGATGCGCAGCGCGGTCTGCACGCGCACGACGAGGTCGTTCGGGCGGAACGGCTTGGTGATGAAGTCATCGCCGCCGGCGGCGAGCGCGCGATCGAACGTGGTGATGTCGCGCTGGGCCGTGACGAACACGATCGCGACGTTCCCGCCGCCGGGGAGCGCGCGGATGCGTTCGCACGTGGTCACGCCGTCGAGGACGGGCATCTGAACGTCGAGCAGGATGCAGTCAGGACGCTCGCGCTCGAACATCGCGATGCCGGCCGCCCCGTCGGCGGCGACGATCACCTCGTACCCGTCGTCCTCGAGCGTGGCCTCGGCGAGGGCGCGGTTCTCCGCATTGTCATCCACGACGAGGACCCGGGCGCTCACCCGTGGTTTTTAAGGAGTGCGGCCCTACGATGCAAGCGTCTGTGCGCCAGCGCCGTCCGGGCCCCCCGGAGGGCACGCACGGCGAACACGGGCAGGCAGGTCGCCGCGATCGCCGCGATCAGCTCGGCACCGTCGATGCGAGATAGTCCGAACAGGTGCGCGACCGGGGGAAGGGCGATCAGCATCAGGATGATGACGGCGGCGCTGCCGATGATGACGGGCACCGCCGGATTGGGCGCGCGCACCCGCTGGCGAGACGCGACGAGGATCGCCAGGTTGCCGGCCACGAGGGAGACGAGCGCGAGCGTCGGCGCCACGGCGTCGTGGCGGTGCCAGCTCACGGCGGTGAGCGCCCCGGCGAGCGCGAGCAGGCCATAGACGACGCTGCGAGCGAGCTCTCGTGCGGACAGCAGCCGCGCGTCCCGCGGGCGCGGCGGCCGATCGAGGACGTCGGGCGCCGGCGGTTCCCGCTCGAACACGATCGAGCAGGTCGGATCGATCACCAGCTCGAGGAACACGACGTGCAGCGGGGTCAGCAGCATCCCCCAGCCGAGCAGCGGCGGGAGCAGCGCGAGGCCGGCGATCGGCAGGTGCACGGCCATCAGGTAGCCGATCGACGAGCGCAGGTTGTCGTAGATCGTGCGGCCCACCCGCACGGCCTCGACGATGGACCCGAGGTTGTCCTCGACGAGCACCAATCCGGCGGCCTCGCGCGCGACGTCACTGCCGCGCGCGCCCATCGCGATGCCGATGTCGGCGGCGGCGAGCGCGGGGGCGTCGTTGACGCCATCACCGGTCATGCCGACGACCTCGCCGCGCGCCTGCAGTGCACGCACGATGCGCAGCTTGTGGGCGGGCACCGCGCGCGCGACCACGTGCGCCTGCCGCAGCCGCGCCGCGAGGGCCTCGTCGTCGAGGGCATCGACCTCGGTGCCCGTGACCACGTGATCGGAGGGGATGCCCGCGTCGTGCGCGATCGCGCGCGCGGTCTCGGGATGATCGCCGGTGAGCATCACGACGCGAATGCCGGCCCCTCGGCACCGCTGCACCATGTCCGCGGTGTCCGCGCGCACCGGATCCTCGAGGCCGACCACGCCGAGCAGCTCGAACTCGTAATCGTGGGGGTTGTCGGGGAGGACGCGGCCGATGTAGCTCGCGCGCGCGACGCCGAGCACGCGCTCCCCTTGGCGGGCCATGTCCTCGACGCGGCGCCGCCACACCGCGAGCTGATCGGGCGGCAGGTGGCAGAGATCGAAGATCGCTTCCGGTGCACCCTTGGTCGCGACCACGAGGCGCGCGGTGTCGCCCTGCCACGTGTGGGTCACCGCGAGCATGCCGGTGCGCAGCGGGTACTCGCGCAGCGGAGTCCACCGCGGGTGCACGTGCTCGGTCTCGCCGAGCGTGGTGTCCGCCAGGCGGACGAACGCGCGGTCCATCGGGTCCGTCGGTTCGCGCGGGCACGCGAGCACGCCGTACTCGACGAGCTCGTGGACGTGCTCGGGCAGCTCGTGCGCCGCGGGCCGCGGCACGAAGTCACCGCCCTCGGTGACGAGGCGCGCGATCGTCATCCGGTTCTCGGTCAGCGTGCCCGTCTTGTCGACGCACAGCACGGTCACCGCCCCGAGCGTCTCGATCGCCGCCGCGCGCCGCGCGAGCACGCCGTGCCGCGAGATCTTGCGCGCGCCGAGCGCGAAGAACACGACGAGCACGACGGGGATCTCTTCGGGGATGAGCGACATCGCGACGGTGATCCCCGACAGCGCGCCGGCCAGCCAGCCGGCGCCGCTCATCACCCGGATCGCGACGAGCACCAGCGATAGCGACACCGCGGCGATCGCGATGATCGGGACCAGGCGGGCGAGCTGGCGCTGGATCGGGGCGTGCGTGGCGTCGATCGTGTTCAACGAGGCGCCGATGCGGCCGAGCTCGGTGCGCACGCCGGTCTCGACGACCTCCGCGATCGCGTGGCCGCCGGTGACCAGCGTGCCTGCATGCGCGCGCGCACCGGACGCGGGATCTCGGATCACCGGCACCGACTCGCCGGTCAGCAGGGATTCGTCGACGGTGAGTGGGGTGCCCTCCACGAGCCGTGCATCGGCGGGGACGCGATCGCCCTCGGCGACCTGCACGACATCGCCCGGCACGAGCTCGCGGGCGTCGAGGACGCGCCACGTGCCGTCGCGCAGGACGCGTGCGGTCGGACTCGCCAGCTCGCGGAGCGCGGCGAGCGCCGACTCGGTTCGCACCTGCTGGATCAGCTCGATCGCGATGATCGCGACCACGGACGCCGCGAGCGCCAGTGCCTCGGCGAGATCGCCGAACACCAGGTAGATCGCCGAGGCCGCCACGAGCAGCAAGAACATCGGCTCCTTGACGATCGAGAGCGCCAGCCGCGCCATGCCGCGGCGCTCGCGGCTCGGCAACTCGTTGCGACCGTGCGCGGAGAGCCGGCGTGTCGCTTCGGTGGTAGTGAGCCCGTCGAGCACACCTGCCTCGGTGCAAGGGCCATGCTTACGCTAGTGACCGACCGCGCTGCCGAACCCGTCGTTCGCGGCGAGCCAGCGCACGATGTCGAGCGACGACACGATGCCGATCATCCGTCCGAAGCCATCGACGATCGGGACATGATGCACGCCCTCCGCGGCCATCAGCGCGGCCGCGTGGGCGACGGTCGCGCGCTCGCCCAGCGTGATCGCGAGCGGCAGCATGAGCTCGTTCGCGGTCATCGGACGCGCGCCGGGGCCGAGCAGCTGCTCGACCAGATCGACGCGCGTGATCATCCCGATCGGCCGGCCCGGATCTTCGATCACGGGCAAGCACCCGAGGCGATGCTGGAGCATGAGCTCGAGCACCGCGTCCGTCGGCAGCTCGCGCCGAGCG
This sequence comes from Kofleriaceae bacterium, assembly GCA_035539815.1. Lineage (GTDB taxonomy): Bacteria > Myxococcota_A > Polyangia > Haliangiales > Haliangiaceae > JABFXX01. The sequence continues at coordinate 11,614 of DATLHR010000453.1, forward strand.
CACACGATCGCGCGCGTCATGATGTCGGTCACCGATATGAGGTCCGCGATCGTCGGCACCCTGGGCAGGTCGTCGAGCTCGGCGCAGGCGAGGGGCCGCTCGGTATGCGACGAACGGTCGCGGAAGATCCGCTGAACGGGCTGCGAGCTCGCGATGGTGGGATCCGGCATGACACGGCTTACAGCAAGGGGCGCGCCCGCCTACGTGGGTCATCTGGCCACCTCGCCCGCGCAATCGTCGACGCACGGCCCGGAGCGGGCGCAAACGGTGCGCGAAATCGAGATCGACGTATCAGCGCGCGTCGTCGTCGTAGAGGATGCGGCGCGGCGGCGTGTCGAGGTCGTCGAGCTGGCCGGAGCGCACCGTCCACGCGAAGGCGGCGACGGCGCCGCCCGCGACGAGGAGCGCGAGAGGGAGTACGACGTACAGCGCGATCACGGTGCACCTCCAAACGCGCGCGAGCGCAGCGAGCTCGCGAGCACGGTCAGCGAGCTCGCCGGCATGAGCAGCGCGGCGATCAACGGGTGGATGACGCCGGCGGCGGCGAGCGCACCGGCGGTGAGGTTGTAGGCGAGCGAGATGCGCAGGCTGCGCCGGATCGTGCGCAGCGTCTCCCCCGCACCGTCGGCGATCGCGGCGATCGCGCCGATCGAAGGTGTCTTGAGATAGACGTCGGCCGCTTCGATCGCGATCTCCGCGGCACCCGACACGGCGATGCCGCAGGTGGCCGCGGCGATCGCGGCCGCATCGTTGACGCCGTCGCCGACCATCGCGACGGGGCCCCGCTCGCGCGCTTCGGTCACGCGGGCGAGCTTCGCCTCGGGCGAGGTCTCGCCCGTGCACCGCGCGGGGGGAATGCCGAGTGTATCGCCGACCGCGGCCACCACGCGCCGGTCGTCACCCGAGAGCAGCTCGACCGTCCACCCGAGCTCGGCGAGACGCGCGAGGGCGGCGCGTGCATCGGGACGCACCGGATCTGCGACGCCGGCGATGGCGACGATGCGGCCGTCGATGGCGATCGCGATCGGCGTCTCGCCGCGCTGTGCGGTGTCGGCGATCCAGCGCTCGACGGTCGGCGCCGCGTGACCGCAGTGCGCCTGCACCCATGGCGGCGCGCCGACGATGACGCGGTGACCATCGACGGTGCCGCGCACCCCGCGCCCGAGCTCCTCGCGCACGTCGAGCGCGACCGACGAGGAGGGCAGGGCGGCGATCGCGCGCGCGATGGGATGCGCGCTGCCGGCCTCGACCGCGGCGGCGAGCGGGCGCGCATCGAGGTCGCCGTGCCACGACGCGACCGCGAGCTTGCCGGTGGTGAGCGTGCCGGTCTTGTCGACGAACATCGTGCCCGGGGTCGCGAGGCGCTCGAGCGCGTCGGCGCCCTTGATCAAGATGCCCCGGCGTGCGGCGCGGCCGAGCGCGACGGTCACCGCCAGCGGCGTCGCGAGCGCGAGCGCGCACGGACACGTCACGATGAGCAGGGCCATCGCGTGCTCGGCGCCGACGCCGGGTGACACGACGCTCCAGCCGGCGAACACGAGCACCGCCGCGAGCGTGACCACGCGGACGAAGTGGGCGGCGACGCGATCGACGAGGCGCTCGATCGGCGCCTTGCGCGCGGACATCGCCTCGATCGTCGCGGCCAGCGCGCCGACGCGCGTCTCTTCGCCGACCGCACTGGCGCGGATCACGAGCGGCGCCGCGACGTTCACCGTGCCCGCGTGGACGCGCGCCCCCGCGCTGACCTCGACCGGGCGCGACTCGCCGGTGAGCAGCCCGGCGTCGAGCGACGACGCACCTCGCTCGACCATGCCGTCGACGGGGATCGTCTCGCCGGCGCGGACCTCGACGAGGTCGCCGCGCACGATCGCCTCGAGGGCGACGTCGGTGACGGCGCCGGTTTCGGGGTCGACGCGACGCGCGCGGCTGGGCGTGAGCGCGAGCAGCAGCTCGGCGGCCGAGGAGGCGCGCCGCTGGTGACGCACCACGATCCAGCGCGCGACGAGCAGCAAGAACACCAGCATCGCGAGGCTGTCGAAGTAGATCTCGCCGACGCCGCGGATCACGTTCGCGCTGCCCCACACGAGGCCGGCGAGGATGCCGATCGACAGCGGCAGGTCGAGGTGCAAGCGGCGCGCGCGCAGGGCGCCGAGCGCGGTGCGGAACATCGGCGTCGCCGCGAACCCGAGCGCGGGCACGGCGACCACCATCGAGGCCCAGCGAAAGAACGTCTCCTGCGCGCCGCTCATCTGGTGGAACAGCCCCGCGTACAGCGCGATCGCGAGCAACATGAGGTTGCCGACGGCGGCACCGGCGATGCCGAGCTTGACGAGCAGCGCGCGGTCCTCGCGGCGGCGCTGCTGCTCGCGATCGAAGCCCCGATACGCATGCACCGGATGCCCCACGCGATCGAGGTGGCGCGCGATCGCCGCGAGGGACGTCGTCGCGGGATCCCACGTCACGTCGGCGCGCGAGCGACCCAGATCGACGCGCACGTCCCGCACACCGTCGATGCAGCGAGGGGTCGCCTCGACGAGCCACGCACACGCGGTGCAGCGCAGGTCCTCGAGGTAGAGGGCGGCGTGCGCGATCCCACCCGTGCCCGCGCGCACGTGCACGCGCTGGAACGCCGGATCGTCGAGCTCGGCGTAGCTATGTGTCGTGGTCTGCGCCGGCGCGGCCGTCTCGCGCAGCGCATAGAACCGCTCGAGCCCGTTCGCCGCGATCGCTGCGTGCACCACCTCGCAGCCCGCGCAGCAGAACTCGCCGCCGCGCCCGGCCGGCACCGGCAGCCCGCAGTGCGTGCAGCCCGGGGCCAGCGCGACCGCGGCGCTCACGACGACCCTCCGTGGTTGCACGCGGGGCAGTGCGGCCGCTCGACCTGCACGCTCCCCGCGTCCCGCCAGCGCAGCGCGAGCGAGCCCAGCCCGAGGACGATCAACATCGCCGCGGTCACCATCGGCATCCGCGCGCGCAGCCGCGCGAGCGCCGGCCCGAGCAGGCCGAGCACGCCGACCATCGCCGGCACCGTACCGAGCCAGAACGCGAACATCACCACCGCGCCCGTCAGTGGCGAGGCGGTGCCCCCGGCCGTGATCACGAACGCCCACAGCCAACCGCACGGCAGCAGCCCCGTGAGCATCCCGAGGATCGCGGCCTTGCGCGCCGGCCGCATGCGTCCGAGCTTCACCAGCGCGGTCGCGAACAGGGGCTGGCCCGCGGAGGTCCCTGCCGGTGCCCCGGGAGAGCGTGCGCGGTGCGCGCGGATCGCGAGCGTCAGGCCCATGGCGACGACGAGCAGGCCGGCGGCGAGCGTGGCCGCGCGCTGGACCTCGCCGAGGTGCCCTGCGAGATCGAGCGCACCGCCGAGCGCGCCCGCGGCGGCGCCGAAGACGACGTAGGTCGCGAGCCGGCCGAGCGAGTGGGTGAACGCGAGCCGCAGCGAGCGCGGTCCGCCGTGCAGCGCGGTCAACGGCCCGCACATCGCGAGGCAGTGCACGCTGCCGACGATGCTGGCCGCGAACACACCGGTGAGCAGCGCCGCGGTCACTTGGCCTCGAGGTGATACGACGGCAGCACCGTCGAGCGATCATCACCGTTGGCGACGACGATCAGGATGATCGCCGCGATCATGTTGATGGCCAGCAGACCGACGATCGCGAACAGCCACTTCGTGCCGGGCTTCATCGCGCGGCTCCTTCCGGTCCGATCAGGACGAGCTCGACGACGCGCTCGAACCCCGCGCTGTCGTCGATCCGCAAGTGGACGC
>DATLHR010000454.1:0-5483 GCA_035539815.1 Kofleriaceae bacterium
ATCGTCGTCGGCTCGCAGGAGGTTCGCGACTGGACGGAGTGGGCGTTCTCGCAGCAAGCGCGGACCGCCGACGCGGCACTCGATCGGGCGATCGCCTCGCTCGACTGCTCGCCCAGGGTGTCGATCGCCCGATCGAGTGCCGCGTCGGCGGTCCGCGCTTGCTGCGAGAACGCCCACTCCGTCCAGTCGCGAACCTCCTGCGAGCCGACGACGATGCCGAGCGCGCGCGTCGCGTTGGTGATCGCGATCCGCATCGCCGAAGCGCTCTGCCAGCGCAGCGTGGGATCGCGTTGCAGCGCGGTCATCACGATGTCGTCGACGTCGTGCGAGACCTGCGGGTTGTGACGCGACGGCGGCTGGATCGGCAGCTCGCGCAGGCGCGTGATCGTCTCGAAGTCGTTCTTGCCCTGGAACAGCGGGCGGGCGGTGAGCATCTCGTGCGCGATCGCGCCGAGCGCGAACAGATCGGCGCGCAGGTCGATCTGACCGCGCGTGTACTCGGGCGCGAGATACGCGAACTTTCCTTTGACGAGGCCGGTCATCGTGTCCACGCGCTGGGTCGCGGCCTTCGCGATGCCGAAGTCGATCAGCTTCACGATGCCGGTGCTCGACACGATGATGTTGGAAGGCGAGACGTCGCGATGAATGATGCCGAGCGGCTCCCCGGCCTCGTCGGTGAGGTTGTGCGCGTGATCGAGCGCGTCGCAGACCTGCATCAGGATCGACAGCACGATCGGCACCGGCATCGCGCCGGCGGCCACCGCGCACTGCTTCATCACCTGCGTGAGCGTCGGCCCCGGGACGTACTCCATCGCGATGAAATACGTGTCATCGACCTTACCGAGATCGTAGGTCTGCGCGACGTTGGTGTGATGGAGCCGACTCGCGAGCTGTGCCTCGTGGATGAACGAGCTCACCATCTCTGGATCGTCGGCGACGTGCGCGTGCAGCCGCTTGAGCGCCACGGGGCGGCTGAAGCCTTCGATCCCTTGGCGCTCCGCGCGATGCACCGAGGCCATCCCGCCCACGCCGAGCCGCTCGTGGATCACGTACGGTCCGAGCTCCTCGGGCGCTCCCCCCACGCGCCCATTCTAACGTAACCCGAGAGATCACCTGGTTGACCTCGTAGGCGTAAGCGCCGGGGGCACCGGATAGGGATCATTTAGGGATCCCTCAGCGACAGCTTAGGAACGCGCGCCGCGAGGAATGCGCAAGGTAGCTGCGTGGGACGGAGACTCTCGCTCCTGGTCGCGGTGATCGCGGTGGCAGCCGCGGTGACGAGCGTGCGTGGACATCGGCGCACGCCACCGCGCGAGCCGATCGCGCGCACCGTGGCTCCGGCGAGCTTGCGCGAGAGCGGGCTGTACGCCGACTGGGCGAGCAAGACGGTCGCCGCGGCGAACCGGCCGTTCTCGCCGCAGTACCCGCTGTGGACCGATGGCGCGCGCAAGCAGCGCTGGATCTACCTGCCGCCCGGCGCCGTGATCGACGCCACCAACGCCGACGCGTGGCAGTTCCCCGTCGGCACGAAGCTGTGGAAGGAGTTCTCGTTCGGCCGGCGCACGGAGACGCGCTACATGGAGCGCGCCGCGCACGGGTGGATCTACGCGACGTACGTGTGGAACGCCGACGAGAGCGACGCGACGCTCGCACCACCGCGCGGCACGCTCGCCGCCACCGAGGTCGCGGCCGGCGTGCGCCACGCGATCCCGAGCGACGCGGACTGCCGCGCCTGTCACGCCAACAGCGCATCGCCGGTGCTCGGCTTCTCCGCGCTGCAGCTCTCCGCGGATCGCGATCCGCAGGCACCGCACGCCGAGCGCCCGGAGCCCGGCGCGCTCGCGTTGCCCGAGCTGATCGCGAGCGGCATCGTGCGCGGAATCCCGGCGTGGGCCGCGGCGCCACGGATCGGCGCGCGCACGCCCGAGGAGCGCGCGGCGCTCGGCTATCTCCACGGCAACTGCGGCGGCTGCCACCGCGCCGACGGTCCGCTCGCCTCGCTCGGCATGGTGCTCGCGCAGTCGGTCGGACAGCCGAGTGCGGTGCTCGCGACGACGAGCGCGCGCGCGAGCCAGTTCACCACCGCCACCGCCCACGTACGCATCGTTCCCGGTGCGCCCGCGCAGAGCGTGCTCGTCGCGCGCATCGGCAGCCGCGTCCCCGCGACGCAGATGCCACCGCTCGGTAGTCAGCTCGTCGACGACGTCGCCGTCGAGCTCGTGACCCGCTGGATCGCCCAGCTCGCCCCTACACCGTCTGAAGGAGCCATCCGATGAACCGCAAGCACTTCCTCTTCGCCTTGACTGCCACGATCACGATCCAAGCCGCGTGCGATCGCGGTGACGACGCGGGCCCGCGCACGGGTGAGTTCGCCGCCGAGCCCGAGGCCAAGGCCGCGCCGCTCGCCGGTGCCGCCAAGGTCGAGCGCGGTCGCTACCTGGTCAACGCCGGTGCGTGCAATGACTGCCACACGCCGTGGAAGGTCGGGCCCAACGGTCCGGAGCCCGACATGTCGCGCCAGCTGTCGGGCCACCCGGCGGCGTTCGAGATGCCACCACCGCCGGCGGCCAGCGGGCCGTGGATCGGCGCGATCGGGGCGACCAACACCGCGTGGGCCGGTCCGTGGGGCGTCTCGTTCACCGCGAACCTGACCCCGGATCCGACGACCGGCATCGGCACCTGGACCGAGCAGAACTTCATCGACACCATCCGCAACGCGCGCCACATGGGCGCCGGCCGCCCGCTCCTGCCCCCGATGCCCGCGCCGATGTACGCGCAGCTCACCGACGAGGACCTCGGCTCGATCTTCGCCTATCTGCGCACGATCCCCGCCATCGACAACAAGGTCCCCGCGCCGCGCCCGCCGGTCACCGCCGCGCTCGCGCCCGCCACCACGTCGATCGCGACGAGGAACTGACCATGAGCCAACGCTTCGATCTGTTCACGCCCATGCACAAGGGCCTGCGCGCGATGCTGTTCGACCTCGCGACCGACGCCGCGCGCATCGACATGGCGTCGGAGATCGCCGTCGATCTCCTGGTCGAGCGAGTGCTCCGCGTGCTCGCGTTTCTCGACGAGCATGCGCGTCACGAGGAGGTCCATCTCATGCCTGCCGTGCGCGCCGCCGCGCCCGAGCTCTCGCGACGGCTCGCGGACGATCGCATCGTGATCGCCGCGGCGCACAGCGAGGTCGAGCTGTGCGCCGACGACCTCGAGCTGGCGGCGCCCGACCAGCGCCGCGAGGTGTGCGCCCAGCTGGTCCGGCTCCTGAACCTGCTGATCGTCCAGTACCTCGCGCACATGGGCCGTAAGGAGGTCGAGGCGAATGCGGCGCTGTGGGCGAGCCACACGGACGAGCAGCTCGCCGCCCTGCACGAGCGGCAGGTCTCGAGCGTCCCTCCCGACCGCTATACCCAGTGGATGCTCGTGATCGTCCCGGCCGTCGATCCGGTGGATCGCCGCTCGCTGGCTCAGGTGCACTCGCCGGGCGGGTAACAGGTAAGATGGGGGGAGCTTGGCTCCCTCCTACCCTCCGTTACCCCCGGACCTGGTCGAGTTCGTCCAGGGCGGCCGCTCGCTGATCGTCGGCACGTGCAGTGCCGCGCTCGAGCCGGAGTGCGTGCGCGGCGTCGGGCTACGCGTGTGGCCGTGCGCGTGCAAGCTCACGCTGCTGATCCCGAACGAGCCGGGTGCGCAGACGATCGCGAACCTGCGCGAGACCGGGCGCGTCGCGATCACGCTGTCGTATGTCCCGACGCTCAAGACGATCCAGCTCAAAGGCCGCGTCCTCGCGATCCGCGCTGGCGACGAGGCCGATCACGCGCTCGCGCGGCGCTACCGCGAGTTGTTCGCCCCGGAGCTCGCCTTCGCCGGAATGGCCCCCGCGCACACGTCGCGCCTCGCGATCTGGCCGTGCTGCGCCGTCGAGATCGACCTCGACGTGGTCTATGCGCAGACGCCGGGGCCGACGGCCGGCGAGAAGCTGCCGCTCGCGGAGCGCGCATGACGATCCAGCTCGCGGAGCTCGATCGCTGCTTCCACGGCATCGTGCCCGGCATGATCGCGACCTGCGATCGCGAGGGCGTCCCGAACATCAGCTACATCAGCCAGCTCCACCTGATCGACGAGAAGCACGTCGCGCTGTCGTGCCAGTTCTTCAACAAGACCCGGCAGAACCTCGACGAGAATCCGCTCGCGACCGTCGTGGTCTACGACCCGCTGACGTTCGACGCGTTCCGATTGCGCCTGCGCTTCTTGCGCGCCGAGACCAGCGGCCCGCTGTTCGACGCCATGGCCGCGCGCATCATCGCGATCGCGTCCCACAGCGGGATGACCGGCATCTTCAAGCTGCGCTCCGCCGACGTGTGCGAGGTGCTCTCGCTCGAGCCGTGCCGCGGCTTCCTCGAGCCCCCGCCCGCCGGCCAGCGCGTGGTGGTCGAGCACCCCGAGGGTCCACTGACCGAGCTGCGCGGCCTGCAGATGGTCTCGGAGCGCGTCAACCGCGCGTGCGATCTCGAGACGCTCCTGTCGTCGGCGCTCGCGGCCCTCGACGAGGTGTTCGGGTTCAGCCACGGCATGATCCTCGTGCCCGACGATACGGGCCAGCGCTTGATCACGCTCGCGAGCCACGGCTACGGCGACGACGGCATCGGCGCCGAGGTGAAGCTCGGCGAGGGCTTGATCGGCGTCGTCGCGCAGACCCGGCGCCTGTTGCGGATCTCCGCCGTCGAGTCCGCGCTGCACTACGGCCGCGCGATCCGCGCGGAGGTGCAGGCGAGCGGCGGCACGCTCACCGCCGAGATCCCGCTGTCCGGCCTCCCCGATGCGCAGAGCCAGATGGCGATCCCGCTGATCATGCAGGACCGCTTCATCGGCGTGCTCGCGCTCGAGTGCAAGGACACGCTCACGTTCGAGCAGTGGCACGAGGCCTTCCTGCAGGTGCTCGCCAATCAGATCGCGGGCGGCATCGACCGCATGAGCGACGATGACGACGAGCCCGAGGAGCCCGAGCCCACCGCGCCCGCGCCGGAGACCACGGCGCGCTCGCACAGCTTCCTCTACTACCGCAACGACGACTGCGTGTTCGTCGATGGCGAGTACCTGATCCGCAACGTGCCCGGGAAGATCCTGTGGAAGATCCTGCGCGCGTACGAGACGGAGGGGCGCACCGAGTTCTCGAACCGCGAGCTGCGCCTCGATCCATCGCTCGGCCTGCCCGCATTCAAGGACAACCTCGAGAGCCGGCTGATTTTGCTGCGCAAGCGGCTCGAGCAGAAGTGCCCCGACATCAAGCTCGTGCCGACCAAGCGCGGCCGCTTCGCGCTCTCCGTGTCGTCGAAGCTCGCGCTCGCCGAGCGCGAGACGGCTTGAGTCGCACCACGACGATGACGACGACCACCTCGACTTAGAGCGGACGCTCAATACCTGTCGATGGAGTTGCGCGGATCCAGTGGCCGTGATCGTGGTCGTGATCGTGGTCGTGA
>DATLHR010000455.1:0-10294 GCA_035539815.1 Kofleriaceae bacterium
CCAGCGCACCGCTGGCACTGGAATCGACGAACTTCCGTCGAGAACGATGGCTGCCGAGTCGGACACATCGCTTCTGGATCGTGTGATCGGCTGGAGGCGACCACGGAAGTTCAGGTCGGGCTCGGGCTCGGGCTCGGGTCGACACAGCCGATCGCTGGGGTTACATTAAGCGCCGCGGCTACGGCCGAGTCGCGTTGATGCCGCCGAAGGTTCCATCTGGCGCGTCGAAGCGAGCGTGGTCCTGGCAGAACCCGATCGTCCCGAGCACCTTCCCGCTCGCATCACTCAGCACGAGCTCCGCGTCGTTCGGGCACCTCACGACCGGTCCATCTGCACGCTGCGCGAGGCCGATGCGAGCGAGATAGTCCTTCGTCTCCTTCTCGCCGAGCTGCTTGGTCTCGGACTTCTTCACCGGGCCGCTCGGGTCGAGCTTGATCTCGAACAGCTTCGCGGCGACCGCCGTGTCGAGGTAGCTCGAGAGCGGTGGCTTCGCGGTCTCCGCAGGTGCTGTCGCGGCGGTCGGCGCAGGAGTGGTGGCCGTAGCTGAACCCGCGCTCGGAGCCTTCTCCGTCTTCGTGCACGCGAGCAGCAGCGAAAGTACGAAACCCTTGATCGAGGACATGGTGTACGGGAACGCGTCGAACCCGTGAAGCGATCTATTCGGGTCCCACATCGCCGCGCCGTCGTCGGTTGTGAATTCCTCCCCACCGCGTGCGTCCGAGCGGATCGCCGGTCGTGCGAGGCGGCCGTAACAACGGTAATGTGGATCGCTGATCATGCAGCGCTGCTCGCAGACCGTCGAAGATCCGCGAGCGCAGCTCATCGAGCTCAGGCGTGCACGCCGACGGTGAAGCCGACGCGCGCACCGCCGCCCGGGCGATCGGCGATCCACGCGCCGCCGCCGTGCGCGACCGCGATGCGCGAGACGAGCGCTAGCCCGAGGCCGAGGCCGCCGCCGCTCGACGGCACGAACGCGCGGAACGCGTCGGCGCGGCGATCCGCGGGCACACCGGGACCCGCGTCGTCGACCTCGATCGCGACCTGGCCACCGCGGCGCTCGATGCGCACCGCGACCGCGCCACCGCCGTGCACGCGGGCGTTGTGGACGAGGTTCGCGACGGCGCGCCGGATCAGCGTCGGATCGATCGCCGCGGTGACCTCGCCCGTGGCCTCGATCGTCTCGGGTGACAGGCCCGCGGCGGTGACGACATCGGCGACGAGCTCGCCTAGATCGACCGGGTGGCGATCGAGGTTGCCGAACTCGAGGCGCGACTGTGCGAGCAAGCGGCCGACGAGATCGTCGAGGACGAGGACCTCCTTCTCGAGCTCGGCGAGCGCCTTGGTGTCGCCTTGATCGCGGGCGGTCTCGATGAGCACGCGCATGTGGCCGAGCGGCGTGCGCAGCTCGTGCGAGACCGCGGCGAGCAGCTGGCGTTGATCTGCGATCTGCTGCTGGATCTTGCCGGCCATGTCGTTGAGTGCGGTGCCGAGCACCGCGATCTCGCCGCGGTGATGACTGACGTCGATGCGCGTGTCGAGCTTGCCGTCGCCGATGTCGCGCGCCGCGCGGACGACGAGCAGCAGCGGTTGCGTGAGCCGCCACGCGAACGCGCCCGAGACCATCGACAGGCCGATGACGCCGAGCACGATGTGCCACCACCGGGGGTGATCCCACGCGTAGTAGCCGATCAGGATGCCCGCGATGACGGCGAGCGCCATCCACGAGAACGTGCGCCGCCGCATCCGCGCCATCAGCCACCACGGCTGCCAGCGCTGCCCCGGATCGCGCTCGCGCTGCCACATCTCGCGCTCGGCGCGCAGGGCGTGCAGCCGGCGGTGATGGCGCATGTGAAAGCGGGCGTGGCGCGCCGCGTGACGCTCGTAGCGTTCGCGGCGCGTCGCATCCTCGGTGGTCTCACCGGGATACGCGTCGACGATCTCGCAGTTGCCGAGCTTGACGCGCCCGATCACCCGGATCCCGGGGCGCGAGGGATCAGGCTCGACGCCGGCGACGCGCGCGTGCTCGACGTTGCCGGCGATCGCGCGCGCACCGAGCTCGACGGGCATGCCCGGCGGGACGAGCAGCTCGACGTTGCCCATCGCGACCTCGACCTCGATCGTCGTCGTGCCCGGCTCGAGGATCGCATCGCGCAGATCGAGCTCCGCGTTGCCCCACATCACGCGCACGCGCAGGTGGCGCGGCACCTTCCACGCGCCGCGCCGCTCCGACGAGCTCATGGTGACGCGGATCTCGTCGGACTCGACCTGGCTCATGGCTCGTCCGCCGATCGCGACAGCACGTAGCCGACGCCGCGCACGGTGCGGATCCGCGTCGGCGGATCGTCGCCCAGCTTCTTGCGCAGCCGCGAGATGTGGACGTCGACGGCGCGCTCGCCGACGGTGACGTCCGCGCGGCCCGCGAGCTCGAGCAGCGCGGTCCGCGGCACCACGCGACCGGCGCGCCGCAGCAGCGCGACGAGCAGATCGATCTCGAGGCCGGTGAGCTCGACGGGCTTGCCGTCGACCCACGCCTCGCGCGAGCCGGTGTCGACGGTGATCCCCGCCGACGACAGCTTCTCGGCCACCGTGTCCGGCTGCGCGCGGCGCAACACGGCGCGCAGGCGCGCGAGCAGCTCGCGGGGCGAGAACGGCTTCGCGATGTAGTCATCCGCCCCGAGCTCGAGCCCGACGACGCGATCGGCCTCGTCGCCGCGCGCGGTCAGCATCAGCACCGGGATGCGATGCCCCGCGTCGCGGATCTTGCGCAGCACCGCGAGGCCGTCCATGCCGGGCATCATCACGTCGAGGACGATGGCGTCGAACCCACCGCCCGCGAGCGCCGCGAGCCCCGCCTGGCCACCGCCGGCGTGCACGAGGGAGACGCCCTGTGGCGTCAGATACCCCTCGAGCAGCTCGGCGAGCCGCGCGTCGTCGTCGATCAGCAGGACTCGCACGTGCTCATCCTCTCAGCGATAAGGGCCGCCGCGCCAGAACCCGCCGCTCCCGCCGCGATCGAGCATGTCCGCCAGCCGCGCACGCTGCCCGTCGTCTAGCACGCCGTGGATGTTGCGCAGCGCCTCGATCACGGCCGCGCGCGACTCGGCGATCACACCGTCGAGCCGACCGAGCACCGCGCCCAGCGCCGCGTCGTCGAGCACGGGACCGCGCACCGCGGCGCCGAGGTCACCGCGGCCTTCCTTCATGGTGCGCCGCGTCGCGTGCAGGCGCTCGTGCAGCTTCTCCGCCTCGGCGATGATCGCGCGCTCCTGCGCGGGCGACGCGTCGATGCGCGCGAGGGCGGCGTGGAGCATCCACCGCGGCTGCTCCGACCGGCTGTGATGCCAGTGCGCGTGCCACGGGCCGTGCCCGTGCCAGTGGCCGTACCCACGGCCGCAAGAGTGATGGCAGCGACGCGCGCGGCGCATCGCCCAGAACCCCAGCGCTCCCAGACCGATTGCGAGACAGATCATGGTGATGTCCTTTCGCTGGTCCAGGATGGGTGGCCCGTGTTTCACGTCCGCCCGGCACACCGTGAAGAAACATTGCAGCGCCAAGTAGGCGCCATCGCAGCAAAACGATCGGCGCGTCGGGCCGCAGCGTGCTTCGGGCTCGGGCGCTGACGATGTCCGCTGTCCGGCCGGATCTCGGACGCCGCGTCCGGATCTCGGACGACCGCGCGTGCAAGTCGCTGAGGTTGCACGCGCGTGGTCGTGGCCCGCGACGTGCTCTGGGCCGCAGCATGGTCGCGCACATCAAGTCCTGCACCCTCGATGGCATCGACGCGGCGATGGTCGACGTCGAGTGCGAGATCACGAAGGGCCTGCCCGGCTACAGCGTCGTCGGGCTCGCGGCGACCTCGGTGAAGGAGGGCGCGGTCCGGATCAAGAGCGCGCTCAACAGCGTCGGGACGGACCTGCCGCTGAAGAAGGTCACGGTGAACCTCGCGCCCGCGGATCTGCGAAAGCCGGGCACGGGGCTCGACCTGCCGATCGCGGTCGCGGTGTTGATCGCGAACGGCGCGTGCGGCGACGCGCTCGCCGGGTTGCTGGTGCTCGGCGAGCTCGGGCTCGACGGATCGGTGCGACCGGTGCGGGGCGTGCTGGCGGCGGCGCTGATGGCGCGCGACCGCGGGCTGCGCGGCGTGCTGGTGCCCGACGCCAACACCGCGGAGGCGATGGAGGTCGAGGACATCGAGGTGTACGGCATCGAGCACTTTCGCGAGCTGGCGGCCACGCTCGCGGGGAGTTACGCGTTGCGCGCGCCGCGGCCGACGTCGACGCGCAAGCGTGCGCCGGTGGTGGTCGACATGGCCGAGGTCCGGGGCCAGCACTTCGCGCGCTACGCGGCGGAGGTCGCCGTCGCGGGTGGCCACAACCTGATGCTCGCCGGGCCGCCGGGCGCGGGGAAGACGATGCTCGCGCGGCGGATCCCGACCGTGCTGCCACCGCTCACCCGCGACGAGGCGCTCGAGACCACGATGATCTACTCGGCGCTCGGGCTCGCGGACGGGTTGATCGAGGAGCGGCCGTTCCGCGCGCCGCACCACACGGTCTCGACCTCGGCGCTGCTCGGGGGTGGCTCCGTCCCTCGTCCCGGCGAGATCTCGCTCGCGCACAACGGCGTGCTGTTCCTCGACGAGCTGCCCGAGTTCTCCCGCCAGGCGATCGAGTCGCTGCGCCAACCGCTCGAGGAGCGCAGCGTGACGATCGGGCGCGTGCACGGCACGCTGCGGCTGCCGGCCTCGTTCCTGCTGGTCGCGGCGGCGAACCCCTGCCCGTGCGGCTGGCGCGATTCGCGCGTGCGCGAGTGCACGTGCTCGAATCAGGCGATCAGCCGCTACCACATGCGTCTGTCGGGCCCGCTGCTCGACCGCATCGATCTCCAGGTGCACGTCAGCGCCGTGCCGCTCGGTGATCTGCGGGCGCCCGAGACGAAGGATTCGTCGGCGATGATCCGCGAGCGCGTGCTCGCCGCGCGGGAACGCCAGCGCGCGCGCCTCGCGCCGTACAAGCTGCACTGCAACGCCGAGATGCCGAGCCGCGTGCTGCGCGCGACGTGCCGGCTCGACGACGCGTGCGAGCGGTTGCTCGGCGAGCTCGTGCGCGAGCGCCGGTCGTTCACCGCGCGCAGCGTCGATCGGCTGCTCAAGGTCGCGCGCACGGTCGCGGACCTCGAGGGACACGACCACATCAGCCCCGAGTGTCTGACCGAGGCGGCCCGGTTTCGCGATGTGGATCCGGCCGCCGAGCTCGTCGGCCCCGCGCCCACTGCTGCATCGGAAAGGAAACGTCATGTCCCCGCTCGCTCACGAGATCTATCGCCAGCTTCTTAGGCACCTGCGCGCCGGCAACCCGTCGATCACGTACGGCGAGCTCGCGCAGAAGGTCAGCAAGAAGCTGCGGACGCACCAGCGCAGCCCGCACTTCCATGCGGCCCTCGGCGAGCTGACCGTCGCGTGCCGCGCGAACGCGCTGCCCAGCATGCCGGCCGCGGTGTGGCGGGCGAGCGCGCGACGCCCGGGCGAGGGCTACTACGCGATCGCGCACCCACGCGCGCGGACCGAGGAGGCTCGAGTCGCAGCCTGGGAGCGCGAGCACGCCGCCGTGCTGTCGGCCATGGCGCGCTATCCCGTCGAGCTCATGCGTCTCGAGAGGGTGTGATGAGCCCCGCCGGACAAAGCCTTGATCGACGGCCCGGTCCGTGGCATCGAAGCCCGATGGTGATGGTTCGCGGCTCTCTGATCCTCCTCGTCCTGGCCGGGCTTGCTTCGGCGCAGCCGGCGCCGGCCCCGAAGCCGACCCCGGGCCCAGCGGCCGCGCGCAAGGCGTTGCCGCCTCCGCCGAAGCCGAAGCCGAACGTGCCGGCCCTCGTCGGGGTCACCGAGGTGGTGAAGCTCAACCCGCCCGCAGGCTTCATCGACGACGTGGTGACGGTCGACGCGCAACGCATCGCGTATGTGGTGGCGGATTCGAGCGGACAGACCGAGCTGCACGTGTACACGCACGCGACCAAGCTCGAGTACGTCGTCGACCTCGTCGCGATCACCACGCACCCGGTCGCCCTGGCGTTCGTCGGGCACCGCGTGTTCGTCGTCGGCAAGACCGAGGACGGCCAGCAGACCGCCGCGCTCGTCGAGATCGCGGACGGCCCGCGCACGAAGGCCGGCACGGCCATCTACAAGCTCGGCCCGGCGAGCGACATCACGGTCGTGACGCGCGACGGCAAGCAACGCGTCGCCGTGCACCAGGTCGCCACCACGGCGACCGGCACGCGGCACCAGGTCGAGCTCGTCGCGATCGAGACCGGCAAGCGCGTCGCGAAGGGCAAGCCGTTCGACCTCGATGCCAAGCAGCACCACGCCAAGCTCGAGCTGACGGTCAACCACTGGAGTGACGGTTTCACGCGCGTGCATGGCACCAAGGCCGGCGAGTGGAACCGGAAGGAGAACGAGCGCGATCCGGACGTCGAGGCCGCGTATGACCTCGTGACCGGCAAGGTCTACGACAAGAAGAAGATCGTGGACCTCGTGGAGCAGCGGAAGCGCTTCCAGGCGCTCGCGGGTCAGCCGCGCCTCGATCTCATCCGCATGACCTGGGACAACAGCGCGATCGAGTGGTGGACCGGCGGCAAGCTGCACACGGTCAGCCTCGATCAGCCGATCACCAACTACGACCCGGCGTCGCTCCAGGGGATCATCGCATCGCCCGACGGCAGTGGTTGGCTCGCGCTCAAGGTCGATCCCGTCAACGTCGACGCCGTCGCGCGCAAGAAGGCGGACCCCGAGTATCTGGACATCTTCCGCGTGACCGCCGACGGCAAGGCGGCGCGCAAGAGCCGCGTGCTGGCGCACCAGCTCCGCCATCGCTTCGGCGTCGTCGGCGATCAGTTCTGGCTGCTCGAGCGGCTGTCCGGCCCCGAGCGCGGCGCGCGCAGCCTGACGCTGTATCAGCCCCAGTAGCTACGCGGCGACGAGGAACACCGTCATCGCCACGCCGTGCTTGGCGTGCTGCGCGACCGCCTCGTCGAGGATCTCGCGCACGACCTCGGCGTCGGCCGGCAGGCGCGCGCGGAGGTCTGCGAACCCGCGCAGGATGACGGCGTAGCCGGGCGCCGCGAGCCACGACAGATCGACGAGGCAGTCGTAGAGCGCGTCCCAGTTGCGGCCGAACCAGGCCGGAAACTGCAGCGCGTCGGCGAACCGGTCGAGTACGGCCGGCTTGTCGGCGCCGGTCACGTCGAGCTCGACCGCGGCGAACCCGAGCTCACCCGCCGCCGCCTTCACCGCCTCGACCTCGTGCTCCTCGACGCGCTCGACCTCGTTGCGCCGCGGATCGGCGAGGCGCGCTCGCAGGGCGACGCGCTCGATCATGGCTGCACCTCGAAGCGCTGGAAGCTGCGGTAGTGGTCGCCGGTGTAGAAGTACTCGGTCGGCGGATCGCCGCCGGTGACGATGCGTCGCGCACCGCGATCACGCGAGCCCGGCGTGCGCACCGTGTACTCGCGGTAGTACCCACGCGGCTGCCCGGGCAGCAGCCCTTCGCGATTGTGGAACACGCCGCCGTCCTGGCGATACGGGAACGGCCCGCCCGCCTTGATCGCAGCGAGCGTCTGCTGCGCTTCCGGGGGGAGGTTGAGCGGCCCGACGCGCTTGGCACCCTCGCGCCACTTCGCGTCCGGCGCTTGCGGCACGCGCGACTGCGGACCGTCCGGCGCACGCGCGCCATCGATCGGTTTCGCCGGCTCGACGGAGCGCGGCACCTCTCGCGACGGCGATGGCTCGGCGCGCCGCGTGGCTTCCGGCGCTCGATTCGCCTCGGTGTGCTGCGCTGGTGGCTGCGACGGCTCGGGCGCGCGTCCACCGAACCGCTGCCAGGCGAGGATCGCCACCAAAGCGACCGCGGCGGCGATCCAGCCGAGCCGTTGCAACTGCGTTCGTGTCACGCCACGAGCATGGCACGCCGGAGCTCGAGCGATCCTCACGCGTCGCCGGTGAACCGCGTGGGGTGACCACGTCCGCGGCACCCACGTGGGCGCGCGCAACTCGACTCCGATGTCCGGCGAGTGGCCGAAACTCGAACGCTCGTCCGAGCTCCGGCCGGACAACACCGAGTTGCTCGTCGGATCTCGCGCGATTGCGCAGGCGCGCACGATGCAACGGCGCGCGCGCATGTGCGATTTCTCCGACGAGCCGCCCGCCGCGCGACCCTTGACCTCCATCCCGTATGCCGCCACGCTGATCCGTGATGGCGGCGATTCGTACGAGTCCGGCGGGGTTCCCCATGGCGCCTAGCCAGGAGGAGTGGGATGCGCTGTCACCGGCGGAGCGCGACGAGGTCTACAAGGCGCTCCCCGGCGAGGTGACCGACGCCGAGATCGCGATGCCCGAAGGCGATCGGCACTTCAAGGCCAAGACCCGGCCGGTCGCCGCGCTGCGCGGGTACTTCGAGCGGCAGGGGCGAAGGCTCTACGTCGCCAACGAGCTGCCGATCTATTACCCGGCGGAGCCACGGTTCGCGCCCGATCTTCTCGTCGTCTTCGACGTCGAGGATCGCGAACGCGACAAGTACGTCGTGAGCGCCGAGGGCAAAGGTCTCGATTGGGTGCTCGAGGTCCACGTCGGCGGCGACCGCAAGAAGGACGCGGAGCTCGACGTCGAGCGCTATGCCCGCGTCGGGATCCCCGAGTACTTCCTGTACGACGCTGGCCGCGAGCACTTGCTCGCCTACCGCTTGCCGACGCCCGACGCTCGCGTGTACGAGCGCATCGAGCCG
The DNA here is from genome assembly GCA_035539815.1 of Kofleriaceae bacterium. GTDB lineage: Bacteria > Myxococcota_A > Polyangia > Haliangiales > Haliangiaceae > JABFXX01. The sequence goes on from DATLHR010000455.1 coordinate 8,772, forward strand.
GTGAATGGCCGCTATCCATCGAGCGTGCTCGGCCTCGACGTCCAGATCGAGGGCGGACGGCTGCGATTCCTGGCAGGCACCGCCGTGTTGCTCGAGAGCGAAGAGTTGATCACACGACTGGAAGGGTTGCTGCGTGAGACGGAGCGTCGAGCCCTCGATGAGACACGCCGTGCTTCCGACGAGGCCAGCCGAGCAGCCGAGGAGGCTCGTCGCGCGAACCTCCTGGAGGCCGAGGTGGAGCGCCTGCGCGCCGAGCTCGCGCGCCTGAAGTCCTGAGCTCAGCGCTTCGCGCGCTCGGCGATCGCGAGCGCGACGGCGAGCGCGGCCGCGACGCGGGCGTCGTGGACGGCGAGCGCGCGGTTGGCGCGGATCGACGCGCCGCCGGTGGCGGTCGCCAGGCGCTCGAGGAGGAAGGGCGTGAGGCGCTTGCCGGTGACGTCGCGCGCATCGGCCTCGGCGATCGCCGCTTCGATGACGCCGCCGATCATCGCGTGATCGAGCTCGGCGTCCTCGGGGATCGGGTTGCAGACGAGAAGGCCGCCGCCGCCGCACTCCCAGTGCATGCGCGCGATGGTCGCGAGCTCGGGGATGGAGTCGACGCGATGATCGAGCGCGAGGCCCGAGGTGCGCGTGTAGAACGCGGGCAGCTCGCTGGTCTGATAGCCGATGACGAGGACGCCGTAGGTCTCGAGCGTCTCGAGCGTCTTCGGGAGGTCGAGGATCGCCTTGGCGCCCGCGGAGACGACGGCGATCGGCGTGCGCGCGAGCGCGACGAGGTCGTGGGAGACGTCGCCGTGATCGCCGCGATGCACGCCGCCGATGCCCCCGGTGGCGAACGCGCGGATCTGCGCGCGCGCCGCGAGCATCGAGGTGGCGCTCACGGTCGTCGCCGCGGAGGTGCCGCGCACGAGGTGCACCGCGATGTCCGTGGTGGTGGCCTTGGCGAGCTGCGCGCCGTCGCGGGCGAGGCGCTCGAGGGTCGGGGCGTCGAGCCCGACGCGTGGCGTGCCGTCGATGATGGCGACGGTGGCGGGGGTGGCGCCAGCGGCGCGCACGGTGTCCTCGAGCTCCCTGGCGATCTCGAGGTTCTCGGGCCACGGCAGGCCGTGCGCGACGATGGTCGACTCGAGGGCGACGATCGGCTCGCCCTTACCGCGGGCCGCTTCGACCTCGGGCGCGATGACCAGCTTCATCCCCGAGTTATATCAAGGGAGGGTCTCGGCCTCCCACCGCGCGAGGGCGCTCTGGCGCTCATCGCGCCAGAATCGGGTCGCGTGCTCGGGGGTCCAGGCGCCGGCGGCGGCGCATTGCTCGAGGGCGCGACGTAACGCCGCGGCGTCGGCGTAGCGCTCGCCGGGTGCCTTGGCGAGGCAGCGCAGGATCACGGCCTCCAGGTCGGCGTCGACGGGTGCGCGCGTGAGCAGCGGCTCGGGCGTCGCGTCGAGGTGCTTCGCGATGATCTCGGCGTCTTGCCCGGTGAACGGCGGCGCGCCCGCGAGCAGGTGATACAGCGTCGCACCGAG
>DATLHR010000456.1:0-7593 GCA_035539815.1 Kofleriaceae bacterium
GGCGGCGTGCTCGACATCCAGGACACGTGGATCGAGGTCGAGGTCGCCGACCGGCAGGGCAAGCGGCTCGCCTCGTCGGGCCTCCAGCACGCGACCGACCCGAAGGACGAGGACACGCACGTCCTCCGCACGCTCGTCGTCGACGAGCGCGGCGAGGTGCTCGAGGAGCACGAGATGGCGAGCTTCCGGACGGCGATCGCGACGCAGACCATCGCGGCGCGCGATGCGCAGGCCACGCGCTACGCGTTCGACGTGCCCGCGACCCTCGCGCCGTCGCAGCTGCCGTTGCGCGCGACCGCCCGCCTGCGCCACCGCAGCCGCACGCTCGCGATGCAGGCGAACGTGTGCGCCGCGGCGCGCACCGCGGAGGGCAAGGCGTTCCTCGTCGGCGCCGCGGGCGCGCGCAGCGTCGAGCTCGACCCGTGCAAGCCGCAGCCGATCACGCTGATCGCCGAGACCTCGATCGAGCTGGGGCAGGGCGCGCATCCCTCGATGGCGCGCCCGGCGTGGGAGCGCCTCTACGAGCACGGCATGGCGCTCGTCGGCACCGTCACCGAGCGGCTCGAGGAGGCGCGCGCCGTCCTCGACGTGGCACTCGCGCAGGCCCCCGCGGACGACAAGAAGGCTCGCGCCATGGTGCTCGTCCAGCTCGGCTGGGTCGCCTCCAAGCAGGGCCGCGCCGACGACGCGCTCGCGCTGGTCGCCGAGGCCCGCGCGCTGCTCCCCACACCGGGCCCCGCGGTTCTCGACGCGATCGCGACCGACGCCCTCGCGCGCGTGTGGCGGTGGGAAGAGGCGATCGCGCCGGCGAAGGCGTGCACCGAGCGCGCGCCGCAGAACTCCGCCGCGTGGATGATGTACGCGCGCGTGCTCGGCTCGGCCGGTGACAACGCCGGCGCGCTCGCCGCGGCGGCCAAGGGCCTCGAGCTCGCGCCGCGTGATCCGGACCTCCTACGCAGCCAGGCCACCGCGCTCGCCGCGCTGAAGCGCCCCGAGGCCGAGGCCGCGCTCGCCGCGTACGACCGCTTCCGCTCGCCCGACAATTCGGCCGAGCTGCGCATCCAGTGCGCCGCCGACTCGACGCGCTGCGCGCGCGACCGCGAGCTCGTGCACCCGATCTCGCTCACCCCGGCGCGTTGAATCACGCCCAGGTACGTGTACCGGTTACCGCGGCACACTCTCGCGTGAACTCGCGGTCACGCGCGCATCGCGTAAGTCCGCGACGAGGCTCCGGGTGCGGGCGCGCGTGCGGTGGTATCGACCTTGCTGAGCGCGTCGGCATGCTCCGCTCCGCTGCTGCCTCCTTGCTGTTCTTGCACCTCGCCACCGCGTGCGGCGGCGCGTCCGACGCGCCCGGCCCCGACGGCGGCGATCGCCCCGATGGTGGAGAAGCGATCGACGCTGCGGCCGCGGTCGCGCCGGGCTCCGTCCTCGATCGCGCGTCGACCGGCCGCAGGTTCCGCCGCACGCTCGACGCCGCACGCAACCTCCAGCAGTTCGACGACGGCGTCCGCGTCGGGCTCACCGGCGAGCTCGTCGCCACCGGCATGGTCCTCCGTGACGAGCTCGACGGCGATCTCGTGGTCGCGACCCAGCCGCCGAACCAGACCGTCGCCACGCCGCCGCAGTACTGCCGCTTCGACGTCTCCACGGGGCAGCTCGACCTGACCTTCGGGGAGTCGGGCTGCGTGTCCGCGCCGCGCTCGTACTTCAGCTCGATCGGCATCGCGAAGGTGCCCGACGGCTACCGGGCGATCGTCGAGCGCAACTGCAGCAACGGGTGCTCCGACGCCGAGGAAGCGTTCGGGCTGATCAAGATCTCGGACGACGGCGTGCTCGACACGTCGTTTGGCACGGAAGGGATCCAGTTCTCGACCGTCCTCCCCGAGATCTCGGCGCTCGACTTCGCGGCGCAGTCGACCGGCGATCTCGTGATCACGGGCTACATCGGCCTCTATCAGATGAAGCTCTTCCGCATCCACGCCGACGGCTCGCTCGACACCACGTTCGGCACCGGTGGCTTCGTCCCCGGCGCGAACGGCGGTCGCATCCGCGTGCTCGCCGATGACTCGATCCTCCTCGAGTCGACCTACAACGGCGTCGAGCGCATCGATCACTACAGCAAGGACGGCGCGCCGATCACCGGCATCGATCTCGAGGCGCTGACGAGCAGCACGTTCGACAACAACTTCAACCAGACCGCCGCCGACCTCGACGCGAACGACCGCCTGGTGATCGGCTACACGCGCAGCGACACGGACGAGGGGCCCAAGCACCACTTCGTGATGCGCGTGCTCGCGACCGGCCAGCGCGACACGAGCTTCACGTCGCCCAACCTCGGCGACGGCGACGCCAACTGGATCTACGGCATCGGCTTCGATCCCGAGGGGCGCGTGATCGCGGGCGTGGGGTCCGACGTCGTGCACCTCCAGCCGTGATCTCGTGCGTCTTACGTGCTCCGCCATCCGAACCGCCGATCGTCCAAACGCGTCGTCCGAAAATGACAACGCCCGCCTCGTGGGCGGGCGCGTGGGCCGACGCGGCGTTGCTTACTGCGGCGCCTGGATGATGGCGTCGATGTCGAACAGGCCGTTCGCGATCGTCGCGCTCTGCGGGCCCTTCGCGTACACGTCGGTGTCGTGGAAGCCCGCGGCGGTGTAGCGGCTGCCGCTGGTGTCGGTCTGCATGTTGACGCGGAGCTCGGTCTGGGCCGGAGCCGACAGGCTCAGCAGGGCGAACGACGCGAGCTGCTCGGCGTGCGGGCCGGACGGCATGTCATCGGCCTCCTCGCGGAGCTTGTCGAACAGCGAGCCGACGACCGCGGCGCGGGCCTGGGCCACCGACTGGCTGATCGCTTCCTCGTACTTCGGGCGGTTGTTGCTGTCGACCGAGAACCGGACCTCGATGGCGTTCGCGCCGATCTCGCCGAGGGTCGCGATGCGCGCGCCGTCGATCGAGAGGAGGCGGAGGTACTGCTCGCGGTGCTGGTTGAAGACGGCCGCCATCTTGTCGGCGGTCGCCGCCGAGCGCGAGCGGATCTCGGTGCGCTTGCTCTCGAGGTTGGTCGAGGTGCGGTCGGCCGCGGTCGCTTCCATCAGGCGGACGACCGCGTTCTTGAACGCCGTCTGGTCCTTCTGGAACAGCCCCTTGAGCGCGCCGTCATCGAGGCGGAAGTCGACGACGATCGAGGCCTTCGGGCCGACGAACGTGGCGGCGGCCTCCTGGATGGACTGCTGCGAGAGGCGGAGGTCGGCGAGGCCCATCAGGAGGTCCTGGCTCGGCGCCGGCAGGCTGCCGATCGCACCCTGGAAGTCGGCGAGCGCCTCGGCCTTGAGGCCGCGCGCGGTCGCGCTGTTGATGAAGCTCGTGTTGCACGAGTCGCTGAACGTCGGGCACGCGGCCTCGGCGGCGCGCTCGAGCTCGTTGCCCTTGCGCTCGATGGCGCGCAGTGCGTCGAAGCCACCGACGGCGACGATCACGCTGTCGATCTGGTCGACGAGCTTGTCGCCCTCCATGTACGAGTCGCCTTCCTGCGTCTGGAGGAAGAGGTTGGTCTCGCCCTTGGCGACGCCCGGGTTGCGAGCGTCGAACTTGAGGCCCGCGACGCCGACGCGCGTGAAGCCGTGCGACGTGAAGAACCAGCCCGAGGCGCGGTGCAGCGTCTCCCACATCATCGCGAGCACGCCGCCCGGCGTCTGCATCACGGCCTCGCCCTCGCTCGCCGCGGTCCGCCGGTAGAAGCTCATGCCGAGGACGTCGATGCCGGCGTACGAGATCGCCGAGGCACCGGAGCGGACCATGTCGAACTCGGCGACGACGCCGGCGTCACCGCGCGCGGCGAGCGCCTGCGCGAGCCGGACGTCACCCTTGAGCGCCTGCGCGAGCGCCTGCTCGCGACCGCTCGTCGGGTCGGCGGCGCCGAGATCGAAGCGCATGCGCGCGACGCTCATGCGCATCGTCTGGCTGGTGCGCTCCGCGCGCGCCTTGATGAACGACAGCTTGTCGTTGACCTTCTTCTGCAGCGCCTTGTCGAGCAGGCGGCCGAGGTCGACCGACTTGCCCGCGATGTCGACGTTCGACTGGAGGAGGCCGCTGATGCCCCACCCATCGTCGAGCGCGATGTACGCCTCCTTGAGCGACGCCTTGCGGACGCCGACGTCGACGACGACCTCGTTGCCGCGCGCGTGGACGAGCTGCACGTCGAGCTCGCCCTCGACGAGGCTGCGCATGCCGGCGCTGACGACGAGGCTGTAGGTCAGCCACGAGGCCGGGTTGGCGATCAGCACCGGCACGCCGGCGCCGAGGTTGAGGCCGAGCTTGCCGCGGCCCGCGAGCGCGAACGACTCGCCGGGCGCCATCTTCTTGACGTCGTCGAGCGAGCGGGGAATCACGAACCCGCGCGTCGCCTTGATCGCGGCGAGCGGCGCGCCCGTCAGGCCGCCGTTCTCGCTGTCGTGCACGGTGATGACGCGCGCCTCGAGCTCGGTGCCGGCATCGAAGCCGAGCGTCACGTTGGCCGAGGCGTCGCGGCCGAAGCCCGACGTGCCCTGCGACCAGCTGTGGCCGAGGTTCGCGGCGATCTTGAACGCGCTCTCCGCGTAGACACGCTTGCCGCTCTGCGCCAGGTACTCCGAGCGCACCTTGTTGATCTCGGTCGAGAGCGCGCTCTCGCCGAACCGCGCGGCGAGGCCCGACACGAGCTGGTCGAGGTTCTTGAGCGTCAGGTCCTGCGACGCGACCGCGGCCGGCGCGTAGAGCTCGGTGGGCTGCAGCTGCAGCTGGAGGTAGTTGCTGCTGCCGAGCGCGTCGTTGAGCCCCTGGGTCGCGAACCCGGCGCTCACGTTGATGAGGTCCTGGAGGTCCAGCTTCTTGGCGTCCGCCACCAGCGCCCGGACCGACGACAGCCCGTCGCACTTGCCCTCGCAGGTGATCTCGAGCTCGTCGTAGCTATCGCTGGTGCACGCGGGAACCGCGAGTGCTGCGGCGAACAGGAAGGGCGTCAGGATGGCGTGGCGCATGGTGACCACGACCGTGTGCAGCGCCCGTGCCCGATTTCGAGGCGTGCCGATCGCCCGTCGTTGGGCGGAAAAGCCGCGCTGGCGTGGGAGATGGGGTCGGCGGGGGGTGGCTAACCGGCTAGCCGGGATATGTCGCTAGCCGGCAGCCGTGGCCGCTTCGGCCTACTGACCCACTACAAGCCGGCCACGTGGGCCGTGTAGGCGTCGGGCGTCAGCAGCTCGTCGATCTCGCTCTTCTCGGTGGGCTCGATGTCGATCATCCACCCGCTGCCGTAGGGCTCGTTGTTGACCGACTCGGGCGCGTCCTTGAGCGCCGCGTTGATCGCGACGACCTTGCCGGAGACCGGGGCGTAGAGGTCGCTGACGCTCTTCACGCTCTCGACCGTGCCGAACCGCTGGCCCTTGGTGACGAGATCGCCCTCCTTCGGGAGGTCGATGAGGGTGATGTCGCCGAGCTGATCGACCGCGAACTGGGTGATGCCCACGCGCCAGGACGTGCCTTGGGCGCGGAGCCACTCGTGGTCGTGCGTGTAACGAAGGTCGGTGGGGAAGCTGGACATGTCTTTCAACTCCGCTTGTAGAACTTGCCGGAGACCACGGTGGCGGGGACATCCTTGCCGCGGCAATCGATGGTGAGCGCGGTGCCCGCCGCCGCGTGCGAGGTGGGAACGTAGCCAAGGCCGATCGCACCGCCGACGACGATGCCGGGACCGCCGCTGGTGACCGTACCGATCACCGCGTCCTCGCCGGCGCCGCGTGTGCGGTCGACGATCGGGTAGCCGTGGCGCGCGATCGCGCGCTGGTCGTCGGCGATCTTGAACCCGACGAGCTGGCGCTGGATGCCGGTGCGCTTCTGCTCGCGCAGCCGCTCGGAGCCGAGGAACTCGCGGCCGTCGAGCTTGACCGCCCACCCGAGGCCCGCCTCGAGCGGCGTGTGGTCGTCGTCGAGGTCGTTGCCGTAGAGCGGCAGCTTCGCCTCGAGCCGCAGCGTGTCGCGCGCGCCGAGGCCGATCGGCAGGCCGCCGAGCGGCGTCGCCGCCTCCATCAGCGCGGTCCACAGCTGCACGGCGTCGCGGTTCGCGCACGCGAGCTCGACGCCGTCCTCACCGGTGTAGCCGGTGCGCGCGATCGTGCACGTCACGCCGGCGACGGTGCCTTCGCGGAACGTGAAGCTCGGCATCCCGGCGACGATGCCGCCCGCGAGCGCGTCGACCATCCCGAGCGCCTTGGGGCCCTGCACGGCGATCAGCGCGGTCGCGTCGGAGACGTCGATCACGTCGCACGGGCCCTGCACGTGCTCGCGGAACCAGTCGAGGTCCTTGGCCGTGTTCGACGCGTTGACGATGACCATGAAGTCGTCATCGGCGCGCTTGTAGAAGATGCAGTCGTCGACGATGCCGCCGTCGGGACGGCAGAGCAGGGTGTAGACCGCCTTGCCGACCGGTGCGCTCGCCACGGCGTTGGTGGTCAGCCGCTCGATCTGCGAGCGCGCATTGGCGCCGCGGAGGAAGACCTCGCCCATGTGCGAGACGTCGAACAGGCCGACGGCCTCGCGCACGGCCTTGTGCTCCTTGATCGTGCCGGCCGTGTATTGCACCGGCATGTCCCAACCGCCGAAGTCGATGAGCCGCGCACCGAGCTGCTTGTGCACGCCCCATATCGGGGTCTTTCTGCGTTCCACGCGCGCACACTACACCAGCGGACCCAGCCCGCACCACCCGCTCGCCGCGGTACGCTGCACGCATCGAAGAACGTAGCCTGACAGAGCGGCAGCTGGCGTGGCTCGACACGCTGGGCGCCGAGACTCTCGAGACGTTCGCCGCGGCACCGCGCGAGACGATCGTTCCGTCGCACGGTGATCGCACGACAGGCGGCGACCGTGCGCTCCGGAACCTCGAGGCGCTCGGCGGCGAGCGCCTGGTCCTCGGCGAGGTGATCGGCGAGGGCGGCATGGGGCTCGTGCGGAGCGCGATCCAGACGTCACTCGGGCGCACCGTCGCGGTGAAGACACTCAAGCCTGCGATGCGCGATGCGGGCGCGCAGCTCGATCTGTTGCGCGAGGCGTGGATCACCGGGGCGGTCGAGCACCCGAACGTGGTGCCGGTGCACGCACTCGAGCTCGCGCCGGATGCGGGGCCGTCGATCGTGATGAAGCGGATCGACGGCGTCGCGTGGAGCCGGCTGATCGCGGATGCCGGCGAGGTCACGCGGAGATTCGGCGCGACGGACTTGCTGGCGTGGAACCTCGGCATCCTCGAGCACGTGCTCAACGCCGTGCGGTTCGCGCACCGCCTCGGCATCCTGCATCGCGACCTCAAGCCGGCGAACGTCATGATCGGCGACTTCGGCGAGGTCTATCTGCTCGACTGGGGCATCGCAGTGAGCTTGCGTGATGACGGTACCGGCCGGTTTCCGCTCGCGGCGAACGCGCGCGACCTCGCGGGTACGCCGGCGTACATGGCGCCCGAGATGCTCGGCCGCGACGACGGGCCGCCGTTATCGGAGCGCACCGACGTCTATCTTGCCGGCTCGATCCTCTACGAGATCGTGACCGGCGCGCCGCCGCATCGCGTTG
>DATLHR010000457.1:0-2398 GCA_035539815.1 Kofleriaceae bacterium
CCGGCACGTACACGATCCTCACCGAGGTCGCGGCGGCGGCGCTCGGCCTCTCCATCGAGCGCGTGCGCGTCGATCTCGGCCACTCGGATCTTCCGAAGAGCGCGGGCTCGGGCGGCTCGTTCGGCGCGACCAACTCGACGACGGCGACCCACCGGGCGTGCATCGAGCTGCGCACGCGCATCGCCACCGCGGCGGTCTCGGATCCGCGGTCACCGGTGCACGGGCGCGACCCGGGCGCCGCGGTGTTCGCCGACGGCAAGCTCGCGATCGGCGACGCCGCCGAGGCGCTGACCGATCTGCTCGCGCGCGCGTTCCCGACCGGCGTCGAGGCGCTCGGCACGTCCGACGGCTGGGTGCCACACGAGCAGCGGCCGTACTCGCTCAACACCTATGGCGCGCAGTTCGCCGAGATCCGCGTCGATACGGATACCGGCGAGGTCCGGCTGCACCGCATGCTCGGCGTGTTCGTCGCCGGCCGCATCTTCAATGCGAAGACCGCGCGCTCGCAGCTGCTCGGCGGGATGATCTGGGGCGTGAGCGCCGCGCTGCACGAGGAAGCTGTCGTCGACCCGCGCTACGGCTCGTTCATCAACCACGACCTCGCGTCCTACCTCGTCCCGGTGCACGCCGACATCCCGAACATCGAGGTGGTGATGCTCGACAGCTTCGACGACAAGGCCAACGAGCTCGGGGCCAAGGGCATCGGTGAGCTCGGCATCTGCGGCGCGGGCGCCGCCGTCGCCAACGCGGTGTTCAACGCGACCGGCGTGCGGGTTCGCGAGTTCCCGATCACGATCGAGAAGCTGCTGCCCGGCCTGCCGTAGAGATCGCTGCGGGCAACCTTTTGCTCGCGCCGCCGGTCGCAGGGTACCGTGTGCTGGTGACCCGGTGGTATCTCTGCGCGCCCGCGTGCGTGGCCGCGTTCGCCGGGGACGCCTTCGCGCAGCGCGCGATCACGGGCATCGTCGTCGACGAGACAGGGCTGCCGATCGAGGCCGCGACGGTCCTGCGCGGTGACGACACGGCGGTGACCGACGCGAACGGCGCGTTCACGATCGCGGGCGGCGGTCCGCTGACGGTGATCGCGCCGGGCTTCCAGGCGCGCACGCTGGCGGCAAAGGACGGCAACGTCATCCGCCTCGAGCGCGCCAGCGACGAGGTCATCGAGGTCACCGGCAAGGCGCCCGAGGAGAGCAAGCCGCTCGCCTACACGATGTCGGCGAAGGATGTGGCCACGACGCCCGGCGCGATGAACGATGCGCTGCGCGCGATCACGATCCTGCCCGCCGCGGCGCGCATCCCGTTCTCGTTCGGCGGCATCGTGCTGCGCGGGATGTCGCCGCGCGACTCGAGCATCTTCATCGACGGCGTCGAGATCCCGCTGGCGTTCCACTTCGGCGGCATCACCGGCGTGTTCCCGACCCAGGTGCTCGAGTCGATGCGCGTCGTGCCGAGCGGGTTCGACGTGTCGATGGGCCGTACGCAAGGCGGCGTCGTCGAGCTCACGACGCGCAAGCCGCGTGGTGACGCGTATCGCGTCGGCGGCGAGGTGAGCCTGCTGCATTCGCAGGTCGACGCCGAAGGCCCGGTGCGCGGCGACGGCGCGTTCTTGGTGTCGCTGCGGCGCAGCTACTTCGATCTCCTGCTGCGGCCGCTCCTCGACGCGAACGATCCTCTGCCGAGCTACACGGACGGTCAGGCGCGCGCGGTGTGGGGCGACACCCGCAAGCGCGGCGAGCTCGCCGCGTTCGTGTTCGGGTCTCTCGATCGGATCGCGAACTCCGAGGATGCTGCCTCGCGGGATCCGTACGCCGACGGTCATATCGCCGCGAACCTCGGCTTCGTGCGCGCGGGTGTCAGCTACAAGCGCAAGCGTGGGCCGTCGCTGGTCACGGTCACGCCGTCGCTAGGCACCAACATCCTCACGCTGTACTCGAAGGACTACGACGAGGCCGGCAACCTCCGGGAGAGCGACCTGTCGCGGCGCTGGTACCTGTTCGGCGCGCGCGGCGAGTGGCTGCGCGACGACCCGGGTGGCTTCGTGCGCGCCGGCGTCGATGTCAGCGGTGGCTACCTCGGGCGCGTCAACGCGGGCGACGTCGCCGACGGCGACGCCGACGACTTCCCGTTGCCGCGCAACACGGTGCTGTGGTCGGACGCCGCCGTGTTCGTCGAGGCGCGCCGTCACTGGTGGGGCGATCGCGTGTCGCTGCGGCCGGGGCTGCGCCTCGATCGCTTCGGCCTCGGCAACCAGTGGTCGCTCGATCCGCGGCTCAACGCACATCTGACGCTGACGCCGACCGCGACGTTGCGGGCGTCGCTCGGGCGGTTCTCGCAGCCGCCGTCGCCGGCGCACTTCGACGAGTTCGCGGACAACCTCGAGGCCAAGCGCTCGTAC
>DATLHR010000458.1:0-15855 GCA_035539815.1 Kofleriaceae bacterium
GCCATCCGAACACTGCGCGCAGTTCGGGCCGCTCGGGCAGTCATCGGTCTCGTCGTCGGCCTGCGGCGCGAAGCAGCCGGGGTCGCTGGGATAATCGGTGCGGCCGTCGCCGTCGTTGTCGCGTCCGTCCTGGCACTTCGCGGAGGTGGGGCTGTTCTCGCTGGTGTCCTCGGCGCTGACGCAGCCGAGGTCATCCGGGAAGTCGACCTGGCCGTCGCCGTCGTTGTCCTGGCCGTCGCTGCACTCCGCGGGAGGCTGGTCATCGGAGTTGTTTCCGCCGCCGCAGCCGGCCGCCCCGAGGATCAGGGCAAGGCCCGAGAAGCTAATTAGAATCGCGCGCATCGTCGCCTCCAAAGGAGGGCCGTTCGTAACGAAGGGACGGAAGTGAGTCAACCCTTCATTCGACGTCGAAAAACAGGAACTTCAAGTAACGCCCTTCAGGGAACGCGGGCAGCACCGGATGGTCGGACGCCGCACCCGCGGCGAGCCGCAAACGCAGCGGCGCGAGCCCGGCGACGACCTCCAGCAGGTCCGCTTCGGTGACGTGGCTCGAACAGGAGGCGAGGGCGAAGCGTCCACCGGGCTCCACCACGCGCAGGGCAGCGCCTGCGAGTTTCCTGTACGCGGAGAGCGCGGCGGGCTTGGCCTTCTCGCTGGGCGCGAAGCTCGGCGGGTCGACGATCACGAGATCCCAGCGGCGGCCACGCTGCGCGGAGCGCGCGAACACGTCGAATGCGTCGCCGCAGATCCGCTCGTGCGCCTCGGCGGGGAGCCCCGTGAGCTCCACGTTACGCGCGAGCCCCTCGAGTGCGGGCGCGGCGACATCGACGGAGGTCACGTGCGTGGCGCCACCGAGGGACGCGTGCAGCGAGAAGCCGCCGGTGTACGAGAACACGTTGAGCACGGAGAGCCCGGCCGCGTGGCGGCGGATCGTGCGCCGGTTGTCGCGCTGATCCAGGAAGAACCCGGTCTTCTGGCCGGCGCGCACGTCGACGGCGAATCGCGCCTCGTCCTCGGAGATCACGATCTCCTGCGGCGGCGCCCCGCGTACGGCTTCGGCGTTCACGGCATCTACCTCCGCGCCGCTCGCGCGGTGTTGCGCGTCCCGGCCAAGCCGGGACTTGCGATCACGCCGTTCGCCGCGCAGCCAGGCGTGCGCGATCGTGTGGCCTCCGCGCTCGAGCCCCGCGAGCACGTCCGCGAGCCGCGGGCGCCACACCGCCGCGGCCGCCGGACCGTCGAACACGATCACCGCGGTATCCACATAGTGATCGACGACGAGGCCCGGGCACCCGTCCGCCTCGCCGTGGATCAACCGCCGGCCCGTGCATCCGACGAGCAGCGGATCGCGCGCGCGGCGCTGCGAGGCCGCCTCGGCACGCCCACGCGCCCACGTCCCGTCGATCGCCGCGTCGGGATCGAGATCGAGGACGCGCGCCCGGATCGGCGAGCCCGGGTCCGCGAACACGGTCGCGAGCGGACCGTCGTCATCGACGAGCGTCGCGAGATCACCGGCCGCGAGCCCGGCCGGCGGTGCGATCGCGCGATCGTAGATCCACGGGTGTCCCGCGCGGATCCGAGCACGCAGCGGCTTGGTCAGCCGCCACTTCTTCCGGATCGCCACGCCTCGCTCCGCCGTCCGCTTACTTAACGGTCGACTCGACGAGCTGGTACATGTGCGCGTAGTGGTTGAGCGCCTGCACGAGGCCCGTGCCCTCGGCGAACCACAGCTGCGACATCCAGCCGGCCGGCACCTCGGTGGGCTTCGGCTGCGGCGAGATCGGCTTGGCCAGCGTGACGCGGCCGGTGACGCTGAGGATGAGCTTCTCCGTGCGATACGAGCCCGCCTTGGTGGAGAGCTGCTCGGGCATCTGCGGCTGGAACCGGCGCTCCATCTCGAGCTTCCCGGCGTCGTGCTGCACGCTCACGCCTTCGGACGGCTTGTGCGTCCACTGGATCACGAGATCTTCGGGCCACGGCTGCTCGCCGATCGTACCTTTGGTGAGCTGCAAGCTCGTGCCCTTGCGCTCGAGCTTGTCGATCGTCAGCCCGCCGAAGCCGCCTGGCTCGCCGGCGAAGAAGAAGCTCTCGGGCGAGATGTCGAGCTTCTTGCCGCCGCAGGTGATCGTCGTGTTGACGACGCGCTCGTCGAGCGGGGCCGTCTTGCCGTCCGTGCTCTTCAGCTCGTAGGTCACCTTTTCCTCGAGGTTGACCACGGTCTCCGCGCCCTTGGTCTCCACCGACTTCACGGTGACGACGATCGTCTTGGCCGCGGGCGGCGCGATCGGCGCGATCTCGCGCGGCGCAGGTGCCGGGGCGGGCACGAACGTGTACGTCCACGAGTTGCCCTCCTTCAGCGGCAGGACCGTCGCCCCGCACGCGCCTCCCTTACCGGCGCCCGCCGAGGGCTTCGCCGCGGCGGCGGTCGGTCCGAGAGCGAGGGCGGCGACGAGCAGCGCAGGGAAGGTCCGCATCGGTGCCCAAGGTCATACGGCACCCGCGAGCCGGCGTAAAGCCGCAAAGCCCTCACAGCCCGAGGCGCCCGCTGCGCTCTCGACGTCGCAGCTGCGAGGAGTTACGAGGCTATGGACGCCGTGGAGGGCAGGGCACGACCCGCGACTCGTAGCGATCGAGGCTCCCCGCATTGTGGGGCAAGACCAGCACGCACGACCGCTCGAGCTCCGCCACCCGAGGCTCGCCCCACGCCCAGATCGGCGATCCCTTGTTCCACATCCCGATGCCTGTCGTGGTGCGCACCAGCCCATCCGAGGCCGGGCATACCGGCACGGTCGGATCGGTCGGGTCGAACGCCGCGTAGCACCTGAGCTCCTCCAGCGGCTGCAGCGTCACCCGGCTGGCGCGCAGCTCGCCGATCCAGCGATCGAGCATCCGCCACCGTGCCTTGCCGATCGGCACTCGCGCGTGCACCGCCGCCTCCGCATTCACCTCGAGCGCGACGTCGCCGAGCTCGGAATACACCTTCAGCTCGTGACGCCCCGGCGACGTCGGGTCGGACTGCCCGGTGGCCGTCGTCGTCGTGACGATGATGCCGAGCTCGGTCACCCCGACTTCGTCGACGAACGGACGGAACTGCTCCGCGCTCGCGATCGACGTCGCGAGGAGCACCGCGGCAACGATGGCGACGCGCATATCCGGGACAACGACCGGCTCGCGCTCGTTGTTCCGAAGCCGACGCCGATACCGACGCCGATACCGACGCCGATACCGACACCGATACCGACACCGATACCGACACCGAGAGCCGTAGGCGCCCAGGCCCGGTTGGGCGTCAGCGCTGGAGGCCGTAGAGGAGGCCGCCGAGCCGGTCACGCTCGGCGGCGAGCGGTGCCTGCTCGAGCCAGCCGAGCGCGACCGCGACGTCGAGGACGGCGTTGCACTCGCGATGGCTGCCGAGGGCGATGCGGAAGAGGTGCAGCCTGTCACCTCCGCAGCGGCCCTGCGCCTCGGCGGTGTTGAGCGCGACGCTCGCGAGCGCGGCGCGCAGCTGTTTGCCGAGCGCAGCATCGTGACGCGCGATCACGGCGAGCGTGGGGCGCAGCGAGTGGATGACCGAGCCGTCGAGCGAATCCACGAGCGATCCGGCGTGACCTGCGCGACGTGCTGCGCGGGCCGAGCACGCGCGGCGCGCGGCTGACGCCTCGACCCGCGGCCGCGGCGACACGACGGCGCACCTCGTCCCGCGTGACGGCGCGCCGACGATGACCTCGCCCGCGCGCCGAGGCGCAGCTGCGTGCGAGCCGACGCGCGGCTCGGCGATGAGGCGATGCACGCGACGGCGGCCGGTCCGCGCCGTGCTCGCGCGCAGCTCGCGCCGAACGCGAGCGCGGAGCTTGCGCGAGCGTCGTAGGCGTCTTCGGCCATGGCGGCCCTTTCGTCGTGTGTTCGCCCCCTCGCGAGAGGACACGCGCCGCGCGCATGGAGACCGCCGCAGACCGTGGGGCTCCTCATCCCAGCGCGCGTCACGGTCCTCTCGCTGGTCGGGGCGCGAACACGACGAAAGGACTCGCCATGACCTTCGACACCTACGATCGCTCGCTCCAGCTCCTCCGTGCCCTCGCGGTTCTCCTCAAGCGGCTCGCTTCGCACGACGCGGACCTGACCAAGCAGCTGCGCCGCGCCGGCGCGTCCGTCGCCCTCAACATCGCCGAGGCAAATCAGCGCGTCGGCAAGGACCGAACGCACCTGTTCCGCGTCGCCCTCGGCAGCGCCGCCGAGGTCACCGCATGTCTCGAGGTCGCCGTCGCGCTCGACTACCTCGCGCACGCGGACGTCGCCGCCGCCCTCGAGCTCGCCGACCGAGTCCGCGCCCTTACGTACCGCCTCGCGCGCCGCTGAGCCCGCCAGGCCCCGGCGCCTCGCGCACAGGCCTCCAGGGCCATGTGCGCACCATTCCATTCGTTCAATGCTCGATCTCGACGACGTTTCGGGAACCGCATCCAACGCCGTGCCCGACGCCGAACCCGAATCCGAACCCGATACCGACGCCGAACCCGATACCGACGCCGTATGCCGAATCCGATACCGACGCCGTTGCCGAACGCTAACCCGACCCCGGCGCCGAGCCCGATACCAACGACAGCTACCGACGCCGATCCAGACGTCGTTAGCGGCGCGCCACGTCGAGCTTGCGCGCCCGAAGCCTGAGCTCAGCGCTCGCGGTTCTCCTTCTGCGCACCGTAGACGCAGTTCGCGTCATTGGTGCCTTCGCACATGTTCTGGATCAGCGTGCGGAACCGGCTGTCGGCGCGCATGTCGGCGAAGTCGGGATCGAGGACCTGGCGACGGCCGAGCAGCTTGTCGAGGTGGCTCTCGACCTCGGCGTGCTTGCTCGTGTGGGGACGCATCTGGAGCATGCGCGTCAACAAGTTCAACGAGCACTGGCGACGCCCGATGCGGGCGTAGGCGGCGGCGAGGTTGTACGTCGCGCTGACATTGTAGGGGTCGGCGCGCAGCGCGGTGATCAGGTGCTCGACGGCGTCGGTGATGTACGCCTCGCGCGTCGCACGATCGACCTCCGCGGTATCGGCGGCCTTGAGCTCGCCGCGCGCCTGGTCGGAGAGCTTTTGTCCCTCGGGGATCGAGCGCTCGTCGAACGAGATCGGCTTGAGCTCGTCAT
Organism: Kofleriaceae bacterium; assembly: GCA_035539815.1. Classification (GTDB taxonomy): domain Bacteria; phylum Myxococcota_A; class Polyangia; order Haliangiales; family Haliangiaceae; genus JABFXX01. Next base: position 5,138 of record DATLHR010000458.1, read on the forward strand.
CGGGGTCCACCGGATCGCAGTCCTTGGCGATCGACTTGGGGGCGATCGCAGGTTCGGCCTCCGGGCGGAGCGGTGGGGGCGGAGGGGTGAGCGCGCCGCTGCCGCCGCAGGCGGCGAGCGAAGAGGTGACGACGAGCAACAGGAGTACGTAGTGTTTCATCGACCGAGTGCGCTGATCGCGTCCTTACGGTAGCCCTTGAACCAGGAGTCGTTGTCCGTCACGCGATCGGCGGCGAGCTTCGCGGGCTTCGCGTACTTGGGGTTGCCCTCGAGGGTGGCGAGACGCTTGAGCATCGCGAGCGCGCAGCCCTTGCGGAGGACCTTGTCGTACGACAGCGCGAGCTGCAGCGTCGCGTCGGCGTTGTACGGATCGCGCAGGAGCGCGTTGCGGAACTTGTCGATGCTGACCCTGATCAGCTCGGCCTGCGATGCGGGATCCTTCGCCTTGTCGGCGCTCTGCATCGCCGTCTCACCTTCGCCGACGAGCTGGTTCGCCATCGACGGCTGCGGGCGCGCCTTCGCGGGGTCGCCGCGGAAATCGGCCTGGCAGTCGTCGACATACGTGATCTTCGCCTCGGCCTCGGTGGTCTCGGGCGGACGCTTCTTCTTCTCCGGGTTGCGGAGCTTATCGGGCTTGTCGCCGTAGAGCGGGCGACAAGCGGTGGTACCAAACGCGAGTGCGCCGGCGACTAGGAGGTACGCGAACCTCGGGCCCATACCGTCGACGGTAGCGCGCCCGGGAGAGCGGATCAATCAGCGCGAGATCGAGCGGCTCAGGAACCGCGTCATCGGCAGCACGAAGGGCGCGACGGCCGCGAGCAGGAGGCTGCCGGCGATGGCCGGGCGCACCGCGTAGGTCTCGGGCGCGCCCATGTAGAGGTCCGCACCTGCGAGCGAGACGAGCAAGGCGCCCGAGATACCGAGCGACAGCACGCCCCACGTCTTCGCCTTCACGAGGCCGCGGAAGCCGACACCCGCGAGCACGAGCGCGATCATCGCGAGCACGGTGGCCTCGCCCCCGGGCTTGGGCGCGAAGGCGTAGAGCAGGATGAACGGGAGGCTCACACCGGCGCGGATCACCGAGCGTCCGAGCCGCTGGACCGCGTTGTCGTCCATGTGCAGCTTTTCGCGCCACGCCGTCTGGCCGTCGTACGGCTGGCTCATCGCATTGCCCCACAGCAGCAGCGCTGCCGCGAGGTGCGTGCCACCCATGAACAGCAGCACCGGCTCGCCGCCGATCTGCCAGATCCCGACCGCCGACGTGATCACGCCGTAGAGCCCGACGCCCACCGCGTACCAGCGCGCCCAGAAGTAGCCGGCGACCAGCGAGAAGAACGCGAGGCCGTACACGCCGGCGAGCGCGATGAACGCCTTGCCGAACTCTGGTGGCAGCGCCCCCGAGAGCACGAGCATCGCGTACGCGAGGAAGTAGAACGCAAAGACCGCCGCCGCGAGAGCACGACGTTCGCCGACGAGCTTCATGGAGTGAGTATAGCCGTGCGCCGAGACGTGGCGAGCACGGACCGCGCGCCCACGTCCATCGGCGCGATGTACGCCCTCAGCGCCTCACGGAGTGACCCGCCTGACGGCGGCTTGGCCTACGGACTCGCCCGTCGCTACGCGCCGGGGCCGCTCCTGGCTCGCGTGAATTACGACGGCTTGACCGGGAACGACTTCTGGACGATCAGCCGGAACCGCTTGTAGCCGGCTTCCTTCTGCTTGGCCGAGAACATCACCTCGACGAGCAGGCCATATGGAGTGGTGCGGTCCGCGATCACGAGGAGCTCGGGCGGATCCTTCGCTGGATCGTAGGGCTCGCCCTTCTTCGCGGCCTCGGCCTGGTGCTTCGCGATCTCCTGCGCGCGGAGCGCGGCGAGGAAGTTCGTGAGGCGCGGGATCTTGCGGCCCTGGGTGCCGCCCTCGAGCTCGGCGGGGTCGACGTTGCCGTTCGAGACGGAGACGATCGACTTACCCTCGACGACGATGCCGGTCTTGGTGATGATCAGCGTCGCCGCGCCCTCGGGCAGCTCGTCGTCCGACAGCGAGCGCGGCAGCTGCACGGAGCCCGCGGTGAGCGCGGTCGCGCTGGTCGCCGCCTGGAAGATGAAGGCGACGAGCAAGATCGTCATCATGTCCATCATCGGCATGATGTTGAGGTGACGGATCTCCTCGCCCTCGGGGACGCGAGCGACCGCCTTCCGGATCAGCTTGCGCGCCTCGCGCTGCGTAAAGCTCATTCATACCCCGCCGAGAACGCGATCTCGTGGAACAGCGCCATCGTCTTCGGATCGTACGGCGCCTTTTCGCGATCGTAGATCCGCCCGTCGGACGAGATCGGTCCCGTGCCCGCGGGCTTCTTGGTGGCGCGCGACCACTTCTCCTCGTACGCCTTGAGCTCCGCGGCATCGACCGGCATCGCGCAGGACTTCACGTCACCGCCGATGTCGGGCAGGACGCAGCGCATCGCCGCCATGGTCGACACGATCGTCGAGTACGGGATCTTCTCGTCGGCCTGGAGGATGATCTGGTACGTGTCCAGCTTGCGCTGCTTGCCCGTGTAGCGACGAGTCGCGATCTCGAGCAGCGCACGGTTCAGCGCGCGGTAATCGAACACCGGGAGCGGCTGGTCGCTGCTCGCGACGCACGTGCGGGTATCGGCATCGCACGCGTTGCTCTCGCACATGTACGGCCCGTCGCACTTCTCGCCGTCCTTGCCGCTGCGCGACAGCACGAGCTTGGGCGGGTTGTTGGGATCCGTGATCGTTCCCTCGAGCCCGCTGAGCGAGAACAGCTGCATCTGGGTGCCGGTGATCGCGACGATCAGCTTGAGCGGCTGATCATCGGGATTGGTCTGCGGCTGCGTCGTCGTGGTCGGGCCCGGCGCCTTCTTGTCGGGCAGGGTGGTGTCGATCTGCACGAGGATGAGCCCCGCCGACACCGAGGCCAGCAGGAACAGCATCAGGTTCGTCACCATGTCGAGGTAGGGGATCAGGTTGAGCTCGCCGCTCTCCATCTCCTCCGCCTCGATCTGATCCTCGCGGCGCTTGACCGCCGCTTTGGCCTTGGCGCGGACTCTTTGTGCCGAGTATTCCATCGCCGACCGCGTCGAGCTACGCGGACTCCTGGACGTCGTCGGTCGGCGCGCCCGGCGCGCGCGCCTGGGCCGGCGCACCTGCAGCGCCCTCGGACAACAGATTTTCGAACCGGAGGCTGAACGCCTCGAGGTCCGCGATGACCTTTTTCATCGCCGCCGAGAGGAGGAGGTGGCCGAGCATGCAGATGAGGGCGATCGAGAGACCGAACGCCGTGTTGTACATTGCTTCGGCGATGCCGTCCGACAGCTTCTCCTGCCGGTCGGCGGGGTTGGCGTCGCCGATCGCGTTGAACGTCGCGATGAGACCGGTGATGGTGCCGAGGAGACCGACGAGCGTGGTGATGTTCGCGAGCGACCACAGCGCGCCGATGCGAGTCTTCACCTCGGGCAGCGTGTCGGTCATCGTCTCTTCCATCGCCTGCGCGACGGCGGCCTCACCGCGGTGGAGGCGGTTGAGGCCCGCCTTGGCGACGCGCGCGACCGGAGCGGTGGTCGCGTCGCACAGCTTCTTGGCGCGATCGACGTTGTTCGCCGAGAGGAGCTTGCGCAGCTGCTCGAGGAACGCCTTCGCGTTCAGGTGGCCGCGCCCGAGGAAGTAGATGGCGCGCTCCACGATCAACCCGACGACGATCGCCAGGAAGAACGTGTTGACGATGAAGAAGGGCCCGCCCTTTTGGAAGAGATTACTTAGCCAGCTCATCGATCCATTGCCTCCGCGCGTGGGCGCGTACCCCTAAGCGCTGCTTGGCGAATGTTGTATCGAGACCGCGCGCGTCGCGTCAAGCAAAGCGCCGGTGCGGATCGGACGAAATCACGCTTGCCAAACGGAGACTTACTGAGCGCAAAATGCTCACGGGATCACGTTCGAGGCGGCGCGCCGGCCTCGATCCAGCGCACGATCGCCTCGCGCTTCTCGATGCACAGCGGCGGGAGCGCGCCGGTGTTGTCCTGCGGCATGAACCCCACGTCCGCGGCAGGTTGTCCCGCCTCTGGCGACATTTCCTGGGCCGTGTAGTGGCGGATGAGGAACATCAGGTAGCTCTGGGTCGGCTGCATCGGCACCACGAGCTTGTAGGTGCCGGGGGGCGACGCGTCCGCATCGGTGCGCGCGTCGACGTTCACGAGCGCGGCGTGGCTCATGGACGCCCTGAGGTCGAGCGTACCCGCGCCGCCGCCTATGCCGTCGTGACACGACTGGAACACGCAACCGGGCTTGAAGATCTTGTCCTCGATGAACGCGAGATCGGAGTGCGACATCGCCTCGATGCAGGTCGCCGACGGGCCAGCGTCGACCATGTCGACCGCCGGCGCGTCAGCCCGCGGCGGCGCGTCGGGCTCGGTCTCGAGCGAGGTGCGGCACGCGACCAGGATCAACAAGCTGGCGAGAGCGGCACGCCGGAGCATGCGCGGACCCTACCATGCTCACAAGCAGGACAGCGACGAACACTTGGCGCTCGCCGCCGGCAGTGTGGGCGGCGGCACGAGGTCATCGAACGATCGGACCTGCGCGCCCGTGAGCATCTTGCTCGGCTGGGTACCGCGCACGAACGGCATCCACACCGTGCCCTGATAGGTGCCCGCGGGATCACCGCTCCACGGCTCGACGCGCGCGAAGCTCACATCGGGTGGGACGGGGAAGTCGCGCACCGGCGTCGCGGGGTGCGCCTTCTGCATGAACTCGACCCAGATCGGCACGGCGATGCCGCCGCCCGTGATCTTGTCGCCGATCGGCGTCGAGTCATCGCGGCCGACCCACACGCCGACAACGAGATCGGTCGTGAAGCCGGTGAACCACACGTCGCGGTAGTTCGCCGACGTGCCGGTCTTGCCGGCGGCCGGGCGGCCCAGCGTCTGGGCGTACTTCGCGGTGCCGCGCTCGACGACGCCCTTCATCAACGCCGTGGTGACGTAGGCCACGCTCGGCGAGATCACCTGCGGTCCCGGCGGCGTCTCGCGGAGATCCTCGACCACGTGGCCGGTGGTGTCGGTCACGAGATCGAAGAACCTCGGCTCGACGCGCCGACCGCCCGACGCGATGCCCGCGTATCCGGCGACGAGCTCGAGCTGCGTCAGGTCCGGCGTGCCGAGGCTGATCGAGATGTGGCGCGGGATCGGAGAATGGACACCGAAGCCGCGCAGCACCTCGATCAGGCGATCGAGGCCGACCTGCACGACGAGCTGCACCGAGATCGTGTTCAGTGAGTAGGCGAGGGCGGTCATCAGCGTGACCGAGCCCATGTACTTGTTGTCGTAGTTCGCCGGGGTCCAGGTCCCGGTCGCCGTCGAGACCGAGTACGGACCATCGTGCAGGCGATCGACCGGCGTGCGGCCCGCCTCGATCGCCGACGCGTAGATGAACGGCTTGATCGACGAGCCGACTTGACGCTCCGCCTGGGTCGCGCGGTTGAACTGGCTCGCGGTCCAGTCGTAGCCGCCGACCAGCGCGCGCACGCGGCCCGTCACCGGCTCCATCACCACCATCGCGCCCTGCAGCGCGGGGCGCTGGGCGAGCGTGACCGCGTTGCCGTCGGCGGTGAGCCGCACGGGTAACAGATCGCCCAGCCGCACCGGATCGCCGGGCCGGCCGCCCTTGACCTTCGGCTCGGGCCGCCAGCCGCGGACTTCCTTGGCGTCGGCGTCGACGAGCGGCAGCCGCTTGGGGCCCAGATCGACGGTGACGCCGCCGTTCCGCGCTAGCTCCACGATCATCGCACCGTAGGTCTGATCGGCGAGCAGCTGATCCGCGAGCGCCGAGACGTCGTCGGTCGGGCCGGTGATCGGGTGCGCGGGGCCGCCGGTCCATGCACCGCGCTGCGCCTGCGCGACGCTGCCGATCGGACCGCGGAACCCGAGGCGACGATCGAGGGACTCGAGGCCCTTGCGCAGCGCGTTCTCGGCGGCGGTCTGCATGCGCGCGTCGAGCGTCGAGTAGAACTTGAGCCCGCCGCGGAACAGCGTGTTGTTGCCGTAGCGCTTCGTCGCGACCTGGCGCACGTGCTCGACGAAGTACGGCGACGCGAGGTGGTTGAGGTCGCTGTCGTCGACGAGCGTGATCGGTTCGGCGAGTGCGGCCTCGTACTCGGCGTCGGAGATGTACTTGTCCTCGCGCATGTGACCGAGCACGTAGCGCTGGCGGTCGCGCGCGAGCTGCATGTTGCGATGCGGGGCGTACTTCGTCGGTGATGCGACGAGCCCCGCGAGCATCGCAGCCTCGGCGACGGTGAGGTCCTCGACCTCCTTGCCGAAGTACGTGTTCGCGGCGGCGGCGACGCCATACGCGCCATGCCCCAGGTAGACGTGGTTGAGGTAGATCGACAGGATCTCCGCCTTGGTCAGCTCGCGCTCGAGGCGGACCGCGAGGATCAGCTCTTTCATCTTGCGCCGGTACTTCCGCTGCTTCGCCTCGCGCTCGTACTGCTCGGGCGTGAGGCCGAGCGCGCCGATCGCTTCCTCGCCGCCGAGCAGCGTCTGCTTGATGATCTGCTGCGTGATCGTCGAGCCGCCTTGCTTGATGTCGCCGTCGGAGCGGAAGTTGCGGACCGCAGCGCGGCCGATGCCGATCAGATCGAAGCCCTGGTGGCGAAAGAACCGGCGATCCTCGGCAGAGAGGAACGCCGCGGGGACGTGCGGCGGCATTCGCTCGAGCGCGATGATGCGGCGGTTCTCGATCGCGAACGCCCCGATCTCCTCGCCGTCCGACGACAGCACGGTGCTCCTCCGGTTGGGCTGGTAGTCGAGGAGGTCCGAGAGGTCCGCCGGGAGCTCCTCGTTGAGCTCCCGGTTCATCACGATGACCTCGCGGTACAGGGCCGCGGCACCGACGGAGGCGCCGTAGATGCACAGCAGCAGCCCGAGGCGCAGGACCGAGAAGGCGCGCAACCGCCGCCGGCGGCGACGCCGGCGCTTCGGAGCGGCAGTGGGGACGGGCCCACGGTCCTCGGCCACGGTATGCTCAGCATATGAGGTCTCGGCGCTGGGCGCACGCGGCCGTCCTCCTGACGGTGGGCGCCGCCGTGGCGCTGGGCCAGCCGGCGCCGCCGGCCGAGGTCCCGGGGACGCCGGCGACCGCGCCGGGTGCGGGCAGCGCGACCGCGCCGGTGCCCGCCGGGAGCTCGAGCGTCGAGTCGAGTGACGTCCCTGCGTACCGGCCGAGCCCGCCGAGGTTCACCGTGGTGCCGTTCGAGAATCGCTCCGGCGTGCACGTGTTCGACTGGATGGTCGCCGGCGCGCCGTTCGAGATCGCGAGCAAGACCGAGGCGGTCCTCGCGCTCGAGCCCGCGGGCGCGCCGCTGTTCGTCGGCGACCTTCAGGTTCCGGCGACGCCGGCGGCCGTCGCCGACTTCGGCAAGCACCAGGCCGCGCGCTACGTGATCACCGGGTGGGTCGAGCGGCCGAACTGGCAGCTGCGGATCGCGATCTCGGTGTGGAAGCTCGATGCGGGCACGGCGGTGCTCGCGCACGAGGCGCTGCGCGAAGGGCCGGTGCCGAGCTATCACGCGCTGCTCGGGCAGGCGCTCGCCGAGGCGTGGACCAAGGCCGGCGTTCCTGTCGACGAGCCCACCGCCTCCACGCTCGAGCGGCCGCTCGCGAGAGATCTCTATGCGGTGAACCTCATGGGGCGCGGGCTCGGGCAGCTCACCGGCGCGCTCGGCGGGATGCAGGCGGGGCCCCTCGATCCGGCGATCGCGCAGCAGCTGCGCTCCAAGCGGCTCGCCGCCGCCGAGCGCGACCTCGAGAAGGCGGTGTTCATCGATCCCAAGTGCTACGAGGCGCAGCGGCTCGTCGGCGAGCTGTACCTCGCGCAAGCGGCGGCCGGCGGGGACCCGAAGCTGGTCGGGCGCGCCGCCGGCAAGTTCTCGTATGCGAATGACCTCGCCCCCGACGATCCGCAGGCGCTGCGCGCGGCGGCGATGGGCGCGGCGAAGGCCGGCAAGCACGAGGTGTCGCGCGAGCTGTTCCGCAAGCTCGTCACCGCGCGCCCGTGGGATCTCGAGCTGCGCTATCAGCTCGGCGCCGCGCTCTGGGAGACCGGTGAGGCCGCGGCCGCACAGACGCAGCTCGAGCAGGTCACCGCACACCAGCCGGGGCACTTACCCGCGCGGCGCGTGCTCGTGCTGATCCATGCCTCGCGCAGCGACACGCGTCATCTCGTGCACGAGCTCGAGGCGATCGCCGCGCTCGCGCCCACGGATCTCGACGTGAAGGCCGATCTCGCGTCGGCGTACGGCGCCCTCGGCGAGTGGGACAAGGCGACCACCGAGCTCGAGACGATCGCGCGCGCCCGGCCAGCCGAGCTCGCGCTGCTCGTACGGATCGGTGATGGCCACCGCCGTCAAGGCCAGCTCGATCGCGCGCTCGAGTGGTACGCGCGTGCGAGCAGGGCGGCGCCCGACTCGAGCCTGCCCGGGTTCACGGCCGCGCAGGCGCTGCTCGACGCGAATCGCTTGCCCGAGGCGATCCGCGCCTACCAGGGCCTGCAGAAGTTCCGCGACCAGACCGCGGCGGCGGAGCAAGCGCTCGGCGTGATCGCGTACCGGCAAGGCCGCGCCAACGACGCCGCGTGGTACCTGCGGCGCGCCACACGAGCGCTGCCGCGGAGCCTGCCGACGTGGCGTGCGCTGCTCGCCGCCGAGCTGCTGCGCGGGGACGCCGCGACCGCACTCGGAGAGGGCGAGCGCGCGTTCGCGTACTGGCCCACCGACGGCCATCTTCGCTACCTCGAGGGCGTCGCGCGCGCGAAGCAGGGCCAGCGCAGCGAGGCGCGCGCGGCGCTGGTCGCGGCCGTCGCGGCGGCGCCCGAGCTCGCGGCGGCGCGCGGGGCGCTGAGCTCGCTCGATGCGGGCGCCGCCATCACGGTCTCGTACGCGCCCGAGGTGGTGCGGCCGTGGGGCGACGCCGATGCGGTCAGCGACACGCTCGATCGGTTCGCGCTGACGGCGGCGTCGATGGCGGCGGTGCGCACGGCCTACGAGACCCAGTTCCTCGTGATCCTCGGTGCGCTCGGCAAGGGGCCCTACGCGCCGGTCAAGGCCCCGCCGCGGCGTACGTGTCCGCTCGGCCGCATCGCGCCCACGTGGGCGGGCGCGCAGCAGGAGCTGCGGCGTTACGAGCGGCTCGGTAGCGAGCTCGAAGCGACGTATCGCTATCTCGCGCGCCACGACGAGGCCGGCGCCGCGGCGGGCCTCTTGCCCAACGCACGCACGCAGCTGCAGGCGGCGAAGAAGACGTACCGCACCGCGCTCGCCGACATCGCGGAGCTCCGCGCCATGTGGACGCGCGGACTCGGGCCGGAGCTGCGCGCGGTGGGGTGCACGGACAAGCTGCTCGCCGCGGCGGTCGCGAGCCCCGAGCGCTATCGCGTGATCGTCGAGGACAAGCCCGCCGCGATCCCGACGACGCAGCCGCCGCGTGCGCGGCCGCGTGCGACGTTCTACGTCGACAACTCGCGGTGCCCCGATCCGGTCGACGTGTGGATCGATGGCAACCAGCTCGGGCAGGTGGCACCCGGGCGAAGGAGCGCGCTGGTCGCCGCCGGCGGCAAGCGCACCTTGTGCCTGCTCGGGCCGGGCGCCGCGCAGTGCGGTGATCGCGGCACCGTGCGGCAGGTGTACTTGCACGATGGGTGGAGCGCCACGCTCCATTGCCCGAAGTAGTAAGGTTCGCCGCGTGCGCCTCCCGCAGCTCTGGTTCGCCTCGCCACGCGTGTTACCTCGCGCGGACAAGCTGCACGGGCGCGTCGTCGTGCTCGACATCGCGTTCGCGGCGACGGTCGGCACCAGCACGTCCTTCGACCTGATCACGCGGCCGTTCCTCGACGGGCTCGGCGATCGGCTCGCCGCGTGGGTCGATCATCACGACCACGAACGGCACCAGGACTTCGCCGCCGATCCGCGGTTCGTGCTCGCGACCAAGGCGCAGCACGGCGCATGCCCCGAGATGGTGACGCCGGAGCTCGTGCGGCAGACGGGGCCGATCGATTGCATCTGCACGCACGTCGATCTCGACGGGCTGTACGCGGCGGCGAAGTGGATCCTCGGCGGCAACGAGCCCTACGCCGGCGCCGACGCGGACGCGCGCGCGGTCGATACGCGCGTGGGCACGCCCGGCCCGATCGCGACGCGCATCGATCGCGCCCTGCGCGCGAAGTTCCGTGACGACCAGCTCAAGCGCGCGGTCGTGCAGTACCTCGTCGGCGGCATGAAGCCGGGCACGCACGACGACGTGATCCGCGACGGCGCGCTCGAGTTCGAGCGGCGTGACGCCAAGACGCGCGAGCTCGCGCAGCGGTTCACGATCCGCGGGCGGGTCGCCGTCGTCGACACGGCGGGGTCAGCGGGACAGTTCGACAAGACCGACCTCTTGCTCGCCGGGCAGGCGAGGGCGCCGATCGCGATCGTGCGCGACTCCGGCATGCTGACGATCGCCGCCGCGTTCGACTCGGGCTGGGACTTCGTGTCCCTGTTCGAGATCGGCGGCGGGATGCCGACGCGCATCACGATCCCCGAGGCCAAGCTCGACGACGTGATCGACAAGCTCAATGCAGCGCCGGCGCCGACGCCACGCCCCAGCGGGGCGCATGGCGGAGACGAGTGAAGCTCGCGCTCGTTGCCGTCCAGCTCGAGGT